>JBHLPR010000033.1:0-23650 GCA_048939245.1 Promethearchaeota archaeon | reverse complement strand
ATCGAAGTTAGAGATTGGTATGATAATAGTCAGCTTCCAACATTTGCAGAGGTCTTTTTAGATAATGCCTCCTCAGGAGCTCCGATATTTGCCCTTAATGCTACTCCTACAGCTTCGACTTATATTTTCCCTGATCAATATGACGTGAGTGTTCGTTATATTGATCGATTTCGTATCCATAACCAAACCGCGCCTATATCCGTAAGTGGTAGTAGCGATACAGACGTGGCGATTGGAATTGTTGCACGTGAACATCGAACCGAATTAGAGCTAAAAGCACCAACCACTGTTCCCTTTGTTGAAGTGCCTTACAACGTAAGTCGAACCTTCATTGTATTTTACAAGGACTTAGATTCTACGCCATCCGGTGGAGGTATCGACGTTGGTGCCACATCGGTTCCATATATCGCCAACTGGACCTTGTATAATTCGACAGCCGATATCGTGGATGCAGGAACACTTACACCAGTATCTGGTGAAGTTGGCAACTTTTCGATGTCATTTGATGCATCACTTTACCTTGTTAATGAAACATATCAACTTCGATTTTTCCTCGACGCAAATGCTCCCGTTGATTATTGGCAAGCCTTCCTCTCAGTAAGCATCGTCATCCGTGGACGAGAAGTGGACATTGTGCCCTTGTCCAGATCATATAGCGTATTTTGGAATGATACCTTCACCTTCTCAGTTTATTTGAACGACACTGCGGAGAACAAACCTATTACAGGTGCAATTCCACGCTACTTTGGCATTGGGTTCTCCGGTGATATGCTTCCTAACGGTACGGATGGCTGGTATTCCGCCACAATCCATGTCGTAAATCAATCTGTGGGAACGTACACAATAACAATTCGCGCGCAAATCGCCGCCTATGAAGACGCTACCTCCCAAATACTCCTCCTTGTAGCCGAACAACCAACCACTGCCACGCTTATTACTGCCCAAACCAGCGACCAACTCGGAACCGTAATCCATGAACTTGACCCTGATGAAATTTGGGCTCCCAGAGGCGATTTCCTCATATTCACCTTCAACTATACAGGATTTTGGAACCAAACCATTTCCAATGCAACAGGAATAATCAGTTACCAAATCGGCTTCCAAGATATTGAATACATTGGCAATGGACTATACCAAGTCACCATTGATACGAACACCCTCGTAATTGGATCTTACTCTGCCGCCGTGGGCTTTTCAAAACAAAACTTTGATGTAGCGATTATCTCCTTCACCATTGAAATTCGGAATATCCCCACAGAAATCCATCTTCTCTATCCAGTCCTCAATACAAGTTACCATGAGGTCTATGTAGGGGACATACTCCGTATTCGAGTCAACTTCACTGATTCCTGGCATAATCTCGCCATTACAGACGCTACTATCATCATAGAAGGCCCCACTTTCGGTCTAGCACCTACTCAGATGATTCATTTGGGTAACGGCGAATATGAAATAATCGGAGTACCCGCCACCTTTGAAGGCATTTTTGACCTCACAATCACTGCCCTAGCGGATAATTGTGAAACAGGTGAATTCACTCTCCAGCTGCGCGTACAGACCCATCCCTTTACTCGACAAATCCTCACATACGGACTAATCGCAGCCGTAATTGGCATCCTCCTCCTCATTGCTTGGCTAGCCTATACTCGGGTCTTTGCTATACCTTGGCTAGTCCGGAAGATGCGTAAGATGTCCACAACCTTAGGTAGGGGCAAAATGCCTAGGCTTTCTGGTCGAGACCAACGCCGCATCGCCACGCGCCCTGATCAAATGACGGACATGATGGAGGACGCCTATGATGGAGCAAAAATCTCCTTTGCCACTAGCGCCGTACCCATACCCCTGTCAGTGGATGAACGAGAAGCCGAAGAAGTCGACATCTGGCACGAACTCGACCAACTCGAAGGTCTAGGACGTGATCAAAAACTCGAACTCTTCGAAGAGATGAAGCGCATCCCAGCCAAGGACCGGATTTGGTTCCTCGAAGACTTGAAACACCAGATGGCAGATGGCACTCGCTTCCAACGCGCGCAAATCACCCCACCGGAAGGACTCTTAGACAAGACCGCTGAAGAACAGATAATCCAAGCCCGTCTTGATGAACTTCCCGCCCTCAGCGAACGGGAGAAGAAAACCCTCTTTAAACAAATTACAAGTCTTCCACCGAAAGAACGCGAAGAAGTCTTCAAAACCCTCAAGGAACAATACGACATCGAAAATGAGGAGGACACATCATAAGAGGCAGGTTATAACATCAAACTCCAATTATTGATTTCCCTTTCTTCTGTTTCACATTATGTTCGAGAAGAATGTTATAAATTATTCATCCTTTCTTTCAACTACACATTTCAGGAAATGCATTTAAATCCCCGCCCTGTGAGCTAGATATAGTGCTACTCCAGCTTTGGATATCGCTAGCATAAACCATCAAAATAGTGGAGGCATCACTATGAAGTCACTATCCTTTCATTTTTTGATATTTTTCTTATTAATCGTCCCATTCGTTATGTATCCGATTTGGGGAACACCAACGCCTGCTTTTTCCCAAGATACGACCCCTTTCTCGAATTCGATTGACTCGACCCCCTCTCCTATTTACCCCTCAAGTCCTCCACTTCCCAGTCCAGATTATTCCGGTGTCGGTGCAGCGCGTCTGGTTCATGAAACTGCAAATCGTACAGATGGAAATCAGCCAATTTTCATGTATTATAACAGCTCCACCCAAACTCCCTATAATGACTCTGCTAGCGTTGTATTACCTCCAGGTTGGACCGGTTACAAGCTTGATTATTCCATTTACAACCTTTATGAAAATCGTTGCTGGGTCATTAACCCAAGTTTCGATGGAAATTCGAATAGCTGGACTAGCGGTTATGTTGACCTCGGTGGATCCAACACCTTCAGTCAATCTTGGCAGTCTGGTGGAACTGATGGAAATGGCTTTGTCCGCGTCCAAGAAGATGGTCGCTGGGACGGATCTTACTATCGCTATGATAATAATGATCGAACCTGGTGGACCCAAACCTACACTGTGAACCGAAGCAACATTGCCTGGGCTGCGATTAAGATGGATTACTATGTTAACAGTGCCTGGGGATCTAATGCGCTATTTAATGTATACATTCGCATTAATGGAACGCAAGTGTGGGCCACAGGTTTTCAAGCAGTTGGTGATACTAATTGGCATAATACCGGCTTTATTGAAATTGATGCAGGTCTTTTCAATATTCCATCGGATGCCATTGAAGTTGAAGTCGGTATTATTTCAACAATGAGTGTTGGGTATAGTTCAAACAATTGGATGCAAGGGAACTTTGACAACATCGAACTTTACCTTGATACTCGCGTTTATCCTTCTGAGATAAATCTTGAAATGAATGGATTAGTTGTTCAAAATGATGCATCACGCGGTAGTGGTTCTATAACTCAGGTGCCTACAGCTGTCTGGACAACCTCACCAGTTATTGCCCAATTAAATTGGACGCCCACTCCAACACCTCCAAACCCTGACTTAGAAATTATGGTTACTGCCCTTTGTGATGTGAATTTGTATGCTAATAAAACTGCTCAGACTCTGTATTCCCAGAGCCCGACAGCAATAGGAATACAATTTGATGCGGAAAGTGGATCAAACACTGAATGGACCTTGTACCATCTGCTTGCACTCCCAACCCAATATTGGAATGATGTCTACAATTTCACAATACCTACTGATTGGGACATCACTTTTGTTTCAGAACCCCAGCTACCCACTGTAAATAAGGTAGCTCAATGTCAAGGTGGTGATCCAGGTGATGGTTATCTCAGTATTCCTGCAACAACCATTACGAACAGTCCTGATGGGTACTGGACGATTCTAGCTGAATCGCATAACTATGTTGACTCGGTTGTTCTCCAAATTCTTGATGGGACGTGGCAAAATATTGCTGCGGTTCGGTCAGGAAATACGTCACGTGTTCGAGCAAGAATTTTAGATGGTTCGAATAATCCGCCAAGTGGTGTTACAACCACACAAGCCAATGTATCTATATACAATCCTGACGGATCAACAATCTGGTACACTGAACTCGTGGCTCCAGATGCGGCTGGTTGGGTTACCTCCACTCAGTTCACCATTGATGGTGCAACGACAATTGGAGGGCTTTATAAAATCGTTGTCTTCTGGGATAATTCAACCGAAGCTGGAGAACTCGAAAGCACGTACAGTGTAACCCATGCCACAACTCTAGTAGCCCGAGAATCTACCATTTACGCTTTCTTTGAAGATCAACCTTTGTATCCTAAGGTTCGATATAATGATACGGACAAAGACGTTTGGTTATCTCCACCTGCTACTGTTGAAGGGAATTGGACGACTGGCACAATAACCTTCAATTGGATTTCAGGCACCGGATATTACGAAGCTGAAATTAACGCTTTGGATGTACCTGACGTTGGGCGTTACACAATTCGGGTTGACGCAAGTAAATCCTATTATGATGCTGCATTCACCTATATTGTCGTCGATATCTCATCTGAAACGACTGTATACAGTCCGCAATCTCCCTCAGTCAGCGTTTCCTGGCTAGAAAACGCAACAATCCAAGTTCACTACATGCGGAAAACTGATGGTGCTGGCATTAATGGCTGCATCCCCTATGTCGATGTCTTAGCCAACTGGACAGCCGGCTATTACACTATTTGGGAGGACGGAAATGGCTGGTACTCTATTGAACTCAATAGTACAGCACTCCCTCTCGGAACCTATGCATTAAATATCACAATCAGCAAAGAACGGTTCCAACGCCAACAATTCTATCTCATGGTCACCGTCCAGGCACGAAATACCCAATTCACTTATACCCCACCTAATGCTGTTCCATTCGAGGAAAACTCGACAATTGAAGTTCTATGTTTGGACCTCGACGCGGGAGGTGCCCCCATTCTCAATATAACGGGACAACTCCACTTCGAAGTATGGAATGGAACCATCAAATGGCCTTCGGGAATGGACTACTTCTGGATTCAAGACCTCGGAGGCGGAACCTATAACATCCTTGTAAACACGGCTTACCTTCCAGGTGTAGGTAACTATAATTTCGAAATTCGACTACGCTGGTTTGGTGAACCGTACCATGCAAACCGTTCACTTTCGCTAATTGTGTCCATTCGACAATATTCAAGCTCAATTAATTATGATGCACTTCAGCCTATTCCTTGGGACGAAGATGCTAACGTCACTATCTATTATCATATCGATGACACTCAAAGCACATTACATAATGGTGACCCAATAAGTGGTGCTTCACTCACCGTCACGTTAAACGGTACTCCTCTAGTATTGGGGGTCGACTTCACCTACACAGAAGTCGTTGCTGGTCAATACCTCATAACCATCTACAAATCTGAACTCGGGACCATTGCAAAATATGTCTTAGGTATAGCCGCGAGCTATCCACTACAACCCAATCCTGCAGATGACCTATATGCGAGTGCATTCCGTTCCATAACCTTCACTGTTCGACAACTTAGAACCCGTCTCGATTATACACCCCCCGAATCCACGCCTTATGGCGATAATGTAATCATCATTGTCGATTATCTTGTCTTTGATGATGAAAGCTCACACAATAGTGAAGGCATTAATGATCCCAGTATTTACATCGTCGTTCAAGCCATAGGACCATGGCCCCTCAACCCAAGTGATTACACCTATACTCCACTCGGTGGAGGTTCCTATCGCATCACTATCTTTGCATCTGCACTCACATCAATCCAAACCTACACAATTTCAATTGCACTAGAAGAAGTAACCACAGGTCATTACGCTCCTGCAACCCTTTCCTCAGTTAATTTTATCGTACGAACAGTGTATACCGCACTATCAACGGATGCTTTTGATCCTACTCCATGGGGTATCAATGTCACAATAGTTGTTCATTACATTGTGTCAGATGCGAGCAGCTCACAGGATGGTAATCCTATCACTGGAGCTCCCATCTACGTTTCCGGGGTCGGGTGGGTCATTCCTAGTAGTCATTACTCAATTTCAGAACCGGTTGCTGGAGTCTACTGGATAGTCATCAACACATCAGCTGTTAGTGACTTGGGCGTTTGGCAACTCAACATTACCGTTGATTGGCCTACTTCACCCCCCACCTATCAAGAGCGCTACCTTATCGCAAATATGGTTGTAACTTCACGACTGTCTAGTTTATCTCCTACATACATTCCCACAACTGATTATGGTGCGACTTTCAATGTTACCCTCGTCTACTATGATTTATCCGGACATGGAAATATCGCAAACGATACCTTTGGAGCCCATGTCGGAATTTTAGTATATAATGCCACGGATGGAACCCCACTCAATCCGATATTCTATTATGTTACAGCTTTAGTTGATGATACCTACCGAGTCTCGATTGATACCAGTGCTTTTGGAACGGTCAACGTCTTTCACGAATTCGTGATTAATGCCACGTGGGACGCTGGGTTCATACCATTCTATGGGAATGCCTCTGCAAATGTCCGTGTCTATGTCGTTGGTACAAAAACTACGGTACTTTATACACCCCCTGAACCTCAACCCTTTGGCGATGACCTAATCTTTATTATTCAATACAATATGACCGAAGCCCCATACACTGCCATCGATAATACCACTGGTTACGTTCAAATCAATGCCATCTGCACAAGCCATCCCGCAATCACCCTCGTGTATAATGTGCAAATGATTAACAATGGCTTTAACGGCTACTTGTTACTCATCGATACAAACAACTTTCCTGAATTGGGCCAGTTCACTTTTCTAGTAAATGTCACCTGGCCATCCAACATTGCTCCCTACTATCAATCTCATTCAGTTCTAATGAGTGGTTATGTACGTGCAATCCACACAACCCTCACTTGGGAGATCTTTGGGCAACTCTATTGGGGTGACACGCTCATCCTCTATGCCACCTACATGGATGTCGATCACAGTTTAGTGCTCTCAGATCCCACTAATACAACAGTAACCACCTGGATTAGCTGGACCGGTTGGTCAGTTCTACAAGTCTTTCCAAACGGCACCTATCAAATTCAAGTACCAACCGAAAACGAAGTTGTTGGATTAGCCAACTTCACTCTCGAATTCGCTAGTAACTTCTATGAAACGCGATCAACGATAGTTCAATTTACCATTAATCCACTACCACTCTATGTTTCCATACTTTCCACATCTCCTTGGACAACCGAGTTTGCAGGAGATGTCGTTGTCACGGTTCGAATCCTCGATATCTATGGACGACGTATCAACGATTCAACAGTCACCTATCATTGGGGAGGATTTCCTGATGCACCAATGACCTTCCTGGGTAACGGCATCTATAATGCCTCATTTACGGCGAATCAGGACGTAGGAACATGGTTAGTTTCAATTGAAGCCGTTAAAACAAATTGTCAGACTGGTATCGGTTCGGTTACTCTATACATTCTTCCTACTGACACAATTTTAACCCTACTCACTCCTACTATTGTTACAATTGTAGGCTCAAGTTTTGAAGTTTCAGCGAATTTCAGCACTGTTGATGGCAGCCCAATAATTAGCGCTACCCTCCTCTATACTTGGGCAGGTGGCAATGGCTCACTTATCCATATTGGACAGGGTATCTACAACGCGACTATTGACAGTCTAGGCTTGGGATTAGGTCAGTTTAGTCTTTATGTTACTGCCAGTACACCTAACGCCGTTGAACGATTCGATGTAGTGAATGTATTCTTAGAGGTCATTCCTACCGACTTATCACCCACAGATTCACTCATCAATGAGTATTGGGGCACAAACTTCACCATTGATGTCTACTTCAACGATACCTTCCACAACAGCCCTATCACTGGTGCTAATATTACCTTCTTCTGGGGAACCATGATCGGTTCAATGCAAGAAACTGGTACCCCTGGCTGGTATACTATCACCCTTCCTACTACCATTTTCGCCGCGGGAGCCATATATGAGGTAACCTGTGCATCTGATGTACCTACATATGAATTTGCCATCTGTGTTATAACAGTGAATATAATTCCGCAGACGACAACATTAGAATTAAGTGCGGCTGGAATGTATTATGAACCCCTTAACATGTATACCACGTTGAATCTCACAGGCTGGACCGTTCCCCGCAGTGACATACTATTCCTTTACTTCAATTTCACTGATAGCAATGGAAACCCAATCCCAGATGCCACTGGTTCCTTTAATTGGCTTTATGCAAGCGGAGTCCTCACATACAATGCTGGTTTGTATTACGCGCAGATTAACATGAACGAGACATCACCCGGTCTATACTTCATTGACGTCACTCTTACCCGTCAAAACTACGAAACCGCTCAAATTACTCAACTACCCGTTACAGTCACCTTAGTACGCACCGAACTTCGGGGTTTACCAACCAATCTTCAGGTCAATACGGGAAGTGCCTACTCCTTCGTTTGTACGTTATGGGACTTGGATCATAACATCACAATCTCTGATGCTGTTATTACCGCCTACATCCCAGATATCACATCAGAATCAGGTATTGAGCTCCTCAATCTTGGAAATGGCACCTACGCCTTATCAGGAATTGCGTTCCCACGCGAAACGACTATGGTCGCCCAATTCACCGCTGAAACGGGAATAAAATATTCAGTTGCCACACACCAAATCAATATCCAAGTCACTTTGCATCCCATCGTCCAACAAGCACTCCGAATCGGTTTGCTAGCAGCGATAATCGGCATAATCATACTCATCGCCTGGCTTGCTTATACCCGGGTCTTCGCTATACCCTGGCTAGTCCGGAAGATGCACAAGATGTCAACCACCCTCGGTAAAGGAAAAACCCCTCACCTCTCCAACCGAGATATAAACCGCATCTCCACTCGACCCGAATCTATGGAAACCCTTATCGAGCCTTCCTATAGTGCCATCGGAATCGCTGTTGGCGCCACTGTTCTACCAGCCGCCATTACCATCGAAGAACGAGAAGCCGAAGACGAAATCATCTGGAACGAACTCGAAAAACTCGAAGGTCTGGGCCACGACCAGAAACTCGAACTCTTCGAAGAGATGAAGCGGATCCCCGCCAAGGACCGGATTTGGTTCCTCGAAGATCTCAAATCCCAAATGGCCGACGGCACCCGCTTCGGGCGCCTTCCAGCTGAACCTACACCGGTCCCCGAAGGTGTCGATCCCACAGTCCATGCTCGACTTCAATCACTTGCGGCCTTAGGGTCTGAAGAGAAAGAAGCGGTTGTGGAACAACTTCGCGGGCTCTCAAAGGAGGAACAAGAGGAAGTCATCAAAGCACTTGAAGAGACCACGCGGCAAACCGAATAAAATCCGCTTAATCTCAACTACTTGAAATGATAGATGATGGATGGCATCCGCTTTGCTCGCGCGGCAATTTGTTCTCTCGAGAAACTATTAGATCAAAGTGCCTGAAGAACAGCTCCAAGTCCTTCTCGATACAAAAACTACACATAGCAAATAAAAAAGACCTTTTTAAATAGATAAAAAATCTTCTCCCTAAAAAAGCGAAGAGGTCTTAGAGCCTCATAATTATCAATATACGGTAAAGGAAGGAGACAAGGACTAATTCCTATCACGAGGAAACCGAATGGATTAACTAACGCAACACGATTAAACACTGGGGAAAAAGCCCTTGATTGTTTTTCTTTAGATGCTTTCTTTAACCGTAGATTTCAGGAAATCTATTTAAATTCCTATTATGTGTCTAACTATCTGGCTACACCAGCGTAGTCTTCTTTGCATGCATTGAACTTGTATGGAGCGTTATTCAATGAAAATTCGACCAGTTGCCATTTTCGTGATTTTTCTCTTTCTAATTCCTCTTATTCTTCAACCCCTACCAACACAGGGATTAGATCCCTCTCTCTCTCCAAATGGGAACGCTGCTTCTTCTGCTGCTTCACCCTGGCTCCCAAATGGAGAACCAGATACTCCAAATCCTGATTATTCTGGTATTGGCACTACTCGAAATGTAGCCGAATATGCTAACCGGACAGATGCGGGGCAGAATCTTCATCTCATTTATGATAGTTCATCGAGTATTCGCTACAACGATACCGTCCAGGCTGTTCTTCCTCCCGGATGGGAAGGATACACGCTTTACACCTACGTTTACCAAATTGCAGAAAATCGTAGCTGGATTCTAAATCCAACCTTTGACAATACAGCCCAATATTGGACGAATCTCACATATGATGCCGGCTCCTGGACCAATACTATTACAAATTATTATCGCGCTACTGGTCACGGAACAGGAAATCCTGCTGTCGAATGCTTTATTGATGGTAATGATCGGGGGGGCGGTTGGTATTCTTATGATCCACAAGACTATGCTCGCTGGAATCAAACAATCGCCATTCCACCAAGAGGGCAGGTCCTTTCTGCATCAATAAGCTTTGATTATTGGGTACAAACAGATTCGGTATGGGGGCTTGGTCTGCCATTCCAAGTGTATGCAAGGGTAGATGGCAGTTATGTTTACTCCATCGGATTTGATAATGTTCAGGTTGCTGAGGCTACATGGACCAATACTGGCCTTCACCCCTTCTCTCCTGGTATTATCAATCTCAGCGATGGTCTTAATGTTCAAGTCGGTCTTCGCTATACAGGCGATAGCAGTACTCGCTTTTCGCCGGATCCTCAACCGCGTGCACGTTTTGATAATGTAATTGTTTACATCAAAGTCCTTGTTCGTCCTTCTGACATTAATCTTCAAATGAATGGATTAAATGTTGTCGACGACACCTTTGGTGTAGGACATGTAACCGAGGATCAACTATCCAACCCTTGGACAACCTCACCTGTGATCGCGCAGCTAAATTGGACCCCGACGCCCTTTCCACCAAATCCAGACATGGACATTGATGTAACCCTAACGGTTGACACCAATCTCTATTCACAAAAATTTAGCACAACACTTTATGCGCAAGATCCCTTCACTTCCGGTACCCAATTTATCGCATCAGGCGGGCAAAACACTGTCTGGAAGATGTATTATCAACTCGCCATGCCGACTCTCTACTGGAATGATCACTTTAACTTCACAATTCCAACCGATTGGAATGTCACATATGTATCCGAACCTCAACTCCCAACAATAAACACAGTCCACTTATGCGACGGAGGAGGATTGGGTGATGGCTATCTCAGCATTCCCGCAACTAATATCACGAATAGTCCTGATGGGTATTGGTATATTGAAGCCGAATCGCATAACTACGTCGATTCAGCACAGTTACAAATCTTTGATGGAGGGTGGACTCCAACCTCCGCGATACGCGCAGGGAATACAACACGGGTTCTTGCCCGAATCTTAGATAGCTTAAATAATCCACCTCAGGGAATAACATCAACCCAAGCCAATATTACAATCTATCACCCAGGTGGAGGCATCTACTTCACTGAATTAGTCAATCCGATAGCCACAGGCTGGGTCTACTCTACAAGCTTTTTCAATGATGGCTGGAATACTACCGGTGGCACCTATCAGATTTCAGTCATTTGGGATAATTCAACGGAAGCCGGGGAATTCCTCCTCTCTTATACTATGGAGCATTCGACTTCTCTCACCCCCCGCGAACCACTCATTGAAGCCTTCTTAGAAAATCAACCCCTATTCCCCAAAGTCCGATATGAGGACTCTGATAGCAATTCCTGGCTCGAGCCTCCTGCCACCGTTGAAGGCAACTGGACCACAGGAACCATCAATTTTCACTACGTCTCAGGAACTGGCTACTACGAAGCAGAAATCAACGCCCAAGATCCTGGAACTGTCGGACAGTTTTGGATCCGTGTCAATGCGAGCAAAGGATTCTATGACGATGCACACTGTTTCATTCTCATCGACATCGTTTCCGAAACCGATGTTGAGTCACCCCAAGTAGGCGGGGTTGAAGTGCCCTGGCGAGGAAATACCACCGTCGCCATTCACTACACGCAGAAAATTGGAGGCGGCGTAATCGGGGCCACAGTGGTCTGCAACTGGACCACAGGATTCTATACGATAAGTGAAGGAACTGATGGCTGGTACTACATCGAGCTGAACAGTACTGGTCCAGGCTCCATAGGAAATTACATGATGAATGTAACCCTCTACCGGGAGCGTTATCAACGTCAACAAATCCGCATACCCATCTTTGTCACACCAATGACTCTTATTATCACAACGACGGTAAGCGAACCAGTTAACGTCACCTATGGAGAAGATTTCTGGGTCGAAATTCATGTCCAAAACTTCCTCTATGAAAATTTCAATGACGCGAATGTCACGTTTTCATGGACCGGAGGAACTGACTTTAACGCCTCAGGCATTAATGGACTCTATGGGCTTGTATTCAATTCCTCTAAAGGAAACATCGGAATACATTATCTCACAGCTTACGTCGAGGGACCTAATGTCATCCCATCAGTCCATCGAATCCTGATCCATATCAAACAAATCGGCAGTATCCTCGACACAGTCCCAAGTGGACAATATAGCCTCTCCTATATTGTGGGCGAATCTTTTGCAATTCCGGTCAACTATACCACCATTTTTGGTGACCCCGTACAACTTGCCAACGTCACCTATTATGTAGGTTCACTCTACGGCACCTACGTTGAAGTGGCTCCAGGCATCTATAACGGTACAATCGATACAATGGGTCTAATTGCAGGATCGTATACCCTTTACATAACTGCATCTTCGCCAAACGTTGACTCCCAATCTCGAGCCATTAGTTTGATTCTAACCCTAATCCCTGCAGCTCTTGAACCAGAAACCACCACATACGTAGTGTATTGGGGTCTTAACTTCACCATCAATATCTATTTCCGCAACTTGTTTAACGATACTCCAATCACCGGAGCAACCGTCGAATACTTCTGGGGCCCGTATTCAGGAAATCTACTAGCCAATGGAACTGCAGGATGGTACACAATCACCTTACCAAGCACTGCCTTTTCTGCAGGTTCAGTTTACACCGCAACCTTTGCAGCCAATGAACCCAGTTTTCAATTCGTGGTAAACTCTGCCACCATTTACATTGAACAACGACCCACACAACTCGAACTAATAAGCGCATTGATGATTAACCCCTCAACAGGTATGGAAACCTGGTTGAACATTTCCCAGCCTTGGACCGTGCCACGCAGCGACGTCTTGTATCTTCATTTCAATTTCACCGATTACGCAAATAATACCATCGCAGATGCAATCGGCGCCTTTACCTGGTTTTATGGAAGTGGCACACTAACCTTCGAAGACGGCCTCTATGTAGCGTTGCTGAATATGACGGAAATATCGCCAGCTAACTATTATCTCGACATCACGCTTACCAGACAAAACTATGAAACAGCACAAATCCTCCAACTCCCAGTTACTGTTACCTTAGTGCGAACCGAAATTCGAGGACTTCCTATCAATACTAACTGGTATACTGGAACGGTGATGACCCTAACGCTCACCTTATGGGACCTAGATCATAATGTCTCAATTCCTGGTTCCACAGTAACTGTATTTATCCCTGGTATAACGGACGATGAAGGACTAATACTCACTGATAATGGTGATGGCACCTATACCTTACCCTCTGTTGTCTTTCCTGCGGAATTAACCTATATTATGGAATTTCGAGCGGAAACCGGTTTAATCTATTCTATTGCTACCCACCAAACTAATGTTTCTGTCGCCCTTCACCCTATCGTCCAGGCCACTCTCCGCTATGGCTTAATCGCTGCCATAATCGGCATCATTATCCTCATTGCCTGGCTCGCCTATACCCGAGTCTTCGCTATTCCTTGGCTGGTCCGAAAGATGCGCAAAATGTCTGACACCCTCGGCAAAGGCAAGACACCACATCTGTCCAACCGCGATGTCAATCGCATTGCCTCTCGACCGGAATCCATGGAAACTATTATCGAACCCGCGTATGGAGCTATCGGCATCCCCATTGGCGCTACCGTTCTCCCTGTGGCTATCACCGTTGAAGAACGGGAAGCCGAAGACGAAATCATCTGGAACGAACTCGAAAAACTCGAAGGTCTGGGCCACGACCAAAAACTCGAACTCTTCGAAGAGATGAAGCGCATCCCCGCCAAGGATCGAATCTGGTTCCTCGAAGACCTCAAATCCCAAATGGCCGACGGCACCCGCTTCGGACGTCTCCCCGCCGAACCCGAACCTGTTCCTGAAGGGGTCGATCCTGGTATCCATGCCAGGCTCCAATCGCTTGAAGCCCTCGGACCCCAAGAAAAAGACGCGGTTGTCGAACAACTTCGTGGGCTCTCTAAAGAAGAACAAGAAGAAGTCATTCGCGCGCTTGAGGAAACCGAACGAAAGCATGACTAAAAAAATTACTTGGGGGCACAAGGGGTGCTCCCGTCTCCTTTCTTTTATTTCGCAACTCTATTTTGTTAAACGAACATTTCAGGAAAAACTGATAAAACCTTATTTGACTGTTTTACTACAGCGGGGCAATCAACCTTCATTAAGCCAATTTGAGTCCGTGGTGTGTTTAAATGGATAAAAAAATCGGTTCCTTAACGTTGATTCTTTTCATGGCGGTCATTATTTTCTCATCTCCTCTTGAGATGAATCTTGATAATGTGGTGATGGCTGCGGCACCTCCTAATTCTCCATATGAAGGCTTAGGTGATTCCCTCGATGTTACAGAATTTGCTCGAAACGATAGTGCCCTTTTTTCTAATGGAATAAATGGAACCACCTTCTCGTACCTAAGCACCTGGTTTCCCCAAACCCCTACCATCTATCGCGGCTATCACCTACAGAGCTTAGTTTCTAACCTTCGCCGAACCGAAGATCCTGTTCCTAATGGCGATTTTGACCAATATGATGAACCGGATAATAATTGGACCTTAACAGACTCCACAGGCGGATTAGTCAAATCCATCGATAATATGACCGGTGGCAATCCTGGTTATTGTCTTGACGCCGAACTCAAATATGGCACTGTTCCCAACACTGCCTACGCGTGGATAGATAACGACTTTTCTTACACTTCATCAATCACCCCAGATAGTCTCAGATTATATTTTGATATTCGTTTTTCAGAAGATATCTCCAAGGCGGGATGGCTCCATGTCAAAGTCTCGGTCAGATATCAAGCATCAGAAGTTGGAAGCTGGACAAATACTACTGATCTTTATAGTCCAACATCATGGGATTCCCTCAGTTTTCCAACAGCAGCTGTCAATGGAACTGTCATGATTCGCATCACCATCCAAAAACAGGGGGGAGGCAATGCTAATACGAAAGGACATATTTACTTTGATAATTTTCAATACATCATTGGCACTGATAGTAAGCCCAGTGAAGTAGGGCTATCACTCAACGGAACGGCTGTCTCCGATACTATTGGAAATGCAGGCGAAGTCAATGTTTATGCTGACCCAAGCTTAAAGGAACAAGCTTCATTAGCAACTTGCTGGGATTCAGATGAATCGTTTGAATTCACTTCTTCTTCCTATGCGGATATTAGTTTTGACTTTGAATACTCTATGTACATTAAAAGTGAAAATCCCAATGCCGCTTTAACCGATTTCTCAACGGTTGCCGATGAAACTCCTTCTTGGAATATAAACTACACCATTCCTGTCGGGCGTCCTCCCGATGGATATGCCGGGTATAGCTATGGCTTGTACTTACGATCAACATGGAATCTCGTTGAAGTTAGAAATAGTACTGATGATGTTATTCCTACAACTCAATATTCCTATAACGCAACCAGCCACTTCTTCAAGTTAGACGAAGACCTAGCCTCTGTAGGTGACAAATTCCGTATTGTTGCTTCTAGTCTAAATTACGTCTTAGAAATATATCCGCAAAAGAGCAGCACCGGATCTGGTCCTTGGACTAACGTATCCTCAAGTGAATATTATGTAAAGGATGACTGGCTCAGAGTTCTTGCCACATTACGACCCATTGGTCCCTCAGATAATACCGCGGATGTATCGATATTTTATCCCAACGGAACGCTTTGGAATAGTGATTCCTCACCAACTATTGATTCTCTTGAAAATACAATTGTTAGCTCAGCTTGGCAAATCAACCAAATTGATGCAGATAATGCGGGCAGCAATTGGCAAATTTCTGTATCCTTTGATAACGATACACAATGTGGTATGCGTGCCCAATACTTCACTATTGCCATTGAAACGGCTACCGAAAAAATCGATCCGGATCCAGGTGCCCGTGTTCTCTGGGGGGACAATGTTTTTGTAAATGTAACCTGGGCAAATAATGATACTGGAGCTTACATTTCTGACGCGTCCGCTCGAATTCGATATATTGATCGTAATCTGCAAACCCGATACGTGAATATGACTGCAAACGGACAAGGGGCATACGAGTTAGACTTTGGCACAAATTTGATGAGTCCTGATCGGGCTGCAGAATTCTATGTCGAATTATTCTACTATGGCTATGTAAACGTGACGGGAACGCAGCTCACTTATACCATCAATCTAGTCAATGATCTAAGCTACACGATGATTCACCCCTCCCAACAAACAGGTCCCGATGAATATACGGCAGAAACCACCAGTGATGAAGGCTATATCAGCCAAGTCAAATTCTACGATTTATACGAACAAGCCTATGTTCGTAATGATACAGGCGTATGGAATGAAAATGTGCGAGTAAACTTTACTCGCTATCATTGGTCCGGATCCGACTGGACTTATATTACTGAGGGGCGTTTTACTCCTAATGCTTCTAGCCCAATCATATTCGAAAAGGTTGATTCTCAATATTCTGGGGTAACACAGGTAAAATATGAAGTCACCATGCGAATTGAGAACGCCGCTTGGGACTATCAGCAACAAAACTTCACCATCATCATCCGGATTGTTCAAACCGCTACAGACTTGGATGCGGTTCGAACAGCAATTTCATCTCCACCAGCAGGTGATGGATGGACCCAGTATAACAATAATACCGATGCTTACGAAGCACGCCTTTATTGGAACGAAGATTTCAATATCACAGTATTTTATCACTTCGCAGAAAACGACACAGGAATTACGGGCGCAACAGCACATCTCGTCATCGGAACATCGAAAACCGCCTTAAATGAGCTCTCAAATGGATGTTATACCTATACTCTGGATACCACTGATATCGGACTCGGAATCACTGATCTGTTATTGAATGCAAGCTCCCCCAACTGCGCGTCCCAATCAATCCAGATACGACTGATTGTAGAAGCGCGAAACACAGAGCTCACAAAGGACTATCCGGGATCACTAGTTGATCTGCCTTATGATGATGATTTCACAGTAACTCTTACGTTTAATGATATTGTTTCAGGAAGCCCTATCCCCATAACAGATGCGACTCAATCTATTGGAGGTTATCCTAACGGTAACTATTCCATCTATAATAATTTAGATGGAACATATACCATTACATTCTGGGGAAATATTACTGAAACCACCTACTATGTAACAATCTTGTTCAGTCGCACAAATTACACTAGTCAATCCAAATATTTCGAAATCACGTTACGTCCAATACAAACTACAGGATTTGGTCTGGCTGACACAGTCTCTATCCCTTGGGGCCAAAATGTAACCATCACCTTATCCTACAATGACACCGATCACAGTACCATTCCGATTTATGGTGCCGACTTATCGTTTGTTTCAACTAATGGTTTCTTCAACTCGTCAAATGATATTTTGGGTGTCGATTACTGGCTGGTATTTAATCCCGATGGATCCTATACTCTGATTCTTAATACCACACGAATAGGAACGGGAATGCAACCGTTTACGCTCATTGTTACATTAGCGAAAACCCATTATGATGATTCGGAAGTGTTTGTGTCCTTCCAAGTTCGAGATAATCTCACTGTGCTTCAGCGGCAATCGCTTGATCCGGGGACGACTGTTCCCTGGGGTGATAACCTAATTATTGTCTTCACTTATTCTAACCTCGATGATGGTGGGTCCCCAATTTCTGGAGCGGTTATTGACTGCGATTGGAACGACTTCTATTGGAGCTATTTCTACAATTCTACATTACAAGCCTACGTACTTACAATCCAGACAATAAGCCGCTCAGAAGGAAGTTATACAGTCACAATAAGTGCCCAAAAGAGTCACTATCAGGAATTTACGATAATTGAAAACTTCGTTATACGAAAAATCCAGACAACGCTTGAAGCGGATCCAGATTATGTTCCCAATCATCCCTTAAGCTTCAATATCACAATTCGCCTCGACTACTATGATGTGGATCATGGAGGGCAGGTACCCTTTGCAGATGTTGCCACCGATTGGAATGTAAGCTATTACACTATTATCTACTATGGAAATGGAACCTACGCTTTAATTCTTAACACCTCTTGTCGAGCTGTTGGAACACACGCGATTAACATTACGATCTGGCGAGACCACTTTGCACAACGAACGGTAATAGTCTCTCTAACGTTGATTCCCATTCCTTTATTTGTCGAAGTCATTTCCTCTTCTCCAGTTACAACGGAATATAACTCGACTGAATTAGTAGTAATCACTGCGCGAGTCACGGATCTTTATGGACGTTTAATCAACGACTCAACAACTTCATACCACTGGCTAGGCGGAGATGGAACTATGGCATTTATCGGAGCTGGAGTATACAACGTCTCATTCGGGGCCGCTGCGGACACAGGTGCCTATGTGGTAACAATTCAAGCAAACAAGACTGGCTACCAAATTGGCACAGGCTTTATCATGCTCAATATACTGCCCACTGATACAATTCTTAGTCCAATAACCTCAAATATTCAAATCGTTGTGGGCGAAAACTTTGAAATATCGGTTAACTTCACAACAATCTATGGCACAGGCATTGCAGACGCCAATGTCACATATCTTTGGGCAACTAGCAGGACGGGGGACCTCGTCTTTGTCGGCAGCAACATCTATAATGCTACGCTAAATAGCGCCGGCTTAACAAAAGGGCAATATATCATCTATGTCACCGCGGGAGGGCAGAATGTCATCGAACGCATAACGACCATCAGCGTTACACTAATTTTAATTCCCACAGAACTCCAAGCCTTTCCTACTGTCCAGGAAGTATATTATGGAGCAAATTTCACGCTACAAGTATACTTCAATGATACACATCATAATCTCCACATTGATGGTGCAAATGTTACATATTTCTGGGGCACTTCAGCAGGGTTATTGCAGCCAATGGGAACACCTGGATGGTACACCACATCATTACCCTCCACAATTTATCCCACTGGTAACTGGCAAGTCACTCTCACTGTTGATTTCGAAGGATATGATTTTGCCATAGCCTCTGTTGAAGTTTTCATTCGTCCGCAACCAACAACCCTTGACCTAGTATTAATTCAAACCTATTATGCCCCAGAAGATATTGTGTCAAATCTGACAGGAATTACTTGGACTGTTCCTCGTGGTGAACTTCTCACATTATACTTTAACTTCACCGACGCAACAAACACTACAATAGTGGCTGCATCAGGCTCATACACTTGGGATTATGGAATAGGCGTCCTCGAATATGAGAACGGTCTCTATGTGGCCACTTTGGACCTGTCGCAGGCTGCTCCAGGCTCCTACTCTCTTCAAGTCACAATGACTTTACAAAACTACGAAAATGGACAAAGCCCCGCCTATGACTTGTTTGTCATTCGGGTACCAACGGAAATTCAAGTTATCACCGAAGTTCGCACCGTTGATACAGGCACTGCCTGGACCTTAGTAGTCTTTTACAATGATACCTATCACAATTTACCAGTTATTGGTGGCAATCTCACGGTAACCATTCCTGAACTCGGTATTGATAGACAGTATATGTTCGATCATGGAGATGGGTCCTATTCGTTTATGGTTCCGGCACTTTTGTCACCTCATACACTCCATATTGAAATTGCGGCCCTTGGTGGTTTACAATATAGTTCTTCAACTGAAGACATCGTAGTCGCGGTCACCTTAAGTCAAATTGTTCAGCAAACACTCCAAATTGGGCTTATAGCCGCAGTAATTGGAATTATCGTGATATTCCTGTGGCTCGCTTATACGCGAGTCCTTGCCATTCCTTGGCTAGTCCGGAAAATGCGGAAAATGGGTCGAACCATCGATAAAGGCAAAACGCCTAAACTCTCAAAAGGGGATATCGACCGTATTGGCTCTCGACCTGAACTAATGAGTCACATTGTCCAACCAGCCTATGAGACCATTCAGATACCAATTCCTACTACAGGCCTTCCAGCTGTTATTGATTATGAAGAACGATTTGCTGAGGATGAAGCCATCTGGGCAGAATTAAAGCAATTACCACACCTCGAACACGAACAGAAGCTCGAATTATTCGAAGAAATGAAACGCATTCCAGCCACAGAACGCGTGTGGTTCATCGAAGACTTAAAACAACAAATGGCCGACGGCACCCGATTTGCCCGAAAAATCAAAGAACCTACACTGTCTCCAGAGCTAGAACAGGAAATACAAGACCGATTGAAGCAATTTCCACAATTGAGCACGTTTGAAAAAGAGCGCATCGCACAACAACTACGCGCCCTGCCTAAAGAAGAATGGGGAGAAATTTTTAGCACTCTAGCTATTGCTGAAAAACCCCAAGTTATCTCAGAAGATGAGACACTCCGACCAGATGAATTACCGGCAATAACTGAAGAAGAACGTCAAAAGTTGCTCGAAGAATTGAAGGAGCTCACCGAGGAAGAACGCCAAAAGGTTTTACAGACCTTCCGGGAGAAAAAAACCAAGGACACCGCAGAAGGAAAAGTCGTGAAAAGTAAAAAGGATTTTCGCGTTGATGACTCAAAAGACGAATAATAATTAGAACGAATAATTTGACAAAGATCTTGGTTGAAAATAATCGGAAAAGCAGATTTCTGCCTCTTTCTAATTTGATATCAGGTCGTTTTTTCCATCTAGGTCATATTCTGAGAACGCAACAATCAAGATCTTGATTAGCTCAGCTATCTCTCTCTTCGTGAATACAGCATTAAAAGTGCTAATTTTAGTGTAAAATAAGGTCTTTGTTAGAGCATAGATTCCCTCTCTCCTGAACGATGCTCATTATTTGTCCACTAGGTTGTCTAGATGAATGATTCAGAAAATGCTCATAAAGTTCTCCGCTGAGTATATGTTATCGGCAAGTGGGTATACCATTTAACTGAAAGGGCTTCGTGCGGTAAGGTGTGGTATTTGAGAAGAGGTAAGATTGAACTAGCTACCGTTTTTACGCTATTTGCTGTAATTATTTTCATGCCATCCGGCCTAACACCAAATCCAAGTGTTTCTGCAGCACCTAACTCTCCCTACGAGGGCATTGGTGGCCTGTTAGATGTCTATGAATTCGCACGCAAAGACAGCAGTATGACCTACAGGAATGGAGTTGAAGATACTACGTTTACATATCTTGGTAGCTGGTTTCCCCAAACCCCCACCATCTACCGGGGCTATCAACTTCAAGCTGAGGTAACTAATCTCTTTGAAATCCGGGATCCAGTTCCGAATGGGGAGTTCAATCAAACTGAACCTGGAACCGCCTGGGAACAAGAGCGCAATGAGCGTGCCATAGTTCATGACTGGGGCACAACTAGTTTTGAAGGCAATCCCCCCGATTGTTTATATATTCATCTTGATTATAGATTTGAAGATGATGCAGCCGAAGCCCGCTATGAAAATACCTTTACCTACACTTCAGATAAACAGCCCTACAACTCAACCCTCGAATTTGACATCAAATACCATCCTTTTATAACCCAGAAAAAAGAGCTACAAGTCAGAGTAGCCCTCAACTATCATGGAACTGAAATTGGGAGCTGGTCAGAAACCACGGATGTCTATTCTCCAGCATTTTGGGACCACCTAAGTTTTAGTTCAGCTCCCATCAATGGATCAGTCACACTCAGTATTTCCATTATATATTCTGGTGGAAAAAACAATCTTCTTCAGGGCTATATCTATTTTGACAACTTCCGTTATCGTATTCTTACCCAGCGAAGTCCCTCTGAAGTTGGACTCACTCTTAATAATACTACATTCATAGATACGGGGAGTAACAAAGGCACAGTCAAGGTTTATGCTGATCCAGCGAATAGAACCGAAGCACCCCCCACTAACTGCTGGAACTCTGATCAATTGTTCCAATTCAATTCCTCCAAAGAAATTTCATTCCATTACGATTATTCAATGTATGTAAAAACCAAAAAGGATGGAGCTGCTACTACCAGCTTCTCTGCCCCTGTTAATGGGCAACCCACTTGGCAAGTCAGCTATCTCACACCTACGCCACTACCCCCACCTAATCACGATGGATACAGCTTCGGATTAAACCTTGAAGAAGGGTGGAGTAACCCAATAGTAAAAAACAGTTCACACACATTGTCACTCCCTTCCCATTATTCATATAATACCTCTAGTCATTTCGTGAAATTAGTGGATGGCGTCCCCACGGCTAACGAAGCCTTCACAATCATAGTATCGAGCACAAATCAGGTCCTACAAATTGTCATCCAACAAAAAACAAGTCCCACTGAACCATGGACCAATTTCACCCACGAGCACTATTTCATCAAGGACGACTTCATCCGCATACTAGCAAAATTCAGCACAATACACCTCACTGATAATACTGCAAATGTATCTCTGTTTCGCCCAGACGGTTCATTATGGCAAAGCGATACAACTCCCCAATTCTTTCCTCAGAATAACTCATTAAAAACCACCACATGGCAAATTCCAAGCATCGATGAAATTGATGCAGGTTCGGATTGGTTAGTGACCGTATCGTTTAACACGTCATATCAATGCGGAATGCGAGAAGAAAACTTTGCTGTCTTTATCAACACAAAGGGCACCAAAATCTCACCATCCGATGGACAAAAAATAATCTGGGGTGATAAGACTCTTGTCAAAGTATCATGGCAGAATAATGATACCTCGGCCTATATTGGTACTGGGACTGCTCAACTAACATACGTGGATCGTAATTTCCAATCTCAATACACGACTATGACTTCACACCACAATGGGTCCTATTCATGGGATTTCGATACCAGCCAACTCCGTCCTAGTTTAACTGCAAAGTTTTCTGTCGAACTCACACAGGACGGATATGTCACTTCACATCTAAATTTCTCTATAAACCTGGTCAATCCTATCGAGGAAGTATTGATTAAACCTGCGCAAAAAGTAGGTGACCACGAATACCTTGGTGAAACCTCGAAAACATTAGGCTACACCTGTCAAGTGAAATTCTATGATCCTTATCAAGCCAGTTACGTCTCCTATAACTCAACACCATGGACAACAGATTTTGAAAGTCCAATGCCTATCGTGACTTATACAAGATATGAAGACTATACTGGGTCTGGTCCTTGGGTTGAAGTGGTAGATCCTCCAGGTACATTCACACCGAACGCTTCTAATCCGACGCTCTTTGAAAAATTCGACATCTCCTATGGCGATGCAATTTTTAGGGTCAAATATGACGTTACCTTGCGTATTGAAGGTGCATCTTGGGAATATCGTTCGCAAAACTTCACCATCATAATTAGCGTCGTCTCATGGGCGACAAATCTAGACGCCGTTCGCACCGATATTGATTACCCACCCACCGGAACTGGG
>JBHLPR010000121.1:0-2562 GCA_048939245.1 Promethearchaeota archaeon | reverse complement strand
ATAGTCAGAATTGCAGTCAAAATCAACAGAACAGCCAGAAGAAGAAATATCATGGCAAGATCACCTGAACATGAAAATTAACTTGCTATATTTATGTCCAATATATGATGCACGCCTCCACTGGATACTATTGGAAAGGGCAACAAGAATTGGGTTTTTTCTGTTGAATTATTTTTGGGGCTTCTCAGAGAATGGTTAAAGCCAATGAACATGATATCAGTGAATGAGCTGATTGCTTGACGAACATTACACAAAGCGATGAAATCATCGTAAAAATCAATGGTGTGGAACTCTGTTATGACACCTTTGGCAACCCATCGGACCCAGCGATATTATTAATCATGGGGCTGGGTGCACAGATGATTCGCTGGCGCGAAGACTTTCTCAAACCGTTTGCTGCCGAGGGCTTTTTCGTGATCCGCTTTGATAATCGGGATGTCGGAAAATCATCCAAGTTCGAGGAGGCCGGAGTGCCCGATGTGGTGTCGCTGATGCTGGGTGCCCAACAGGGAAAAACGGTCGATGTTCCGTATACGCTGACAGATATGGCACAGGACGCAGTAGGGTTGTTAGATGCGTTGAAGATTAAAGTAGCACACATTGTGGGCATTTCGATGGGTGGTATGATCGCCCAAACCCTTGCGATTAATTTTCCTGATCGAGTCACCACCCTAACGTCAATTATGTCGACGACAGGAAATCCTGAGTTACCCACACCCAAACCAGAAGCCATGATGGTACTCCAACAAACCCCACCAGATACACGCGAAGAATACATCGAGTCCATGATTAAAGGCCAACGCATTTTGTCAGGACCCCATTTCCCCATTGATGAAGATTATTTCCGAGACTTTGCGGGTCGGGCGTTTGATCGAAGTTATTACCCGCAGGGCACGGCACGGCAACTCGCGGCGGTTATAGCATCAGGTAGCCGGAAAGATGCATTGAAAGCATTGCAAATGCCTACCTTGGTCATTCACGGGGATGCTGATCCACTGGTTCCGGTGGAAGGGGGACGTGATACGGCCGCCTCGATTCCGGGAGCTAAGTTAGTCATCATCAAAGGAATGGGTCATGATATTCCTGAAGCTGCAGCACCTCAGGTTTTTGACGCGATTATCCAGCATATAAAGCGATAGCCACTGGTTGGTGTGGAAGACAACTACCCAGATTATGGGTCCCTGTTCCAGGCAAGTTCTAATGCCAAGGAATAACAGGAACAAGGTATAATTCTGTTCTTTTGTGGAATCACTTACTAACGTGATAACTTATTCATTTGAGATGCTCTTGAAGCGTTTCGCGGTCGGCGTATGCTATAGAGATGATTGGACTGAAGCCGAGTTGTGACCAAAATGCTTCGGCACCTATGTTTCCGACAACATAGCGTAAACTGATGTGACGAACCTGTTCGGCTTTAAAGTAAGCATATAATTCACGGATGAGCTGTGTCCCGACACCACGTCGTCGCTGGTCCTGTTGGACAAAGATCTTACTGATTTGTCCGACTTTCGGGGGATCATAATCTGTTCGTTGAAGAATTTGCCCATACGCAAAGCCGACGATGTGCGATTCGTGTTCAACGATTAATACCACACCGTGTGGATCTGAGAGCATGTCGGTGACATCATGGACAAGGTTTTGTCGTCCCGTTGTGGTAAGGCACCAAAGATGTGGATTGGACTTCTCGACGTGGAGTTGTAAGTGCAGTACAAGGTCTAATAACTGGTCCTGATCCTGCGTCGTCGCTTTCCGTAGCTGCATATTGCATTCTTCCTATGAGGAAATGTTCCTGTACATTAGAGGCTAGGATGTTTCTTTTTATTGATATGGGGAATGAAAAAGTAATGGTGAGTCGTAAATAGCAGACCAACATTTACTACTGCTGGATTTGGATATTAGAGAAAAAATATCCTGATAAATGAAATTCGAAATGCACAAGTAGACTGACCACCCAGATATGCTACGTCTAATGTATGTGCTAAGGTGACATAATATGGTGCTCATGACTGGTGACGAATATCGGAAAAGCCTTCGCGCCCGGGGACCGCTGAAAGTGTATTTCATGGGTGATATGCTCCAGGACCCGTTGACCTATCCGATTGTGCAGGCGTCCATCAATTCCATCGCCTTAACCTATGATCTGGCACAGGAACCGCATCTGCAAGATGTGATGACAGCGACATCAGCCTTGACGGGGGATCGGATTAACCGGTTTTGCCATTTACATCAAAGTACAGAGGACCTTGAGAAGAAAGTGCAAATGCTCCGACTCTTGGGACAGCAGTGTGGAACCTGCTTTCAACGCTGTGTCGGAATGGATGCCATGAACGCCGTGTATTTGACCACTTATGAAATCGACCAAGAGCATGGAACCCAATACCATCAACGGTTTATCGAATATGTCAAACAGGTAGAGGCCCACGACTGGGTTATCGATGGATGCATGACTGACCCCAAGGGGGATCGGAGCAAACGCCCCTCTCAGCAAAAGGATCCTGATGTTTTCGTGCATGTGACGGAACGCCGTGACGATGGTGTGATCATTCGGGGAGCGAAAGCCCA
>JBHLPR010000087.1:0-7643 GCA_048939245.1 Promethearchaeota archaeon | reverse complement strand
ACGCCAAAATATTCAACAACCACGGCTTCACCGAAAGCACCTCAATACGCAAGGTGTGTACCCAACCTACACTTAATAAAACTGCCTTTTTTCAGACACCTTTGGGCACTGCTCTCATCAAAAAATGGATATCGACTCTTTAATGAGTAAAGTAGTAGATTCTATGACACCTCATGCACTTTCTCAGAGTCTGCCAAAGTTGTTCTCTGGTTATGTCGAATCCAGTACACATAAGCTAGAGAAAAAGCAATTCCGATTGTGGGCATTAGAACCCAACCAATCTTCCATTGAATATCTGGAGTGAACCCAGCATCAAGAAGCGATGGAAGAACGTAGGTTAAGATTAGTGGAACAAATGGTACTCCGTTGGGTTCTTCTGCAGTTATGATAACAACTAGATCATGTTTGGGAATAACAAATATCCCCTGACCGCCAGCGCCAAATGCTGCATAGCCATTGAACGAGGGAATCGTTATCCAATGGTAACCATATCCATAACCAATGTTAAAAACGGTATGAGGGGAAGTGGATTCAATAACCCAATCAGCTGAAATTACTTGCTGCTCATCCCAGCGCCCATTATGCAAATAGAGAAATCCATACTTAGCCATATCGCGAGGTAACAAATTCATTCCAAAGCCACCATAATTGATTCCTTCAGAATCTGCCTCCCAAGAATAGCGAGTGATGCCTAATGGCTGAAAGAGATGTTCAACGGCAAAGTCTAATGGGGTTTCTCCTGTCGTTAAATTGATGAGCTTAGTAAGCATAGACGAGGCGCCAGTATTATAGAACCATCTTTGGTTCGGCGGATACGCCATTGGAAGGTCTAGCATAAACTGGACCCGGTCCTCAGAGGCAAACCATTGAACAAATGAATTTCGTGGATCATCATACGAGTAGGTCCCTTCATCCCATTGAAGACCTGTCTTCATGGTTAACAAATCACGAACAGTCATCATGTCTTTCCATGGATGGGGATTTGCAATTGACCGATTGGGGAAATATCCCAGTACGCTATCATGGATGCTCCCGATGTAGCCTTGATCGACCGCAATACCAAAGAGCCCCGCAGTGACACTTTTGGTTACGGATGCCAAAAAATGAAGACGATCCTGATTATAGATAGGATTGGGATACGTCTCGAAGACGATGTATCCATGGCGCACCACAATAAATGAATTATAACATAGTTCGTACGCGTTAAGCTTTGCATCTAACTGGTCCAACACCAGCGAATCCATCCCCTGGGCTTCGGGAGCAGAAGTGCGCCATCCATCTGTTGGCCAATAGTCTGGTTCGTTCACGTTGTTTTCACCATGCGAAACGGGTGTTACACTACACACCGGTACGAAGAGCAAAAGCAAGCAAAGCGGAATCCACAAGCTACCCTGCAGATACACAACCTCCATCAAGAAAACTCCCTCTCCGCTTCACGGTTAAAAACTCAGACGATACAGGCAACCTAACGAAAAAATCAACCAGCGTTACACCCTAACCCAGCGTACAAAACCATGATTGTTATGTTTGGTAATAGCACTAGTAGAGCTTGCGGTGATCATGAGGGCTAGACAGAGACATTGCAATTCCATCACATGCATCGTCAACAGATACGCCTTACAAATCGGATAAGCAAAAAGATTCAGCAACTACGGCTTCGCAATCTAGCCCGCAATACGCTGAATCTCTACTCAATCAGCTCCTATCAAAAGTAGCTCTTTCCGAAGTAAACCAATCGCGTTGTAGAGATTGAAGGTGTTCAAAATCGTTGAACACACCGTATTTTCATGTTCTAAAGTTTAGATTAATGACCCAGATAATAAGAGGTAGATGCATGTCTCGTATACGAACCCGATTTGGAAATAGTTGGCTAAAGAAAATCCGAACTCCCTCATTAAAAGTTGGACTTTTATTAGCAACGATAGTTTGCGGATTCGTCGTGACCGGGGTATATTTGGGTTTTCAAAGTAATTCCCCCGCTCAATTACAACGTTTTCTATCACATACCCAATTGATTTGGTATGTGCAAAGCCATCATCCCCCGCAAAGCTATGGAGGGGGATTGTGGTTAGAAGATCTCACTACGTTTTCGTCAGGTGATTCTCCTCGGGGAGTGGAAGGAATCTCAGGGTATTCGACCACTAATGTTCAAGTCGAAGGTGTTGATGAGCCCGACATTGTCAAAACCGATGGGACCTATATTTTCACAATTACTGACGAGAAGGTTGCAGTTGTAGAAGCGTATCCCGTGGCAACCGCGCACATCAGCAATTGGATTTACCCAGAAGGAACACCGCTTGCTTTGTTCTTATGGGATGCATCAAGGCTTGTCGTGATCAGCAAAGTTACTGACCAAGGAACCGCGTGGAGCCCATACGAGATTGCACTTCAAGTATTTGATGTCTCTCAACCGACTTCCATAACCTTACTTCAACAAATCAACCTTGGGAATTATTATATCAGTGCTCGGCTCATTGGTGATCATCTCTATCTTATCGTTAAAAGCAGAATCACCGAGGAGAATGGGAGCATTGGGTTGCCATCAATAACAATAGGAAACTCCACGTATACCATCCCAGCCGAAGCCATCTATTATGATCCCCACTCATATGACTATGGATTTTGCTACTATCATATTCTAGCCCTTGATATCAGCAATCCTGAAACTCCGCCCGACATCGACACTTTTCTGGGCGGAACCGGCACTTGTACAATCTATGCCTCACTTAGTAATCTTTACTTGGCCATATCACATTTCGACTTTCGTGGTGAGACTTTTTCCGATCATTTTACAGCCATCCATCGCTTTGCACTCTCTGATGGTGAGGTAGCATATGAAACCAGTGGAGAGGTTCCAGGCTTACTAATTAACCAGTTTGCCCTCGATGAAAATGCAGGCTATCTGCGTGTGGCTACAACGAGGCAGACCGCAAACTACACAACGACACCTAGCTTGTTTGTGACTTGGACACAAGTTAGTAACGTCTATGTTCTCAACCAACAGCTCAATACCGTCGGGCGTCTCGAGGGCTTAGCGCTAGGTGAAAGCATCTACTCAGTTCGATTCGTAGAAAGTGTATGTTATTTAGTAACCTTCTGGAAGACGGATCCACTCTTTGTTATTGATTTGTCCGATCCCACAGCACCACATCTTCAAGGAGAACTGATAATTCCAGGATACTCAGATTACCTCCACCCACTAGGTGACAACCAGCTCGTAGGCATCGGAAAGGATGTCCAGGCTTCTAAGGAGGAAGACTGGTGGTGGTATCAGGGACTCAAGCTCAGCCTATTCAACGCTACCGACCCCTACACCCCAACAGAATCCGCGAAGTTGATTCTTGGTGTACGAGGTACCGACTCACCCGCCCTCCACGACCACCATGCCGTGCTCTATCACCCCGAACAGCAACTCCTCATAATTCCCGTGTTACTCGCCGAATACACCGACAACAGCACCCATAACCCCTACGATCACGGTGACTACGTCTGGCAAGGCGCCTACATCTTCTACCTCGACCCCACCTCAGCAACCATCACCATTCAGCATCAAATTACCCACCTTGCAAACCCCGACGTCCTCCACGATGACCACTATGAATGGCAATCACACTTCATCACCCGCTCCCTCTACATCAACGACGTCCTCTACACCCTCTCACCATCCACCCTCCGCTATCACAGCCTCACCGACTTCACACCCCTCGGCGAAATCTCTTTAAATTCAACATAGACGACCCCAACTGAATACCGGGCCCCGTCTAAGCTATTCAGTTCTCTCTATCAAGATGAAAAACCTCTTCATATTTGAAGGAGTCATTACCGAACCCTGACCGATTCTGATTTCTGTCAATTATCAATTTCAGTTGCATTGACTAGAATTTGCGAAAATAAGGTTCTACCAGATTTTGATCTCAATAGAATGAAAATGTTTTCAGGGGGCAAACTGCTGATATGAAAAAGCCTTGCCTTATTCGACATTCCCCTTCATAATTGATAAATTGAAAATCCTAGAAAAACTCCATATTTACCATAAAAATTGCATTAGTATAAATACTATTTATATAGTTGTTTGTCTATCTTCTTAAACATTTATTTAAATTATTTCAGCGGTACGTACTGAGATCCGCGTGTGGCGCCGATTCCGGGGTTGCCGTGGCGGACGGCTTTGTTGGTGGGGGCGTATTCGCCGAGGTAGTGGCCGATGTGTTCGACTTTGATGTCGAGGGGGAGGAATTCTTTGCCGTTGTGGATGCCGAGGGTGAGGCCGACCATTTCGGGGAGGATGATCATGTCGCGGTTGTGGGTTTTGATCATGGCTTTGGATTTGGCTTGGCGGGCTTTGCGGAGGCGTTCGAGGAGTTTCTTTTGGCGGGGTGGGAGGCCGCGTCTGAGGCTGCGGCGTTGGCGGGCGGGGAGGAGGTTGATGAACTGGTCCATGGGCATGCGTTGGAGTTGCTCGAGTTCGAATCCGCGGTAGGTGAATTTTTTGACCATGATTATTTGACCCCATTTTTTGTGGGTGTAGGTGGTGGGTGCCACTGGTGCCTTTTAAGGATTGCTCCTTTGTCGACCAGTGCTAATGTGAGAAAGGGGGATGCACAAGGGTTTTAGGCAGGAGGATTATGGGTGAACCGTTGAGGGACGTTGACGCCGCAGCCAACCAGACCCCAAGTGTTAGTGACCGGCGCTGCTGGATTCGTAGGCAGCCACCTTGTCGATGCGTTGCTACTCCAGGACTGGACCGTCGTAGGCTTCGACAATCTCACCACTGGCACCCTGGAGAATCTCGCCAATGCGCGGCTGCAGGAGACCTTCACGTTGATTGAAGGGGATATCTGTGACCCAAAGGCTGTGGCAAAAGCCTGTGAAGGTTGTGCGATTGTGTTTCATCTGGCAGCAGTCACCAAGGTGGCTGAGTCGCTGCGGCAACCCCACAAATACCAAGAAATCAATGTCACCGGCACCCACCATGTGCTTACTGGAGCGGTCCAGGCGAAGGTTCAGCGCATCGTGTTTGCCTCTAGTGCTGCTGTGTATGGACCACCGGAAACGGTGCCCATCCCCGAAGACTCCGCTACAGAACCCCTCTCACCCTATGGTGCAAGCAAATTAGAAGGCGAACAATTGTGCCAGACCATCGCAGCACAACACAACCTCATCATCCCCCAGTTACGATTATTCAACATCTACGGGCCCCGTCAACACGCAGCGAACCAAGCGGGGGTTGTGAGCATCTTCATGGATCGCGCTCACAAAGGGTTGCCCCTCACGATTTTTGGCGACGGCAATCAAACCCGCGATTTCATCTACATCGAGGATGTGATTGAAGCCTTTCTCCGGACCGCTACTCGGCAGTCAGTGTCCACCGGCCCAATGAACGTGGGGACCGGTATCCCCGTGTCCTTGCGTGAACTCGCCGAAGCCGTCCAACACCAGGTGCCTACTTGTTCCACCGAGATTCAGTTTGCCCCACCACGCCCCGGGGACATCTATCATAGTGTCGCTCAAATCACGCGGATGCAACACCAACTCGACTTTACACCAACCTTTACCCTACACGACGGACTCCACCACTATTATCAACAAATCTTCGCCTCCATCGAAGACACCATATAATAAAGAGCATTCACTGAATCCAAGCAGCTAAATACGACCGGCGGTGTATTTTCCCCGAGGGAAATTTTGTCATGAATGATTCTATGACTGTAGGCCAGGCAGAATCACAAAAAGGACTTTCCACGGAGATGTGGATCCTCCTCATCCTCTTTGCGGCATTACTCCTCTCCAATGCTGGGTTCTTGCTTGCTTTGCTCGTGTTGGGCCCCGACTTCGTCTTTCTTGCGTTCATCGGGTTAGCTAGCTCACGGATTCTCTTCTTCGTACTCATTATCCTCCTCGCCATCTATTACACGCGCCGTAAATCCAAAAAACCAGCAAGCAACCCATAACCGCTGTGCGATAATCGTCCCTTAGATTCGCCGATAAATTTGGACTACCCCATTGTTAAAGATGAGTCCGTTCGCTGCACTCTCCTCCAGCCACGGAATCACCCTAGGATGCAGTGGCACCCATTGGACCCCCGATTGTAACCAGAATCCATTATCCCAAAGATATCGATGCACCCCTACCAAGGAATACGCCGTTGACAAATCCCCTTCAACGAGCAGTTGATACCCTAAATCCACGGAGGCTGGTTCATCCCGATAATAGAGCAGATAATAGGTGAACAGATGATCCCCCACCACGGTGTGCGTGGGCTCAGTGTAATCAGCAATCCAGTTGTTACTCTGCTGAATCGGCAGCGTCACGCTGCAACCATATCCAAAAAATGAATCACGCGTAAACCCCAACGTCACTACCGGCAGCACCGCCAGCAACGTTACCAACAACAGCACTTGCATAATCCGTGTCTGCCGGGGATGCGTCACTACATATCCAAAGACCCCCACTCCTGCGAGGGCACACAACGGGGCAAACGAGAACAGGACCAACCGGTAAGTCAAAATCAAACTCAACGCCGATCGTCCACTCACCAGCGCCAACAACAGCAGCCCCAGCAGCGCGAGAATCCACGACGAGAGAAAAATGCGCAATTTTGGTGCAACCTCATCTAATACAGAATACCCAAACGCCCCCAACAATACCAAGCCCGCCAACGGTGACAGCCACAGAACCGTGTCTAGGGGCAACATCGTCAACTCAAACGCTGGCACTAGCATGATTCCCGCTACAAAGACTCCCAGCAATACGAGCCCCAGCACCAATAATAGGAGCTTAAATGTCATCGACGACTTCGTCAATGAAATCCGTCGCAGATTCAGGGCACCAAATACCACAAAATAGCCTACCAACACTGTAGCTAGAATCCGGGCATCCAACAACAATAGCGAATACGCGCCAAACACCAGATAATATGTCAATGCGACAACCAAAACCAACAGATACGCGCTTGTTTGCACCCCCCACTTCAACCACGATAACACCCCCTCTCGCAATAAAAACACCTGCTGCGAAACCATCACAAAGACAATCACACTTCCCGCCACCAAGAAGCTAATATGATGGGTCGGAATAATCGCTCCCACCAATACCACCACCGGCACCACATGCCACACATCCCGCTCCGAGCGCGCCACAAAGGCGAACAACGCCGCCATCAAGAACAACCGTGCTAATCCCTCCTTGTAGGTCGTCCCCATGATCAGCGTAAGCGGCGCCGCAAAGCCCAACAACAAAAGACTCACCACTGCAATGACCTGATTTCCGGTGAGATGCCGAACGAGCAGATAAAAGAACACCAAGGATAACCCGGTCAATAGGGGAACCACCAATTGTCCCACAATGACTGGGTCAAAGCCCGGGAAGAGCCGAAATAGGGCTATTAAGATATTGACGCCAGGCCAGTGATCATCGTAATCCCCCCAAATGAAGAAATGCCCTGTCTGTAAGAGGCTGTCGGCTTTGCCAATATGCACCCAAGGATCCGGCAGGAAAGGAGCCCCAATAAGCAAAGATGGGAGAATCCGAAGAAATACCACAAACAAGATAATGATACCCGCTAGAGCATCGATAACTTGGGTGTAATGTGTGCCAAAGAAATCAGATACTCTAGCTGACATTCTCTCACATCTCTTGTGGAA
>JBHLPR010000086.1:0-7661 GCA_048939245.1 Promethearchaeota archaeon | reverse complement strand
GTGATTCATCCATGTTTTTCTTAGAAGATAGCTAGCTACTAGCTGCGCTTTTCCGCTTTTTGTGACAAGTCTACGTGGTGAAGAAGTTTTTTGAATCACATGTGGTAATGATGGTAGACGAATGGAGTTCGACGAGGTATGTTTGCCAAACGTGCTACAGCCGCAAAAGTAGCCATTGAAGATCTCCAAGACGGGGATCTAATTGCCAATGACCAGGGGAACGTAGTGGGTGTTGAGACCTTTCTAGGGCAAGTTAGCCGAGTGAACATCATTGCTACGGTTGTAGACCGTTATCAAGCGACTCAAGAACGATTAACAGAAGATGGGAAGGGATTTGCTACCATCACCCTAGATGATGGAACCGGCGTGATTCGTGCAAAGATGTGGGGGGAGCTAGCAGCAAAGATTACAGGCATTCAAGTGGGCGATTTAGTACTCGTGGTTGGGCGAATCCGCAGTTATCAAGGTGAAACTTACATCAACGGTGAGGTAATCCGTCGATTAGAAGATCCAAATTGGGAAACGGTTCGCATGATGGAACTTAAGCTCTCTCGGGCTGCCCCCTACAAACTCGAGGACCAATTTGGTGTGGCGGATTCGGTGAAAGTAGTTGATGAAACAATCGTTGACCAAGGAACACAGAAGGAGCTTGAACCTGGGGTTTGGCATTCTGCTACGGCAACGCTGGCGCAGTCAGATGACGAAGATGAGGTGGTTCCTACACCGGAACTTCGACGGGTCGTGCTTGAAACCATCGAAAAACATGATAGCGAAGGGGGAGCGCGGTTTGAGCAAATTCTGGATGTCACGGGGGATGTGACAGAAGAGGTGGTTGAACAAGTCCTCATAGATCTCCTGAGTGAGGGTGTGGTCTATGAGCCCGAAATCCATCGGTACAAGAAATCCTGAAAGGAACCAAATGCTTTTGAACCCACTCACCTTCAACAGATATTCCATTGGCAATCGCATCTAAGCGGTTTCAGAATCCTTGGTCAGTATTTGCGTAAAACAGAGATTTTATGAAGCTGCGAAGCCATCAATTCCATGCATGATGTGAGGCGAATCGACGTGCCACCAAAACCGAAAGAGAAAGCTACAAAAAAAACGAAGGCGACCACTAAGACTAAATCCAAGACTGCAACAAAGCCCAAAGCAAAGGCGACTAAAACAACAAAGGCAAAGACCGCCAAGACCAAATCCAAGTCGACCAAAAGCAAAGCCGCTAAAACCACTGCGAAGCCAGTTGATGTCGATGATTATGAGGCATTATTAGAGCGGGCTCGGTCAGATATTCCGCCTGAAGTGTTTGATCAACCCCGGTTTAAAATACCTCATGTGGACTCGTTTGTTCAAGGTTCACGAACTGTGGTGCGGAACTTTAAGGATCTCACAGATACTCTGCGTCGCGATCCTAAGCATCTTTTGCGCTACCTTGCCCATGAACTTGCTACAGCTGGTGAAATCAGGAGCCCGCAAGCCATCTTCAATGGTCGATTTTCATCGCATATGCTCGATGACCTCATGGAGAAGTATACCGAAGAGTTTGTTGTGTGTCCCGTTTGTCAACGTCCAGATACGGAGATGCGCCGTGAGGATCGCCTTCTGATGCTTGTCTGTAGTGCTTGTGGTGCGCGAACACCCTTGAAAGGATAAACGAAAGTAGAGGTGCAGGCTGGGAATGCAAGTCTATTTGAATCAGATGCGCCGTGAAGGCGAATATATTGTCGCAATCTGTGACCAAAATATCCTAGGGCAGTCCTTTGAAGAAGGAGAACGCTGCATTCACATTAACGAGAGATTCTATAAGGGGAAACTCGTTTCGATCGAAGAAGGGCTAGCTGCCATGGGGAAAGCTACAATCGCTAACATCGTTGGCGAAAACATTGTAAACGAGGCATTGAAAGCGCGGTTAATCCATGAACGGGGTGTTATTCGCATTCAAAATGTGCCCCATGCGCAAGTAGTAGTGACGAAATGAGGAACCATGACACGTCAATGCCCGAAATGTGGAAAGGCTCCAACGAAAACCCAGCCATTTGTTGAAGGCTTTTGCACTGCCTGTTATTTTGAACAGAATCCATTAATTGTCCTCCGTAAATCTCCAGAAGCAACCATCTGTTCTCGTTGTCAAGCCTACTACGTTGGTGGCCAATGGGTTCACCTCACTAATCAAACCCTGGAGGACCATCTCTTCGAATTGGTCTGCTCGCTTCTCGACCCTCTCTTTTCACCTAGCCAACCGGCGTCTTTTGAAATTAAACTCCAAGACCTTCCTGAGGGACCAATTGCTAAAGCGAAGGAACTCCACGTCAATGTGACGGCGCGAGCCAAGGACCACGCTTACACCGAAGACAAAGTTGTGACAATTCCTATAACCACGACCCTCTGCCCTCAATGCCGACAAGCTGCTGGTGGGTACTTTGAAGCCTTACTTCAAATCCGAACCGCCTCCGGGAAAATTACATCCAGGCAAATCGATCAAATGGTCGACTTTATCAACCAACGACTGCTTGAACACGACCTGCCGACCGCTTCACTGAAATTTTCTGAGACCCGAGGAGGATTTGACATTAAATGTATGACAAGTCGATTGGGGCGCACCCTTGCGAAAGAGTTGGCAGAGCAGTTTGGGTTACTTCATAAGGTTTCCAGCAAAGTGGTCGGACGGACACGAGAGGGCAAGAATCTTCGCCGGGACACCTACTCGCTCCGATTTCCCTTATACCAGCTTGGAGATGTAATCAGTTACAAGGAGGGTCCTTTCATGATTACCGGACTCCGAAATGGTCGATACATTCTCACAAACCTGGAATCGCCGCAACGCCAAACACTGAGCCCCAAGGAGCTGAGTGAAATTGATGCCGAACTTTTAAACGATGAAATCCATACTCTGCAAATTATCGCGGTGGAAACGGACCTCGTCCAACTAATGGACCAAGAGGATTATACGATGTATGATATTCCACGACCGGAAATCCCATTAACTGTTGGATCAATGGTCTCCGCCATCGAATGGAAAGATCACTTGGTGCTTTTACCAAAAGATGACGCACCGGCTGATGAGTGAGCAGTTTTAAATACTCGGCTTCCTGTTGTAGCCCATTCAGTATAGGAGCAGTATCATGTCGAAACCAAAGAAAAAAGGCAAGGGCAGAGGTCGTCGTCTGAAAGGTCAGTCCCGCCAAGATGGTGAAGTGATTCGTGTCCGTATTCCTCGTGAAGGTGAAGTGCTTGGCATCGCCGTGCAACTGCTGGGCTATGACCGAGTGCGTGTAAAATGTGCTGATGGCAAAGCACGACTCTGCCGAATTCGCGGAACGCTAAAGAAACGTGTTTGGATTCGTGAAGGAGACGTGGTCCTCGTCGCACCTTGGGATTTTCAAACTGATCAACGCGGTGATATTATTTGGCGATATTCTCAAGGTGAAGCTGGGTGGCTGGAACGCCGCGGATATCTGAAAATCGAATAACCCCGTTAAACTAGGTTTGTTTTTTACCTTCTGTGATGAGTATATCTACCATGTTAGTTCTCGGGCTCATCCAAACCGCCTTAGAATTGATTCCCGCTCACCTAGTCAACCACCCTATCGTATTGGATAATGCTCACTCACGAGGAAAAGCACCGCAGGACTTACTCCTTGATGAAAGGCTCCACGCCAAAGCATTTGCAACCGTTCCTGATGCGAAAAAACGTGGACGTCCTGATATCGTCCATCGAAGTCTTCTCGTCGCCTTAGATAGCGTATTAGCCAAGGAAGGACAGTTGGAACTCTTCATTCACACTTACGGTGGTGATATTATTCAGGTCAAAGCAGGAACACGATTACCACGGCGGATATCACGGTTCATTGGTCTCATGGAACAATTACTGGTCAACAAACGCGTCCCCCTCCGTGGCGAGCCTTTACTCCAGATTGTTCCTGGAACTTTAGAAACGTTTCTGAGTGAACTGAACCCGAGTCGGATCATACTCCTCTCGGAGAAAGGGGAACCGACAACACCATCGCAATTAGCCCAAGTCCTTATCAAGGAGTCCCGCCCGGTAGTCTTAGTGGGTGGGTTTGCGCATGGTGACCCGACAGAAGACCTATTGCATATGGTGGACCAACAAGTGAGTTTTGACCCAGAGACCTTAGCCACGTCCACGATTATAGGGATGTTAATTCATAGCATGGAACATGTTCTTGACCTGAGCAGACAACGCTTCCACAAGGTCAAATAGTTCATCTCAGACAGAGATAACAACCTTTATGAGCTGCGAATCGGCGCTACCACCCGCACACCCAAGAATTTCCTATCTTACGCGAGGGCAGATAGGAGGTGACAATTCGTGTCGAAAAAAGTTGATCGATTAGAAGAACGCCTGGACAAGGCACGCATGCGTATTAAACGCTCCGAGGACCGGCAGGTAATCGAAGCAGTCTTCGACACGAAAACGCTCCTGACCCTCTATCACCTGTTCAATAAGGGAATTCTGGATGAAATCAATGGCGTAATCTCTACAGGTAAAGAAGCCAATGTGTATTGGGGAGTTCAACCAGACGGTGCAGATGTTGCCATCAAAATCTATCGGATTGCCACCTTTAACTTCAAGCGAATCAGTATGTACCTTGAAGGCGATCCACGCTTTACACGCATCCCCCGGGCCCGCAGCGGACTGATTACAGCCTGGGCGTCAAAAGAATACAAGAACCTTATCCGGGCCAAGGCAGCTGGGGTCCGGGTTCCACATCCTATTCATGTCCAGCGGAATCTTCTGGTTATGGAATTCATTGGCGAAGAAGGATTACCAGCCCCGACCATGCATCAGCAGGAACCGGAAAATCCTGAACCCACGCGCACGACCATTTTGCAGGCGATTTCCACACTTTACCATAAGGCGAATCTCGTACATGCAGATTTGAGCGAATACAATATCATGCTCTGGAAAGAACCTGTTCTCATTGATATTTCCCAAGCAGTGGTATTGGACCATCCCCATAGTGAGATGTTCTTTGAACGTGACATCCGAAACATTCTCGCCTATTTTGACGACTTCGATATCCCGAAACTTGATTTAGCTGAAACCATTACTGCCATTCGACAAGGTGAATACAAATGAAAGCTGACACCCGTCTTCGCATCCCCAAATCCCGTATCGCCGTCGTCATCGGTCCAGAGGGTTCCATTAAACGCCAACTGGAAAAAACCACTAGGATTTCCATCTCCATTGACAGTAACGATGGACTCGTCATCTTAGAAGCCACCGACGACTGCGAAGACCCCTTGGCGGTCTGGAAAGCCCGTGACATTGTCCGAGCAATCGGCCGCGGATTCAGTCCACAACGCGCATTTTCGCTCTTAGATGACGACATCTATCTTCGCATTATTAATTTAGAAGAGTTCGGGAATACCCCTAACCAAATTCGCCGCCTGAAAGGCCGAGTCATAGGTCAAGGAGGAAAGACACGCCGTAACATCGAAGAACTCACCGACACCTACGTAGCCATCATGGGGAACACCATTAGCGTAATTGGTGAAGCAGACAACCAACAAGTCGCAGTCAACGCAATTGTCCGTTTACTCCGTGGAGCCGAACACTCCACGGTCAACCGCTATTTGAACACCCAACGCCGTAAAATGAAGAAACGTCGGGCCTTAGAATTATGGCAGCCCCTTGGGCCCAATGATACGGAATAAACACCGCCAGTATCCGCTTGCGAGTGGAATAGTTAATGAGCACAAGGAAAGAGTTAAAATTAAGCAAGGAAATTGCACAGCTACTCATGTGCCGAGGTGGCTCAGCCGGGTTAGAGCGGGAGCCTGCACACTCTTCGGAGTGTCAAGTCCGATGCTGTTAACCTCTAGGTCAGCGGTTCGAATCCGCTCCTCGGCGCCACTTTCTCTCTTTTCTGCCAGTTAAGCCTATCCATACATGGCATGCCGTTCAGGGAATCGCTTCACACTCATCGCTTGCACATACGATTCGAGTTCACGGTCCAACGCTTCCTGGCGATCCGACATCACCGTGCGCAACTGCGACGCGCTGTCATCGGAGTAGCGTTGAATCCCCTGGGCGATGACCAGCCCCTTCCGCTGCGGCGCAGCAATTTGAAACAGAAACGGTTTCCCCTCCTGCATAATCCGATTATGCAGACTTTCATCCACCCGGCGATGCGTCGTGCCAACCCCAATCACCTCAAAAGGATTGACCGGCTCCGTCTTCATCTGCCACAACCGATCCCGATGCAAAATGAACGTATCATACAACCCGTGATCTGCTGCACCTGATAACACGCGCCACCCCTGACTCTCCTTGTCAAACCGCTTCTTAATCTCTAAGAGCAAATCCCCAATCGGCTTGACCGTCACTAGCAGACCACCACCCTTCCATAAAGAAAATCGTACTTAAAGAAACCTCTGGTTTCAGACCCGAAAAATGGTGCGGGGGCTGGGAATTTCCGCCATTCTAAACGGATTACAATAGCTTTTGAACCCAGGAACGCCTACGCGACAAGGGCCTAAACCTTGCACCTTTGGCCAAGCTTGGTAACCCCCGCCAATGAAAGAATGGTGCCCTGACCGGGATTCGAACCCGGGTCCACGGGGCGAAAGCCCATGATGATTGACCTGGCTACACTATCAGGGCACGGGTGTAGGTGGGGAAGGGCAGGCTGTGGTGGGTTAAAAACCTTTGCAACTGCTTGTCCAGAGATAGAATGAGAAGTGGTGGAGTGGCCGGGATTTGAACCCGGGGCCTCGGGTGTGCAAGACCCGCGATCTACCACTGATCTACCACCCCACACAATGGATTGGGTTGATGTGCTTCATGAGCGACACAAGGCGATTAAAAAGTGTTCCGCCAACCTAATCTGGCGTTGTAAGAACCAAAATCGCTGATTTTTTTCGTGTTGTTGGCTTATTATTGTGAGTTTAGGATTCGGGTGCATACATGATAACTTTGAACCACGTCAGAAGCGTGTAGATCAACACAAGTAGCACTAATCCACCGCTGGTTACCTCATAGACTGGAAGCACAGCAGTCACAAAATGAATTAGTGTGTCTGGTGGAGTGACAGCATAATCGAAATTTACAAGAAGCAGGCTGCGCTCAGACCAAAGAGTTGTGAGTAAGATACCGAAAATAAAGCCCTGTGCTAAAAGCCAATCAAACGGGCTGCTTTTATGTCCGGGATGAACGGCGAAGAAAATTATGGTCATTACTAGCCATGTGACGAGCAACCCTGTGCCTATCTCAACTGAGAGGCCACTGTTCATTAGGTTCTGCGTGTACATCAGAGCATCGACGCCTAGGGCCGCTTGACGTGCAAGCTCCATGATAATGGTGTGAATGCTGAAAAGAACGATCACCGCGATTGAAAGGAACAGAAAGAGAATATGCCATTCTTTGCGTTTTAAGGGCGATACAATTTTTGACATAGACATAACATTCCCTCGAAGAATCTATATTCTTCCTCACATTGTCAATAATTCTAGGTAAAAAGATAATCGGTCAATGCTGAATTCATAGTCACCCCATAAACATCGGTAATCTAGAGTTTTAAAAGGGTGTGCCGAAGAAATCTTAAGTGGTGAAGGTGTTTCTAAAGGGAAATAGGTTGGGTGAACTATTGTGACCTTGCCGGGATTGGAGTCGCCACGTATTCGGAATGCCGTGCACC
>JBHLPR010000003.1:0-81894 GCA_048939245.1 Promethearchaeota archaeon | reverse complement strand
TGTTGTAGCATCGTGTTATCTCCCATTCCGTTGACTGCAAGAGAGAGGACTTCCCATCCCACAGGATTAACTTTGGCTACTAGCCCTACGGAAGGATCACTTCCACTTGCATTATCATACCAAACCATCCACGGCTCGATAGGAAAATCTCGACGGCGCCCATCAACACTTTCGTTATACAGCCCGTATTTCGAACCATACCATGACTTTCGATTTTGTCGTGCATCAATCGTTCCTGGATTACCATTTCCACACGTGAAGGTCATAATATGGGGCCAATCCCCATAATTTTTCACCGCACATTGCTGTCCAGGTTCTTGAGGATTGGCTTCGATATCAAGAAGCACATTGACAAATAAATTATCACCATGCCAATAGAAGGTGTAAGTGATTGTATAATTGAAAAACCCATGGCTCCCCCATGATCTAGGGTACGAGTCTTGATAGGGATCAGAGGGATAGGGTGAAGAGCTAGTTTCGTATCCTCCGTCACTTGTCACTATTTTAATTCGCGTGAAAAGAGGACCATCATCGAGAATCCAAACCCCCGCACCATCTACCCAAGCTTCTGCAGGATTATCTGGAGCAACATTTGCACGTGTTACCGAGTCCATTCCGGGATTTTGCAAATAGGGATCTAGGGCAAATTCGCCCAAGAGCATATATTGGTCAGCCAATGTACCATTGCTCGTATCGAAGGCATCAGCATCACCATATCGGGCAGTTATTAAACCACAACAAGGTCCTCCCCAATCTGATCCATTTCTGAGGGTGTCAACAAGCAGAATTGCCGAATGCTCATACTGGCTTGCAGAGGAACGGATGAAGATGGTGTCAACTCCAGTATAATTTGTAGATGAAACGTCGGACCAAACCCAAGGCATGACGGTATCATCTGTGGCAGGACCATCAACGGGAATAGCTTCGATATTATCCGTGTAAGATGGAGGCGTTATTGGATCATCGTCGTAATAGATGTAGAAGACTTCTTGATGATTCTGACTGATATTAACCAAGAAGCAAACGGTACATGAATCATAGTAATTACCTGTTAGTGACACATTCCAGATTTGAGAGGGTATTTCATGCCAGGTGTCAGGGTCCCAATAGGCGACTGCGATGATATTTTCTCGTGCAGTATTGGGGGAGAATGTAAGATAGACGTGGACAGGTTCCATAACGCGGGATGCGATGTCTGGTTCAACGATGGTGATTTGCCTTCGGAAATCATAAGAAGTGTTCCACCACTCTACGAGGGTTTCTCGTCCTGTTCCGAAGGGATTATCAGGAATAGGAGGTGCATCCCCTTCGGAAGGAAGAACGATTAGATCATTATAAGGAGGAGCTATAGAAACAAGAGGTGTTGTCTGGGAAACACCAACTATAGAAGAGTTTGTGTCAGGTAGAGCCATAGTTGGAACTGTAAATTGGAGTAAGAAGAAGACTAGAAAAAGCCCTAAGGCTAGATGTGTTTTTCGCATCCCAAATCACTCCTTAATGGAGATTTGACTTAAGTCGGTAACCACTAGCCAAAGAGAGTGCTTTAATGGTTTTGACTGTTGAGAATGAATTTTTCATTTACTGTGGAATCTGCGAACCAGTAATTCAGCTAATGGGGTAAGGGTTCATTGAGGAAAACCCTATTTATCCACCACTTTAGGGTCGCGTTTTTCGAAGAAGGCTTTGACGCCTTCTTTGGCATCTTCGGTTTCGAAGACTTCGCCAAAATAGCGTGCTTCGAGTCTGAGACCTTCTTCAATGGGCATATAGAGTGCACGTTTGAGAGCTTTTTTGGAGAGCTGGATGGCGACAAGGGGTCGGGCAGCAATTCGTTTTGCTAAGTACATTGCGGTTGGTATTAATTGGTCGGGCGGGACAACTTTGTAGACGAAGTTGCCCATTTCGGCGGCGGGAACGATGTCGCCGGTGAGTATAAGTTCTCGTGCTCTTTGGGGGGCCATCCAACGTTGGAGGCGTTGCGTGCCACCCCATCCAGGGATGATGCCGAGTTTGATTTCGGTTTGTCCGAAGCGAGCATTTTCAGAAGCGATGACGAAATCACAGGCTTGAGAAAGTTCCATGCCCCCACCCAGACAGAACCCATTGATAGCCATGATGAGGACTTTGCTATGTTGTTCTAAGAAGAGTGTGAACTTCTGGCCCATTCGGGATGCCTTTTCAGCGCCCTTAGCGTCTAGGCCTTGGAATTGTTTGATATCAGCACCACCGATAAAGAATCGGTCTCCGGCACCGGTGATAATAATGACCTTGGTGTCATCTTGGTCTAGGTCTGTGAGGATGTCACGGAGTTTGGTGAACATTTCCTGGTTCAAAGTGTTCGCCGGAGGATTGTTGATTGTAATAACCGCTATTTGATTCTCTTTTTTCAATTCGATTTTAGACATCTTACACGTTACTCCAGTACCTTTGATAATGGTTCTTACCGGTTAGAGGTTCCTTTTACTTGTTTGCTTTGCAAAAGGTCATGAATAACCCCGACCTTTATAGAAGTAAAGAGATGCATGAAAATACAAAGGGGTTTAAGGTATGCGATTTGGAATTACAGCCCTTGACTGGTCAACAGTGATCGGGCAATTCACAGCAGGCGGATCCTTTGATTTAAACAGATTTGACTTCGCCGAGATTGCTCGCTTAACTCATGAGCATGGATTCTCCTTAATGGAACTTACCCTTGATATTGGATATGTGCTTCCTGAAGCGCTTTCCGAAAGGCAGATTTCGACTTTACTTGCAGTGAAAGAAGAACTAGATTTGACCTATACCGCCCATTTGCCCTTGTGGTCGATTGAGCCAGCTAGCCCCAATCCCTTTATTCGAGAAGCATCAGTTGCCTGCCTCGTAGAGGCTGTGCAGCGTGCTGAACCTCTTGATCCAGAGGTGTACGTAGTCCATAATGCAGGCTGGATTGGCGCTGAATTCAGCGAATTTGACATTGGGGGAGATGATCAGCCCATGATTTCGTTGATTATGGGAAATCTGGCAGAACAAAGTATACGTGAACTCATTCAACGGACGAAGGTTCCCTCGCGGAAATTTGCCTTGGAATCTATTGAATTTCCCTTTGAAATCACGTGGAATATTGCTGAACGACTGGATACGTCAGTGTGTTTGGACACCGGGCATGTACTCTCTGGGCAGTCAGGTTCATCTGATGTTCTCGATTTTATCGACCGTTATTATAGTAGGTTACTTGAAATTCATCTTCACGATGGATCGCTCAAACGTGTGGAGGGGAAGCGGTTTCCCTACTATGATCATAAAACATTGGGTAAAGGAGATTTACCTATTGTTAAATTCTTGACCACTCTTGAGAATCGAGGTTTTGATGGGCCCATCATTTTCGAGTTGAACCGAGCAGATGCCTTAGAATCCCTGAAAGTAATCCGAAAACTTTTACCCGAATTAGTGATTGACTGATGTAACCATTGGGAGAAGAGTCACGGTGAAACGCTTCGTTGATTTGCATACACATACGACAGCGTCGGATGGAACCCAGTCACCGACCCAGGTGGTTAGCAAAGCGCATGCCCTGGGATTAGTCGGAGTAGCCATTACGGATCATGACACCATTCAGGGTGTTGAAGAAGGATTACGTGCAGGCACTAATCTTGGAATTGAGGTTGTACCCGGTGTTGAAATTAGCTGCAATTGGCAAGACAAGCACGTCCATCTTCTTGGTTTCTACCTCGACACCCAACAGGCTGATTTGTGTTCTCTCCTTGAATGGATGCGGGTTGGTCGTGAACAGCGCTTACCTAAGATGATTGCCAAACTCCGAGAACTGGGTATTGAAGTAGATCAACGTGAAGTTGAAGCCGAGGCAAAAGGGGAATCCTCCGGGCGTCCACATCTTGCCCGAGTCCTCCTTCGCCATAACCACGTGAATTCAATTGAAGAAGCTTTTGACAAATATCTCGGCTATGGTCGCCCTGCATATGTTGACCGCCCCCGACCTAGCGTCGAGCAGGGAATTGAGACAATTTTACACGCAAAAGGCGTTCCGGTCATCGCACATCCTTTAACCGTTGATGTGGAACCCAACGTGTTAATTACCGACCTTATCAACAGCCGCCTTCAAGGCCTTGAATACTACTATCCTTATGAGCAGGTAGCAGGCAAAGCTCCAGACTGGTATACCAGCATCGAGTCAAGACTAGCTGAACTCATGACGCTGGCAAAAAGGTATAACTTGACGCTCACAGGAGGCTCCGATTACCACGGACCGAGCCCAGAGAAAGCAGAGTTAGGTTCTGTTCCAGTCCCCGTTGAGACCCTTGAAATGCTTCGCCGTCGTTATAAGGACTTATTCGGAATGCTCCCCTTTCCTAGCGGACCTGCCTAATTATTAGCAAGATTTAAAAACCTGTGTTAATGTCTCACAGTCAGACAAGAGATACGTGTTCCACGTCGTGTCTCGATCATATAATTTCCTATGATTGGATTTGAGACGAAACGACGATAATTCACCTGCGCGAAGACTTCGATTATGAACTGAAATCTTCAGATGAGGCAGAGTGAACGAAACACCTAGCTAACCCGACCAACCCGAATCAGCAGAGCACGATTCGGAGATACGGGTCAACTTGTCATATTTACCCAAATAGAGGGAATGAAAGAAAATGACGAAAGTAACTTTTCTCGGTGGCTGCCACCAAGTTGGAGCCTCAGCTGTTCTCGTGGAACAGGCAGGAGCTCGAATTGTCATGGATTATGGCACCGCCTTCAGAGGGACCCAACGTGTCCCCCTTCCAACATCTACACGAAACCTCACAAGCGTTCTTTCTCACGCCCACTTAGACCATAGTGGAAGCCTGCCGTTTATCAGCGGTAGTCAAACCCAGCGGGTTCCAATGTATTCAACTAAATTAACTAAGGAATTGGCTAGGCTGCTTCTGAAAGATATGCTCCGAATAAACGGAGAATCCTTAGGATTTGAAACCAAAGAGGTAAAGACGCTTCTTCGTAACACGCACACAGTCAATTATGGTGAACCAATACGGGTACACCCCAAGCTTCAATTTACCCTCCACGATGCGGGTCATATCCCGGGGAGTGCCTCAATTTTAGTTGAAACAGAAGCTAACGGAGGTGGAGCCGCCCGCATCCTATACACTGGAGATATAAACACGACCAATACGCGATTGGTTAAAGGAGCACCAGGGCTTCGTTCATTGGGCGAGCTTGACCTCATAATCATCGAAAGTACCTATGCCCGTGAAGAGCACCCATCTCGTCAAACAGTAGAGAAGACCTTTGTTGATATGAGTCGATCGACGTTGGAATCAGGTGGCACCGTATTAGTTCCGTCCTTTGCTGTAGGGCGAGCACAAGAAATTCTTACAGTGCTAAATCAGCACCGCCATCGAGGATTAGACTATCCAATTTTTATCGATGGCATGGCACGCCAAGTTACCCGAATTATGCAACAACATGCAAAAGCTTTCACCGGTGGTTCCAACCTTAATCAAGCAACCAAAGAAACTTCTTTTATTCAAAATAATTCCGAGCGGAAAAGTGCACTCAATGAGCCAGCAATTGTTATTGCACCTGCGGGGATGTTGAAGGGTGGAACAGCACAATTATATCTGCGAAGAATCGCTGCAGACAAGAAGAGCAGTGTGTTGCTTGTCGGAAAGCAGTTACCAGGTACTCCTGGTGCTGAACTACTTGAAAGCGGAATAATTAATCTCGGGGGATATCATGATCAACCTAAGACTTATCATGTGAAGGCAAAAGTAGCTTCATTTGATTTTTCCTGCCATGTGGGTCGTAAAGAGGTATTGAACTATCTGAAACAAACCCAAGGAAATCCCACTATTCTCACAATGCACGGGGAAGCCGCCTCATGTGAAAATCTTGCTCAGACATTGCGTGAACAGTTTGGATTTACAGCTAAAGCTGCAATTTGTGGACAGTCATTGACGTTTAATTAGTACTTGAGTGAAGAAAACACCCATAGCACCCACAATAAAAAGAAAGATTAGGGATTTTTCAATTCACAGCAAGTTAGCTTTCGCGGAGTTCACGGCGTAGGATTTTCCCGACTGCAGACTTGGGCAATTCCTCTCGGAACTCAATGACGCGAGGATACTTATAGGCAGCCATTTGTTGTTTTGCCCAATTTCGGATCTCGTCTTCGGTGATTTTTCCTTTATTTTCAGGTTTAAGCACAATGAACGCTTTGACCTCTTCTCCCACACGAGGAGCAGAGACGCCGATAACGGCGCATTCAGCGATGCTGGGATGGCGATAAAGCAGAGATTCTACTTCGGCAGGAAATACTGAGTAGCCGCTGCGTTTGATGAGGTCTTTCTTTCGGTCACCAATGTATAGGTAGCCATCTGAATCAAATCGCCCCACATCACCAGTATGTATCCATCCACCTCGAAGTGTGTCTGCAGTTGCTTCTGGCGCATTCCAATAGCCTTGGAAAATTTGGGGTCCTCTCGCTAAGATTTCCCCCCACTCGCCAATGGGTAGTTCTTTTGTGTCATCGGTTTGGTTGACGATTTTGATATCAGTATTAAAGGTAGGAATCCCGACGGACCCTGGACGAAGAATCCCTTGGGGAATGAGAGTGAGGATTGGGGAGGTTTCAGTCATCCCATAGCCTTCGACGATATAACTACCAGTCTCCTGTTCGAATTGCTTCAGAACCTCAACAGGTAGTGAAGCGGCCCCGGAAAAGCAATTTTCTAGGCTATTGATATTATATTTTTTGAGCCAAGGGCTGGCTAGTATTGAGACATAAAGCGTGGGGACCCCGACAAGCACCGTAGCTTGGTAATGTTGGATGCTCTTCAGGATTTCTTTCATGTCAGGACGAGGAATCAGTACCACAGAAGCAGCAATTAGTGCAGAGAGAACGATAATACATGAAAAACCAAAGGCATGAAAAGCAGGCAGTATTCCGATGAAAGATTCTGCCCCTTCTCGTACTTTGAACCACTGACTCCCGACCTTGGCGTTAAACATGAAGTTTTGATGACTAAGCATTGCCCCCTTTGGGGGTCCAGTAGTTCCCCCGGTATATAGCAATGCAGCAGTGTCATCTGAAGCAACAGGAATTGAAGGGGTTATGGTGGATTGGTGCTTTATTAAATCTTGGAAGAGGTGCACATCTGGACTTGTAGGAAGTGCGGGGTGAGGGATTTTCCTAGTTATCCGGGCGAGAAATTCTTTGAGTTTGCCTAGGTATTCCCCTGTTCGTGTATAGATTACAGATTCCAGGGATGTCCCTTGTCTCCCCGCTTCAACTACTTCATGGAAAAGATCAAGGGCAATAAGATGTCTAACCTCAGCCGAGTCAAGTTGATATCTCAACTCGTGTTGTTTGAAGAGTGGATTAATGGGGGTAACGATACCGCCTGCTTTGAGAATTCCGAAAAGTGACAAGGGCGCCTGAGGAACATTGGGGAGCATGAAAGCGATGCGGTCTCCTTTTTTCACGCCTAATTCTAATAATCCATTGGCAAGCTGATTGGAAAGCAAGTCTACCTCCTTGAAGGTGACCGTGTTACCTTGAAAGTGATAGGCAGGATTATCGGGGTATCGGTGTGCCGTCGCGGTTAAGGTGTCATGAATGGTCGTTGTTGGTATTTCGATATCGAAAGGAAAGTCCTTAGGCCAGCTTTTATGCCAAAACCGGTTCACAATTAAACACCCCATAGAACACATTAACATCTCATTGAATCGTTGGCATTCATTTTAAATGCTGGTGAAGAGAGCACTCCACGATTTTGTGGGCTTTCGTAAGGCTTTTCCTTTCGAAGCAGGCTAATAATTGCAAATAATTACCCATCGAATGAAGCAACTAGTGAGGAATTATTTATGGTCAATACCGTTCTTTTGAAAAAGGAGCCAAAAGAAAAGATTGCCTGGCTCGTTTTGAATCGCCCAGAAAAATTGAACACAATCAACGAGGATCTCACAAGAGAATTACAACAAACCCTTGCAGAAGTCGAACAGGATAAGGAAATACGGGTTCTTATCATCACCGGGGCGGGAGAAAAAGCCTTCTCGGGGGGTGCAGATTTATCCGTGTTTATGAGTGGTGTCACTCCTATTTATGCCCAATATATTGCGGGGAAAGGGCACGAGATTCTTGCCATGATTGATCGATTACCCCAACCCGTCATTGCAGCCATTAACGGGTATGCTTATGGTGGGGGTTGCGAAATTGCATTAGCGTGTGATTTCCGCTTGGCTACCAAACGAGCAAAGATTGGTCTTACAGAAGTCAATCTGGGACTTATTCCTGCTTGGGGAGGAACGCAACGTATGCCACGGGTTATTGGATTGGCAAAAGCACGGGAAGCGATTATGTTTGGTAAACAATATACTGCTGATGAAGCGCTGGAACTTGGCTTAGTGGATAGAGTCTTCCCAAATGCCTCGTTTGAAAAGGAAGTGCGTGCTTTTGCGCAAACGTTAGCCTCCCAGGCGCCTATCGCACTCAAATTGGTCAAACAGTGTCTAAACTATGGAACACAAGTTCCTTTAGAAATTGGTCTCGCATATGAGGCACAGGCTTTTGCTAAAACCTTCACAACAAAAGATATTTTTGAAGGAATCACGGCATTTTTGCAGAAACGAAAACCCAACTACAAAGGCGAATAAAATAGGTGAATAGACATGAAAACACTCCGCGAAACAGTTATTGTTGATGCTATTCGGACACCCATAGGGCGGAAAGACCGAGCCTTTGCTCACACGCGCCCTGATGAATTAGCTTCCCATGTCCTGCGTGAGATCACAAAACGAACTAAAGTGGATCCTAAACACGTTGACGATGTTATGATGGGATGTAATACCCAAACTGCTTGGCAAGGTGGAAATATTGGGCGTCTAGCTCTCTTAGGAGCAGATTTTCCTTACACGGTTCCTGGTTGTTCAATAAATCGTGCCTGTGGTTCCTCTCAGCAAGCCGTCAATTTTGCTGCACAATCAATTGCCACAGATAATGCTGACATCGTTATTGCTGCAGGCGTTGAGCATATGTCCTGGCTCCCTATTGGTGCTGACTTTGGTGAAGGTTATGCGGTGTTCAACCCCGAATTGGTCAAGAAATATCAGTTTATCCCGATGCCCATGAGTGCGGAAAGGATGGCAGAAAAATATGAGATCCCACGAGAAGATCTTGACAAATTTGCTCTATGGAGTCATCAGAAAGCTGTTGCTGCATGGGAGACTGGGAAATTTAAAAATGAGGTAGTTCCAACGCCAGCGCGTCAAGAGGATGGGAGTTGGGTAACGGTTGAGAAGGATGAAAGTCCTCGTCCAACTACATCAATGGAGAAATTAGCGAAGCTTCCACCACTATTCGGAGGAGTAGTTACCGCTGGGAACAGCTGTCCGATTAATGATGGCGCAGCAGCTGTGATGTTAATGTCCCGTGACAAAGCGGAAAAACATGGGCTGAAAGCTCGGGCAGTGGTGAAAGCACAGGCCGTAGTGGGAACAGAACCTGTCCTCTGCTTGGAGGGACCAATATATTCGACTCCACCGTGCTTAGAACGAGCGAATCTCACCATCGAAGAGTTAGACACCATTGAAGTGAATGAGGCTTTTGCTAGCGTGGTAATTGCTGCAGGGAAGATGCTGGGGTTTGACCCACTTGCCGATCCCCGACTCAATGTTCACGGCGGATCTATTGCGTTAGGGCATCCCTTAGGAGCTTCCGGTGCCCGAGTGATTACCACGTTACTCAATGTCATGGAACACCAGAATAGTCAGTATGGGCTGGCAACTTTCTGTTGTGGTTTGGGTCTTGGAACTGCAACAATAATTGAAAGGGAAAAATAGGTTAGTGCTTTCTACACTCGATTCGTACTAGCAGTGTGGATACAAAGGCGAAACGGTTGAAAATTACACCCATCAGAAATGAAGCCGGTAGTGCTTATCAACTTCACGGAGCGGATTGAAGTGGACAGCCTGAATGAGAAAGACCAATGATATTTGTACACCTTTGGATTAGGAGGTTTGTGCTAGCAGCCCAAGGATAAATTGTCGGACTGCTGATTTTCCATGGTATACGCCATAGTGCCCTTCACAGAGGATATCAGCTTCCAAAGCAAGAACTAACTTCATGGAAGTTCGCCATTGAGAAATATCACTTCCCCAAGAGGAATTGAAGGGACCATGGAGGTCCTGCCCGAAGAGCACTCGGCGGTTCCCATCAGTGAAATATAACACGATGCTTCCTGGTGTGTGTCCGGGTGTGTGAAGATAATGGAGTTGTTTTTTTCCAATTGGAACTACCCCTGCATCCTTGTCAAGAATCACATCGATGGGTGTTGGTTGAACATCAACTCGATAGGCGTTGGCAGCCGTGGCAATTGGGTCTCCTTGACTGATGGTGGAAATTGCTTTTTCGTGTGCTGCTATCTTGAATTTTAAGCGTGAATGGAGGGGGATAGCGCCTCCAATATGGTCGACATGTTCATGGGTGAGAATGAGGAGTTCGAGTTTCGCTGGGTCTATACCCAGTTTGTTCATATTAGCAAGGAGGCGGTCGGTGCTTCGACCTATACCTGCATCAATCAATACAAGGTGATTTTCTAAATCGGCAAGATATATGTAACAATCATCGGGGTCTGTGATATTGGGACCACCGATACAGTAGGTGTGGCGTGTGATTCGCTGTGGGGCATTTTCCACGAGTATTTCCCTCAATTCAATGATAGGAAGGATTATGGTGTTTCAGGGATGCGAAAAGCAAAAAGCCTTTCTAGCTTCAAGGTTGCTTGACAATTCCTGAACGAATGTGAATGCTATGCCATTTATCATGCAACCCCAATCCTTAACGGATTCAATCGATATGATAGATATTCAGGGATGGGATTTTAAGCACACCACCACCAGCCTCATTATTCGAGGGCGGGAGACAGCGATTATTGAAACCGGACATCATAGGTGTGGTGAACAAATTCTCGAAGCTTTGAAGACACGGTCAATTGCGTTTGATAACGTACGCTTTATTTGCGTGACCCACCGGCATGGTGATCATTGTGGTGGTTCTACACCACTAGCATCGAAGTTGCCAAATCCGACGGTAGTTGGACACAAGTATACAATAGCAACACTTCGAGAACCCAGTCGGTTAAATCAAGGCGCCCGCCAATTGTTTGGAGCATATGCACAAGACATACATGCCCTTCCTGACACAGTTCCCATTTGGGAGGTCGTTGATGGAGACCGAATAGAGCTAGGCAATAACATTGATTTAGAAATCATTGGTACACCAGGTCATACCTCTGACCATCTGGCGTATTTCGAAACCAGTTCTCGGACTATATATACGGGTGATGCTATGGGATTGTTGGGTCCGGAGAATTTTACAGTGATTCCAACCTCGTTTCCACCCAGTTTTAGGTTCGACACATATAAGGCTTCCATTGAAAAACTGCGAGAGTATGATCCTGCGTTTCTCGTATTCTCCCATTTCGGTGCAGTCACGGGGTCTGATATTCCTGTGATTTTTAGTCGAGCACTCACCACCTTAGATTCGTGGAAAGAGACCGTTGAACAGGCATGGCAAGATGAACCCTCACAAGCGTCGATTATTGCAGCCATTCGTGAACGATTTCTCCAACAACTAGAAGTCTTCCCTCCTAATGCGCGCCCCCTATTCATCCAGATTATGGCGCAGGGGTTTTCTCGAAGTCTTTTTCCAGAGAGCCAGTAAGTGATTTTTTTCTAAAATTGGTAAAACCGAAGACCTCAAAACCAGAACTGGAGAAAGATGTAATCTATGACTGCACCACCGGATGCTATTGCTCGTGCCATTGCTAGTTTCAACCGGCTCCGCAGCCCAGAAGCTTTTGCCGAGTTCATCGGCTTTGATAATAACGAGGTCTTTGTCCGATTCACCGGCTCCTTTTGTCGCACATGTGGTGTGCTCGATTATTTTGAGGACCTAATTTTCGAACTGGATAACCGATCACCGATTAGTCTTGCAGTCGTTGATTTTGAAGCAGAAGATGACGTGACTTTTCAGGTGCGATATCGCCTCACTTATCAGAAACCAAGCTGTGCCCGCTAATAGGTGCAATTATCAATTACCATTATATTTTCCGAATGCAGAGTTAAGCCAATTTGAATTTAGATGACTTTACAGGGTTGAACACATTTTCAAAAAATGGAAATGAAACCCATAAGCTACTTGAGGGTTTTCACCCATTTATAAACTGGCTCACATAGTTGTTTGATGCGCTCTTTCTCAGCATTCATAGGAGAAGGCTTCCAGTCTGGTGCAGGTTCAAACCAAAAATCGGTGATGCTACCAACACGTTCTACTTTGGGTTTGAACTTCACTATGACAGGCATGCCGAATTCCGCATCCCATGGCTTGAGACCTTTGAGATCATTAGCGATGGCAGTTTTACAATTATCAACAACTACATACGCTAAAATGAATGGGAGTTTTTTGAGCACAGATTTTGCAGCCCAACCTGCTTGCGTGTAGGTGTGTACACGCCCTTCAGGCTTTAACTCAATCCACTCGGTGGGTTCTAAATTACAATCGAGATTCCAACAATGGACTCGAGCGGGAAAGAACTTGTCTCCACATTTTGGACAACGTGTGCCCATGAGTTTTCCTTCAACGAGCCCTTTAGCATATGGAGAAAGATCTCCATAGCGAATTGCGTATAGCTGATCGTAATGCAGGTGTTGAACAAAGAGTTCCTTATCTTTGGTATATGCATAATCGACAAATTGAAAGCCGACTTCCTTTGTATCTGGAGGACGGACTATTTTTCGATTAACCAGTGTGGAGTCTTTATCACCACGAAAATCATCCATTTGCTATCGACCTCCTGAGGGTACTTCAAAAATAAAGTTCGAGATACTTGTCCCTGTCCCAGCATGACTATTGACTAGTCCCCTTTGAGCACTTGGAACCTGGGTTTTTTTACTCAAATGCTTCGTTTTCGCCATACCTGCAAGCTGGTAATAACATTCAACAGCAGACATTATGCCGGTAGCACCAACAGGATGTCCAAAGCCCATCAAACCACCACCAGGGTTACTAGGAATAGAGCCACCCATGAAAGTTTCTTTATTCCTGACAAATTCACCTACATTCTCTTTTGTGCACCAGTTCAAAGCTTTGTAAATTTGAACTTCAGATGTTGAGAAGGCGTCGTGTAATTCAGCCACGTCAATTTCCTTCAATGGGTTCTTGACTCCTGCCATTTTATATGCCATCTCACCTGATGCCCGACACGCACCAAATTCAGACATATCCGGGTAACCAGGACCGTACCGTTCTGTCCATCCTGGGAAGGCTAGTCGATCACCTGCACGGATTGTACAGCTACTTAAACCCGCACCAGTAACCTCAATGTACTGTCCTGGAGCTACTTTTTTAGCATAATCTTCTGTACAGAAGACAGCGAATGCACCACCTTTGGTCATCATACAGCAGTCATACTTCTTGATGGGATATGAAATGAGTCGAGAATTCATGATATCATCCACAGTAACGTACATGTGTTCGTTGCGATACCATTGAGACTTTGGATTGTCCATTGCATTATTACGATTTTTCATAGCAACCAAGGCAAAGTCTTCTTCGGTCATGTTGTGTTGCTTCATGAAGAGGTAAGCCATGGCGGCATAATAAATTGGGTAAATACCCCCGGCTAAAAGTTCATATCTTGTATCTGAAGCCATAGCAATGAACTCAGCTCCCTGACTCTGTGTAACTGAATCCATTGATTCCCATCCCGCAATTCCAACTACGTCGTGAACCCCTGATCGAACCGCAAGGAAAGCAGCATAGAGGGCAGAACCCCCAGTGTTTCCACCGTTTTCTACCCTATAGTGAGGAAGCCCAACAAGACCCAAATGATCATGAACAATCCACTCAGGGCAAAGTTGTTTTTCGAAGTGAACGCTGAAATGACTGTAAATCATCAGATCAAGATCACGTAGGCTAAAATGGGGGAGATCTCTTTGGAGTTCTCGAACGCATTCAGCGATTCCATTTTCAGTCGTAGAATGAAGAGGATAATCGAAAGGTGTGGTTGCACCACCGATCATACAAACTTTACGTGTCACTCTTAATTCACCTAATCTCAGCAGGTTATTCCCTCGTTTTGAGTAAGATGCCCTATAAAGGCTTATGCTAAGCACATAATCTGGTTTATCCTAATCGATTTTTGAGTGATTTGATTGATATTATATATCCAATCTAGTTAGAGAATCACCACAGAAAAGTGCATTATGATGACTGACCCACGAATTAAAGAACATGCTCGGATTCTCATCGAGTATTCAACGAATGTTCGAACGGGCGAGATGGTCTACATAATCTCTGATTTGGATGCACACCCACTTGCAGTTGAAGTTGTGAAACAGATTGCAAAGCGAGGAGCAGCTACTCTCACGATTATGGACTCATCGGAACTCAGCCGGGGGTATATGGATGCAGCAACAGATGAAGCCTTAGATTTGTTTCCCAAACACCAAATGGAAGCTATCAAGGCCTCAGATGTACTTATCCGGCTACGATCCCCTTCGAACACACGCGCCTTTGCTGGATTGGATCCGAAACGGCTCATGCGCCGACAAAAAACCACAAAGCCCATTTCCGAAGAAGTCTTGACAAAACGTTGGTGTTTGACCATCCATCCCAATCAAGCGCTGGCTCAGGAAGCAAAAATGAGTTTAACGGATTACCAGAATTTCGTCTATGGGGCGACCCTCCTGGATTGGGAGAAAGAAGCAAAACTCATGCGGAAGCTCCGAGATAAGCTCCAGGAAAGCCAAACAATCCAATTCCTTGGAAAAGAAACCGATTTGAAGGCTTCCACGAAGAACCGGGTTTGGGTGGCATCAGAAGGCACCCATAACATGCCCAGTGGAGAAGTATTTACTAGCCCCTTGGAAAAATCCGTTGAAGGACATATCTATTTCGACATCCCCTTTCTTTATGCGGGTACGGAAATCCAAGGGGTCCGCTTGGAATTTAAAAAGGGACAAGTTGTCAAATACTCCGCAGAAAAGGGACAAGAGGCTTTAGACGCCTTGTTAAACGTTGATGAGGGAGCCCGATACTTAGGAGAAATGGCAATCGGAACAAACCGCGGAATCCAGCAATATACCCTGAATATGCTGTTCGACGAAAAAATAGGGGACACCATTCACTGTGCCTTAGGCAACGCATATCCCGAATGCAAAGGGACGAATCAAAGTGCGGTACACGTGGATATCATCAAAAGCATGAAAGAAGATGGAAAAATCCTCGCAGGCGATTTTACCATCTATGAAAAAGGCAAATATTTCTGGGAAAAATAGATTGCGATGAGAATGTGTTCTCATTTTTTCATCAATAAAGTTGGAGATGAATACGCCTTTTATGGAAAGAGAACGCTACTGAACGCGATTTTATGACATTTCATGACTTGGTAGACCATGGTGTTGAGTATGGCAGCGCTCAGGGCGCAAAATACATTGAACTCCGCTACGTAAAATTTGTAGAAGAAGGGTATAGTACGCGAAATGGTGATATTCTGGCAGCGGGTACGACAGAGACCGCGGGAATAGGAATCCGTGCGCTAGCGAACGGTGGCATCGGGTTTGTCGCTATCCCCAAACTGGACAAGCGTGAAATTGAACGGGCAGTAGATACCGCCATTCGACTCGCGAAATCATCCAAGCGAAAAACGCCCTTGGTTCTCTCGGAAGAACCCAGCATCCAAACTAGATGGAAAGTTCCAGTTAAAACACCATTCGCGGATATCGCTTCTGAAGATAAGCTGAATCGTGTACTCGAAGCAGACAAAAAACTCAAAGAAACTTTGGATGAAAAGAGCCTTCCCTATCGAGTTATCGTTGCAGCTTTAGAGACGCAGAAGAAATATTTCGCCAATAATGAAGGAACCCAAATAGAATCAGATCACAGTCTCGTTCGATATGGTTCAATTCTTACAGTTCAAGGAACCAAAGGCACCGAACAGCGTTATTTGTCTCACGGTGAATCAGCTGGCTGGGAATTCCTTGAATCACCTGACTTCATCCAGACTCTCATTCAAGAAGCAAAAGATCTGAAGGAAATTGTGGACAAAGCTGAAAAAATTACTTTTGATAAACCAATCGATGTCGTCGTTGGCCCCGAAGTCGCCGGGATTATCGCTCATGAAAATTGTGGACATCCTTCCGAAGCTGACCGAATTCAAGGTCGCGAGGGAATGAACGCCGGTGAATCCTTCTGGATGGACATCGAGGTGGGCACAACCCAAATTGGAAACCCAGCAGTGACTGTCATCGATGACCCCACGCTCCCGAAAAGTGGCGGATTCTACCTCTACGATGACGAAGGCGTCAAAGCACGCCCACGTTACCTTATCAAACAAGGCATCGTCAATGAAATGCTTCACGACCGACTATCAGCCGGTCACGCGGGCACCCAATCAAACGGGGCATCCCGAGCTGAACACTATAACCGCGAACCAATCCCCCGGATGTCCAACACCTACATCGCCCCAGGCGACTACACCTTCGATGAAATCGTCGAAGATGTCAAAACAGGCATATACATGTACAGCTTCACCGAGTGGAATATCGATGATCGGCGGTATCAGTCGAAATATGTGGGATCATATGCCCGAGTGATAAAGGATGGTAAGCTCACCGACAAGCTTGTTCGGAGACCAGCATTAGAGATTACCTCTCGTGCATTATTTGAGGCAATTGATGCGTGTTCGAAAGGGTTCGAAGCTTGGCAGTCGATTTGTGGGAAATCGGATCCAGCTCAGGGGGTTCCGGTTTGGACAGCAGGTCCGGATGCGGTAAGATTGCGTGGAATTCGCTTAGGGGGTGTGTAAAGATGACTAAGCAGGAGAATTTACAAGAGATTGTTAATCAGGCGTTAAAGTTTGCTTCAGCTGAAGGCGAAGCCGTCGTTCAAGGCCGAGAAGTATTGGAGCATCAGATTCGAGTTAGTAATTCTGAGATTGATATTTTCAAACAGTGGAAGTATACCGTGCTAGAAGCGTTTGTTGCGATTGATGGGCGAATAGGAACCACAGAGATCTATAATCCGAAAAAGAAAACACTTGATGCTGAATTGAAGCGTTTGACTAAGTTTGTTCGAGGTCTGCAGCCAACGCCGATGTTTTCAGGGTTACAGGAGGAAATTCAACCGCCAACGAAGGTAGATCAACTATATGATAAAGGAATTCGTGATTTCCCTTCGAAAGCTCCTGATATAATGACCGCGGCAGTACATCGCGCACAAAAGGCTGGTGCAAAGCGAATAGCTGGGTCGTTTTTCTTCGATGAAAAACGCTATTTATTAGAGACGTCACAAGGCTTTAGCGGAAATTATCTTACATCGTCTTATCGAATTACGTTGCGAAGTTTTGTCGATGCCGAAAGTTCCGGGCAAGGAGTTGTAGTAGGGCGGACTTTGGATAAGATTGAAAAACAGATTTCACAAGCAGGTCAGGAATCAGGCGAGATTGCGAAACTTGCCCAGGGAGGTAAGCAGGGAAAGGCTGGTACTTACGACTTAATCTTGCATCCGACGGTGGCAGCATCAGTGTTAGGCAGCCTTGCAGAGTCAGCTAATCCAATATTGATGATGCTCGGAATGAGCCCATTGAAAGACAAAATCGGAGAGAAATTAGCTCCCGATTCAGTGAGCATATGGGATGACGGACGATTGCCTAATGGATTGGCGAGTGCACCTTTCGATTTTGAAGGTACTCCCACGCAAAAATCGCCAATTTTTGTGGAGGGTACGCTTCAAGGGGTTGTTCATAATGCATCAACAGCCCAGATGTTACAGACAAAGAGCACCGGTAATTGCCAACTTGTTAGCTTTGGAATGGGCTCAAAACTGCTTGTTCCAGCGCCAACCAATGTTGTCTTTTCTGAAGGTGATGCTTCCTTTGAAGAGCTATTAGAACCTCAGAGACCGACGATTTATGTGACGTCAAATTGGTACTTACGATATACAAATCAACTCGAAGGCACGTTCTCAACGATTCCACGAGACGGAATGTTCCTAATCGAAAAGGGTGAAATTAGCCAACCGGTTCAAAAGCTCCGTATCTCAGATAATCTGCTACGAATATATGCCAATATTGAAGCGTTAGGCAAATCATCCCGACAGGTTCAATGGTGGGAAGTTGAAACACCAACAATCATTCCTTTCGTACGTGTCAAAGATGTGCCCATGACCGCCGCAACCCAATGATAATCTAAAAACACCTTTTCAGGAGCCATTTATAAGGATAGGATGGAAGGAGCATAGAAAGTGGCGAAAAACATAATAAGCTTGAAATCGCCGAGAACTAACTCACCATTTTATGATTAACAGCTGAGATAGTGTTCATAGCTTCCATGAGATGATACGATGGGAAAAAACGGTGGCAAGAAAGTTGTTCTAACTGCATCAGTGGCTGAAATGGCTGGATGGGATGCTGATCCATTCATGGCATTTGCAGGTGGATTTCCTGGCCGACTATTCCCTAAGTTCCTACTAAGACGTATGTATAAACCAGACAAACCAAATACTGATCACTCAGCACCTTTTGCCCCCTATGGTCTACGGAAAATCGAAGCGGTTCTATTGGAGAATGGCTTCGATGACGAGGATGTTATTACTGTTCATCCAAATCAACTGAACCATGTGATGGGTCCAAAAACCAAAGTAGTTGGCTTATCAAGTATGGATCCATTAGGGATGGCCTATGTTAGCGTGACGTATACTTCGTTGACCGGCCTTGGGTATGTGCCCGCTACTGGATTAGAATTTTGGCGGCTATCTCAGAATTCCTCGCTTAACCGTTATAAGGTTCCTCGCATTCTGGGAGGTGCTGGATCCTGGCAACTGAAGAATCCGAAACTCCGTGAAAAATTCGGACTCGACTGCATTGTAATGGGAGAAGCAGAGAGTACTGCTGCCCAATTATTCGAAAAAGCCATTCGCGGTGATAAATTACCTCCCATAGTAAGAGCGAAGCGACCAGCCGATGAGGATATCGTTCCTATCAAAAAGGGAGCAGTTTATGGCGCAGTTGAAATATCGAGAGGGTGTGGTCGAGGATGCCAGTTCTGTTCACCCACAATGAAGTATCGACGCAATTTCTCAATCGACAAAATTCTCCAAGAAGTCCGCGCCAATATCAGCTGTGGCGCTGACATGATTCTATTAAACACCGATGATGTCTTCTTATACGGCTCCAAAGAACGATTCCTACCTAATCGTGACGCTGTCCTCGGAGTTTATAAAGCGGTCGTTAACGAGCCAGGCGTTGATTACATTCAAACCGCGCATGCCTCTTTAGCTCCAGCCATAATAGAACCTGAAATGGTTCATCAAATTACAGAGATAATCGGTGATAAATGTCGTTACCAGTACAAGGGCAACCCTGTGGTCACAGTAGAAGTGGGTGTGGAAACGGGTAGCCCACGATTAATGCAAGAACACATGCGTGGGAAAGCCTTACCATATAATGTGAGTGAGTGGCCCGAAATCGTGTGTGAAGCGTACGGTATTCTCAATGATGCCAATTGGGTGCCTTTGTGCACTTTGGTTACGGGTTTGCCGAAAGAAAAAGAAGAGGATGTCTTGCTGACCCTCGATTTAATTCATCGAATGCGACGGTATAAGACGTTCTTTGTACCCCTATTCTTCGTCTCCCTTGAAGATTGTGCATTGCGACAAGAAAAGACCTTGAACCTTAGCCGTTTAACCGAGTTACAATGGGAAATATTCATTGAATGCTGGGATCACAACCTCCATCACTGGCGCGATGCGTGGCTTGGTGACATCAAGAATACATGGATAAACCGCCAAATGGTAAAGCTCATCGGTGGATTTCTTTACCTAACTTATTATCGGCATAAACATGGGGGACGATCAAAACGTATGCTTACGCGAATTTCAGGAATTTTAGGCAAAGACTACCGTTTCTTGCTGCCCTTTGAGCATCCGAAAGGCGGAGAATTACCTACAAGCATCAAAGAGCGGCGTACAAGGCAATTAAGCCTATTACCTGTTGTTCCAGGAAGCGAGGATGTTCCTCGAGAAATGCAGTATGCCAATCATCAAACCCAATATCAGTTACGTCGATAATAAATTCATTTGAGTTTTCGAACTGCCTCCACAATAGCGGATAAGGTTTCTCCAGCCTCAGCCGTAAAAACAAGATTGGCAACCGAATCAAAGGGAGTAGGTTCCTGATTAATAATAATGAGCTGCGCCCCACTTTGCTGGGCGATTGTGGGAAGAGAAGCAACAGGATAGACAACTAAGTACGAACCTACTGCTAACATTAACTGGCACTTTCGCACGGATTCAATGGCAGTGGCTAATTCTTTTTGCGGTAAAGCTTCGCCAAAAAACACTGCATCTAACTTCACTAACCCACCACAACTAGGACACATTACCGGGATTTGCCGTTTTTTCATGGCTTTTTCTAAGAACTTACGGTCCACTTGATAACAACAGAGAGTACATGTGCCACTAAATAGGCTTCCGTGGACTTCAAGCACATTTTGGCTTCCTGCCTGTTGATGTAACCCATCTACATTCTGTGTAATAACCCAGTCCAAGAAACCCATTTTCTCGAGCTCTGCTAATTTCAAATGAGCGGGGTTTGGCTTAGCATTCATAAATGTAGGTGCCAACTCTAATGCCATTTCCCACCAAGCCTTGGGATCATTCATGAATCCGTCTATACTAGCAAATTTTGCAGGATTAACTTTCGTCCAAAGACCAGTTGGACCACGAAAATCTGGAATCCCGCTTCTCGTTGACACCCCTGCACCAGTAAGGGCAACAGCGGACCTTGAACGAATAATTATCTCAGCGGCCTGTTGGATTTGGTTGCTTATCAACGAACAGACACCTGTTAAACAAGCCAATCACATGAGTAGACATAAACCTGTGGGTGGTTCGGGGCCAATACAAGTTATATCTTTTAACAGAGCAGGGTAAGATGGTGTGTTCAGGTTGACCAATTCACAGCTTGTGATGGCGATTGATGTGGGTACGAGTGGGACTCGAACCGCCGTATTCGATGCAAAGACAGGAGCACTCATTACACAGACCCACCAGGAATATTCTTCGTTTTTCCCCCGTCCAGCATGGGTAGAACAGAATGCAGAGGATTGGTGGCAAACCACCTGCAGCACCACTCAAGCCACTGTAAGCCACCTTGGCAAAAAGGTTGATGCCCTCATAGCCGTAAGTATCACGAATCAACGCGAGACCATAGTTCCCGTAGATCAACACGGAACCCCACTTCATAAAGCGCTGGTATGGCAGGATCGACGAACAACCCCCCAATGCCAGAAAATTCGGAGTGAACTTGGAATTGATACGGTGTATAATGAGACCGGCTTAACCATCGACCCCTATTTTTCCGCACCAAAGATTCTCTGGTTCAAACATGAAACACCTCAACTCTTTCAAAAAACTCACAAATTCCTCCTGGTACACGATTTTATTCTACATCGATTAACAGGAGAATTTGCAACAGATTATAGTAACGCTTCACGAACAATGCTCTTTTCGGTTCAAAAATTAGACTGGTCTAATTTGATGTGTGACCAGCTTGAAATCCCGAAAGAGAAACTTCCAAAAGCGTATCCATCAGGTACAAACCTTTCTGAAATTACTAATAGTGCAGCAAAAACCACAGGACTTCCCAAAGGATTGCCTGTCATTGTAGGAGGTGGCGATCAACAATGTGGAGCAGTGGGTGTAGGCGTAGTCAAACCAGGCCGTGTGAAAGCCACCATTGGAACTGGAACCTTTATTCTAGCCTTTGAAAAACAGCCCCTTTTTGACCCACAACACCGTCTCTTATGTAGTTGCCATGCTGTTCCTGACCGCTGGGTGATCGAAGCAAGTATTTTCACCACCGGTATTATCTATCGCTGGTTCCGAGATCAGTTTGGGCAAGAAGAGAAACAGCTAGCCAAATTATTGGATTCAGATGCTTATGAGCTCATGAATAATCAAGCAAGCCAGTCTCCGCCAGGAGCAAGAGGGATTGTGATCTTACCGCATTTTGTGGGTGCAGGGGCTCCATATTGGAATCCAGAGGCACGCGGTGTAATTACTGGGCTCGCCTTAGGCCATTCACGTTCAGATATCATTAGGGCAATTATGGAAGGAACCGCGTTTGAAGTTCGCCGTAACCTTGAAACTATGCAGAGTTTAGGGATTAAGGTGAAAGAGCTACGATTGACAGGTGGAGCAACTCGCAGCACAATCTGGAATCAGATTCAATCAGATATCACTCAATTGCAAGTCCAACGAAGCCAAATAGAAGAAGCAACGGCCTTAGGAGCAGCTGTTCTTGCCGCCACCGGCGGCGGCATCTATCGGGATGTTAGTCAGGCAGCTGAGGCGATGATCGCAGTTGGAGAGCACTATCAACCTTCGAAGGCCCTCGCGAAACGCTACGATAAACTCTATCGGGTTCAAACGGCGACTTACCAAGCCTTAGATAAGGCAAAGGTTTTTTCACAACTGAGCGCACTGGACACCTGAGAGCTTATGCCAGAGCTTCAACTTCGTTATGGTCAAGGAAATATCCAGTTACAAATCCCTGATGAAAATATTGGTGAGGTTATTCAACCACGCAAGCAGGATGCATCGAAAGATATTGCGGGATCCCTTCGAACCTCCCTCGAGACACCAATCGGTATTTCTCTCGCAGAAACTGTAGCAAATCGTCGCGTGTGTGTTTTAGTAGAAGATGGAACACGAGCAGAACCTCACGAAATCATCCTCAAAGAACTAACCCCGCACTTCAAGAGTGCAAAGGCTGTTAACTTCATATTAGCAACAGGTTCGCATGAACCTCATAGCGCGCGCAATCAAGAAATTATTCAAGCGATTCATAGCAGCTGTAAAACTAATGATCTTGACAGCTATCGTGTCATAGTTCATGACGCCCTTCGATCACCATGTGAGCTTATGGGTACCACTAGTCGTGGAACAGAGGTTCGTGTTAATAAAGAAGCGCTTGAAACCGACGCGTTTGTTATCGCAGCAGATATGAAGAATCATTATTTTGCCGGATACTCTAATGTTCTCAAGAACTTCTTGCCAGGCATTTGTGATTTTAATACAATTGAAGCCAACCATAGCCTCGCTTTAGAACCCGAATCCACATTTGGCCGACATCCGTTTCACCCCAACCCGAACCGTCGAACAAATCCAGTAGCCGAGGATATGCTAGAAGGAATGAATATGATTCTGACTGACCGACCAGCGTTTCTTCTGGCAATGGTGACTAGCGGACCCTATATCATATGGTCGAAAAGTGGTGAATTACAACGAGTCACTAGTGAAGGATTCCAGACCATTGACAAAACGGCCTCTTTTACCGTCCCAGCGACAGATCATATCATTGTCACTCCAGGGGGAAGTCCCCAAGACGAGAGTCTATATAATGCACAACGGGGACTTGAACTCACTAAGAACGCGGTTCGTGATAATGGAGAAGTGCTTCTTTTAGCTGAATGCCCAAAGGGGATTGCTCCGACTCCAACGGCTCGCGAATTCTTCTATGATTATCTCATTATGCCCCTTCCAGAAATGATGGCGAAAATTCGAAAACAGTACCGCCTATACACTCACAAGAGCTGGAAATTTGGTGAGCTCATTCAGCGATTACGTCATATTTGGCTATACACCACGCTAAATCAAACACAAGTGGAAACGGCTCATATTTCTTATGTAACAAAGCCACAGAAGATTGTTGATATGTGGCTCGAAAATGATTCTGCATCGAAAATCCACGTCTTTCATGATGCCAATAAAATTGCTGTCTATGCAACTGATTAATACGAGCATTCGTCTTCTTGCACTTTCAAGATTTACTGGAATTTCTACCGACTTAAAGTATTTTAGAAGGAAACGTTAAGAACGGTTCTTGTGCTATATACTCGGTAAAAATCCTGGGAGCTCGTCGATGCCAGTCGTTTACACCTATTGTGAGATGTGTAAGGCATACATTGCGATAGACGTCCCGCCGGATATCATTGAGCGACAAACAGTCTTTCCATTCCCCTATTCATATGTTCATGGTGAGCCGTCCCATGTCATCACCATTTACCTAGATCAGGATCTTGTCGAACGGGGTCATGAAGTATCTGAGATTCATGCAGCAAATGAGGTAGAAATAACAAAAGCCCAACCCGGTGCTGTACCTCAACCAGCACCTCCAACAAGACCCCCCATGGTGGGAACAAAAAGCCGACGAATTGTCCCTCGGGTTATTGCCGATTTGGAGAAGCAGAAACTGTCGATTACAGAATTTCGTATGCTTAGTTTATGTGATGGAAAAGCAACCCTCCAAGAGATTGGAGAAAAAATGGGATTACAGTTTTTCATTGCCATGCGGATGCTTTTAGACCTGCAAAAGCGGGGTCTTGTAGATTTCGAAAAACGTGTTTAGTACCAAACCCCATGAACGAATGATTGATAACGCTAATTGTGAAGAACAAATATGTGGTGAATTAAATGGGTGTCAAAGGTTGGATCGGTTGGCATTTTAAGATGGAAAAAACCTCACTTAATGCATTCCAAGCTTTGGTTGCAGCAGTGATTGACGACATTTTGCTTACGACTAAAGGCGACGTTAACCTCGCAAATGAGAAGCTACTACGCTTAGGCAATGCCATGGCTGAGACTTTACTATTTGAATATAGCGATACTATTGGCCAGCATGCCACTACCTTTGATGGTTTCCTTGATACCTTTACCCTTGCAACGCGAGTAATGTTGGGCAGAGCCTTCGATGAGGCATATTATGATGAAGCCGAAAGGAAAATCGTCTACATCTTCAAAGACTGCCCAATCTGTCAAAATATTCGGATGTCTGAGGAATTTGATGGATTGAAGTATTGCAATATTCTAAGTGGTGTATTTCAACACGTACTCACACTCCGCGGGTTTAGTAGTGAATGCGAAGAGGTTCAGTGCAAAACCTGGGGCGCAGATTCTTGTATTTGGGAACTCCGAGAAAAATAGAAACCTTTCTCGTTCATCGACATTCTCTGAATAAGTTGATTCTGTAGCACAGGAAGAAAGTTTGATAAGTCAACCCATAGCAGAGACACGATGAAGTGAATATCGTGTCAAAAAAAACCTCCGCTATTAGTGGATTCTACCGTCTCTCCATCCAAGAACGGCTTGAAAAGCTTCGTACCTTTGCAGATCTTTCGGATGAGGAAGTGGCTCTGTTAAAGGCCTTTGGTGGCCTAGACGCAGCTACCGCTGATCGGATGATTGAGAACGTAGTGGGTTCCTACGCGTTTCCCTTGGGCATAGCGACAAATTTCCAGATAAATGGAAAAGACTACCTCATACCAATGGCATTGGAAGAACCATCCGTTGTTGCGGCAGCATCAAATGCTGCACGAATGGCGCGTAAAACTGGAGGATTTACAGCAAGAACCACGGATCCAGTGATGATAGGACAAATCCAAGTCGCCGACTTACCCGATGTGAAAGTTGCTAAACAAGCGATTCTTAAACAGAAAGAGAATTTGTTAATGGTGGCAAATAGACAAGATCCTATCTTAGTGAAATTTGGGGGAGGCGCACTGGATTTACAGTTACGAACTTTGGAATCGATGATGGGCCCTATGCTTATTATTCATCTATTGGTTGATACGCGCGACGCGATGGGGGCAAATGCAGTGAATACGATGTGTGAAGCATTAGCGCCCATAATCGAGGAGCTCACAAAGGGGAAGGTCTACCTTCGAATTTTGTCCAATCTAGCCGTCTATCGACTTGCGAAAGCCGAAGCAATATTCCCCGCCAAGACTCTTGGCGGTTCGAAGGGGGTTGATGGGATCCTGAAGGCTTACGCTTTTGCCCAGGCTGACCCCTACAGATGTGCCACTCATAATAAGGGCATCATGAATGGAATCGATGCCGTCTTGTTATCCACTGGTCAAGATTTCCGAGCTATTGAAGCGGGAGCCCATACCTACGCCGCAACACGAGAGGGAGGTTATCAATCGCTTACCCAGTACAATAAAACGCCAGAAGGTGATTTACGGGGAACCATCGAGTTGCCAATGGCAGTTGGATTAGTGGGTGGAGCGACCAGAACCCACCCAATAGCCAAGCTTTGTGTAAAAATATTAGGTGTGAAAAAAGCAACTGAACTCGCACAGATTATTGCTAGTGTGGGATTAGCACAAAACCTTGCGGCTTTACGAGCGCTAAGTCAAGAAGGAATTCAAACTGGACACATGAAACTTCATGCCCGAAATGTGGCAGTAGCAGCCGGAGCCGCGGGTGAAGAAGTTGACCAAGTTGCAAAGCAGATGATTGCTGAAAAACGTGTTCGATTTGATCGAGCCCAAGAAATCCTTGCTGAGGTTCGAAAGAAAAAAGCGTGACACAACAATTTCTTATAGACCTCGTTCCCTGATATGTAGTGAAGGTTCACCATGTGTGGCTGCATAAGCGTGATATTTTCTTCCGGTGATACGAGAAATGAAACAATTCATTGGGATGATTGAAATCCTAGGTGAAGGAGGCGAAATGCAAGCGCTCCACTGGAATCCTAACCACCTCGTCGATGGAAGATCTATCCTTATTGTCGATGAACCAGAGGGTATCGTTTGGGTGTGGCTCGGACGAGGAACTTCAATGCTACAACGTACAACAGCTCTTCGTCAAGCGCGATTTATAATGAAGAATGGAACCCGTGTCGAAGACACGCACTTTGGCACAAAATGTACGACCTTCATTGAAGTTCCGGGGGAACTAAAAAGCCCAAAAGCCACTCTTCTTCAGAAGCTTCTTGATACCCATCAGAAGACTTCAGAGTATCTGGTTGTTGTTAAAGAAGAAGAGAAGATATCAACATTTGAAGAAGCCTTCAAAGATAAGGTTGAGGTTATTGAGCAGACAATTATGCCTGAACCTGTGCGGAAAGTAACTCCAATTCGTCGCCGGATACTAACCTATGAGGAACAACTAGCAACTAAGGTTCTTTTCGCTGTAGCTGACTGTTACGGACAGGCCACTATGAACCCAATTGGCCCCAATGAATTTCAGGTTTCAGTTATACGTTTACAAATGCGGTTTTTCTGTCAAGGAGATGCTATCCTTTTCTCAGAGATTCGAGCAGAAGCTCAAGAAGATATCGAGGCGTTTTCTCGATGCTTCGGTCAACAACCTCAACTGGCAGCGGAAGGACAGATATTCATTGCATCCACTCAGCTGGAAAGGGGGGTTACTCCTTCCACTGAGGACAAACCGGTTTCTGTGATGGAATCCATGCGTGAACAACTATCCAAGATTAGCCAGAATCCTCCCAAAGAAAATGATGAGACCAAAGAAGAAGAACAAGAAGAAAGGGAAGAAGCTGTGGATAATGAAGAAGAGAATGGCAACAATGGTGGATCCTCTGAGTTTGACCTTTTTGGCTAATTTCTCAGTACTATCTACTACACCTGAGAGGAGCCAGATATCTTGGAACTAGTGATTCATGGGGCTGGACAGACTGTAACTGGGAGTCTTTACCACATTAAGACAAAATCAACTTCGTTTCTTATTGATTGTGGACTCTTCCAAGGTAACCCAGCAAAACAATACCAACGGAACAGTTCCTTTGAATTCGATCCATCTGAAATTGATTTTGTAATTCTATCCCATGCACACCTCGATCATTGCGGTCGCTTACCAATTCTTGTTCGATTAGGTTTTCAAGGACCGATCTATGTGACTGCAGCGACCGCGGAGCTTTGCTCAATGCTTCTTCAAGATGTTGCAGAAAGCGAGGAAGAAGATGCTGCCAGAGCCAGAATTCATCAGAGCGAGTCGAAGAGCAACCATCATCCTTCAATTGAGCCATTATTTACAATTCGAGATGTAGAACGAACTATCAACAAATTGCGTATTCTGAAATATGGTGAAAAGAAGAGTCTTCCAGGAAATGTGACGCTCCGATTTCGAGATGCCGGACACATACTGGGATCATCCATTATTGAAGTGTGGGCAGAAGAGCGAGGAAAAATTATCCATCTTGTTGATTCGGGAGATATTGGACGGAAGAATGCACCAATAATTCGAGATCCGGATTTTCCTGATAGTGCGACCTACCTTCTATGCGAATCGACATATGCTAATCGTACTCATGAACCTTTTTCAAAAACCATTAGACGTTTTGAGCGAATTATTGTAAAAGCGTATCGTCATCGAAGCCACATTTTGGTTCCCGCTTTTGCTATTGGCCGGACCCAAGCGCTCATCTATGCACTCAACTTACTTGTAGAAAATGCTCGTGTCCCAGTTATTCCAGTTGCTATTGATTCCCCCTTAGCTATTAGGGCCACAGAGATTTTCACACACCATAGAGAATGTTTTGATGAAGAAACCTGGGATTTGATACAATCTGGTGACGCCCCTCTGGAGTTTAAAGGTCTCCAGTTTGTGGAACGCCAATATGAAAGCGACCAGCTTAGCCAGCAACAAGGACCAATCATGATTGTTGCAGGTTCGGGAATGATGAACGGAGGACGCATCCTTAGGCACCTTTATCGTCGCATCGAAAACAAAAACACCCACTTACTGGTAATCGGCTTTCAAGCCCCTAGAACTCTGGGTCAGCAGATAGTTCGCGGTGCTAGAACTGTAACAATATATGGACGCAAAAAAAGGGTAAAGACGCAAGTTGAACGTTTGTACGGGTTTTCAGCTCACGCGGATAAGAATGAATTAAAGGAATTTCTTGCTTCCCTTCGGCGAAATCCTCCACAAACCGTGTTTTGTATTCATGGGAGTCCTGGAGCCTGTAAGAGTCTAGCAAATACTGCCAAAGGTCTTCTTAGATGCCCTGCAATAGCCCCTAGAATTGGTCAACGGTTCATTCTCGGTTGAAAATCCTGTAGGGTCTCAAGCGTGAGTTGAGACTTTTTCTACACGTAGCCAAGGATTTTGCCGTGTGAACTCAAAAAGGGACTGGGTAAATCGTTCCAAGTCCTCGAGTTCAATGACAAAATGATATCGTCCTTCCCCCAGAGGTAATTTACTAATTATCCGTCCATGTTGGTTTAGTAGTAAATTAATCCAGCCAGTCTTAGTTGCATTCTCTTCACGACTTGATCCCCTATAGGAAAGCGAGATATTTGCTTTCATGGTTTAGCCTCACCTTTGTGTGTTTCTTTGGCAATTGAGCCGACTTAAACCTTTCCAAACCAGGAGAGAAGGACTCGATTTGGAGGTTTAATCTATGTGAACTTAAGCTTCTGGAAGGGAAGAGGCGCGAAAGTAGTATGCAACCAATTCATATGCAAAATCAAACCCCCAGAATCCTAAAGTGTGAATGAAGGTTAATAAATTCCAGAAAGGAAGGATTAACACCAAGATTTTCAAGATAGGGCGATACGTTAGAAGAGTGTGTAAGGCAGTGGTTGAAACCTTTGATGCTTTTTCGTGTAATAATTCATCAAAGAGTGAGGCAATAAAAACTGCGAGGAGAGTTAGGAGAATGAACGAAGTAAATGCGAATCCTAAGACCCGAAGTATACTTAGAGGTAATATGGTGATTGTTAAAACGACGAAATATCTGTTATCGACTTTGTGTGTCACAATTAATCCTAAGATTACTCCAATTGCTAGGACAGCAGTATAGACATCAAGGAAGACACAGATATTGACTAGAATAACTAGAATAACTGTTAGCAACCACAGATAGATGTGGCGACTTTGATAAGATTCTGGATGATCTGTTAGTTGGTCCAGTACTTTGATAGCTCCCCCGACGAGGGAATATGAAGCAATTAATAGCAAGGCAAAAAGAAGAGAGCTCATTATTTCATGCCTTTAATCAATGCTGCATTAGCCTGCGATGCGTTTGAGCTCATGGGCAACCAATTGTTTGAGCTCTTTCGGAGTTTTTGAATCCCATTTGAAGGTGAGTTTTCCTTTGCTCCGTTTCATTTTGTGAGTAAGCCCATCAATACCTTCGATGGTAATTTCTTCAGTATCATCCTTGCTTTTATACTCGATGTGCACCTGTTGATGAACACGAATAACAGCCATCAAAGCGGCTTCCAAATCTAATTTAGTGGTTTTTTTAGTGGTGGCTGGAACAGCAGGTTTCCCTGGAGTAATACTTACTTGAGAGGGAGCAGTTTCTGCAGGCGCTTGAGTACTTGTGGATACAGGAGCAGATGAAATACCTACTTGAAGTTGCCCTATGATTAGCGTTCCTTTAGGATTAGCAACCGTATTGATTTCCATTGGTGCTTCAAGGAGTGCAATAAGGTTATTGTAGTTATTGGAGGTTGTGGGGTCCTCGAGCTTATCTTGGTCTATGGGAACAAGAGTATATCCACGAGCTAGATGTTCATCCCCGATTCGATGCCCTTCCGAAGTGATTTGTTCAGCTTTTGCCTTCGCTGTCCGGCGTTTATCGTATTGAACACCGCTCCCCATCCAAAACCAAAGGGCTTTATTTTGTTCATCTACCACTGCGACACAGACATCACCCTGGAGCTTCCGAGCTCCAGGACGAATAGATCGAACAAAGCCTAGACCTCCAATTTCCAACATTATAATTCGTGTCATGTTTATAACATCCCGATTGACCCAAAAGGGTTCGAAGCGCTGCTTACTTTGAGGAATTTTGACCCCCGAATTACTAGCTCGGTACCTGCAGAGTGTATTTTGTGTCAAGGGTCGGTTTAGAATTTGTTACCGTATTTATTAAGTTGACCCTGTGCTTGAATTGCGTGTTGTATTGAATACAGTTCCTGCAAAAATTTTCCTTTGAGAGGGATGTGCTAAAGATCTGCGGCAGCTAATCGGTCACGGAGCATCCCAAGAATGTCTTTGCGCCTTCCACGAAAATCATACCGTTGGAGAAAATGAACCGAACCGTTAGCCACTTCAATTTGACAGATGATGCCTTCAGGGTCTTCTATTGAATAGCGTGTACCATCCTCGATTTTAGTGGCACTAACATAACACATGGGGAAGAAGTCGAGAATGGAAGAGATGAGAATTCCGACCCGAATCACCCCAAGATCCTGTAATTCACGAGTCGGCTTCGGAGCAACAACTTCCGTCGTTGATGCAGCAGGAGCGACTTTTATTACCTCTTCTTGAGCTGGAACACTTTTTTCTATGGGTGTAGGTGTTGATGCGGGTTTCGGTGTTGGCGCAGACACGCCTTCTGTTGGTTGTGGAGCAGGAGAGAGGGTTCCACTGAACCTGCCAAGGACACCTTCGGTGATTTTAAAATTTTGGCTTAGAGTATGAACTAATTGGTCGTAGTACCCTTTTATTTCAGGGTCATCAAGAATATCACCATCGATAATTTCGATATCGGTTACATCCCGTCCAATTCGATATGGACCAAGTTGGTATCCCGCACTGACAAGCGAGCGTGCTTTACGTTGTGCTGCTCGGCGTTCGACAAGAGTGGTTGTAGTCCCTTGCCATAACCAGACACGTTCTTTGATTTCATCAATCACTATCACAATTCGATCTTCTGTGAGGGCTCCAACCGAAAGGGGAAGGGGTTCGATGATTCCCGAAGAAAACTCGAGCAATAAAACAAATTTATCCGCCATGATACATCATCCCGCCGGATGCTATTATTTGAATAGCAACTAACGTTCCCATATTATATTACAAGCACAATAAGTTTTCTTGTGGGGGAGTTGTAACAAGGTGCCCTGTATCTGTGACTGCAACGTTGATTTCACTTCGAATTCCAAACCGTCCTTTTAGATAGATTCCAGGTTCAACGGATGTGAGTGTATTGGGGAGTAAAAGACGTGTTTCGGGCATTTCATAGCTGTCTAAATTTGCTCCTTGACCATGAGATCTAGTATCGATACTATGTCCTGTTCGATGTAGTATCTCTTTTTCGAACCCTGCGGCGATAATGACTTCACGAGCCAGCTCATCGGGAATACTGGCAGGAATATTTGGTTTAATAGCTGCTGTTGCTGTATTTCGAGCTTCAAGGACTGTATCCCAGACAGTCTGAATCTTGGTGGGAACTTTCGATCCGGTAAAAGCCATGTGTGTGATATCAGCATATATGTCCCATTTTGCCCAAAGATCAATCATTAGTATCTGGTTCTTCCTAATCCTAACATTTCCCGGAGTGTAATGTGGATTCGCAGCATTAGCTTGCACTGCAACCATTGGTCCTTCAAGGAAGGTTAATTTTTCTTTTCGGAGAAGGTCATGCATGTAATTAGCAACCTGGGCTTCTGTAATAGAACCGATTCGATCTTTGATGAAATCGAATGTTTGTCCCATAATATTGGTGAGTGTATGAGCGGCATGTTTGTGACTTTCCATTTGCGCTGGCGTAAGCACTGAATGGATTATTTGCATCAAGTTTTCTCCGGTTTCCCAATTCATTTTAGGTAGCACTTGTTGAAGGTGGATGAATCTACCTGCGGGTAAGACATCTGTTTGAGGATTCTTACCACAGTTCAATGCAATACGTTCAAAGCCTTTGACCTGTTGTCGGATAGCCTGCATGAAAGCTGTTTGGGTCAGGGTGTCAATGGTGTTGATCGAGGGGTGGAGATCGATTAATTCGTTCCCTTCGACAGGAGATTTGATTATGGTAATAGGACCGGAAGCCGTGATGAGAATTGCATATAAGCGCGAATGGGGAGCAAGATTTCCGAGCAATGCTGGTCCCGTTGGGTCAGTTCCTCTAAAATCAATTATAAGCCAGCCATCAATGTTGAAGTCGTTCATATACTGTCTGACGAGTTGAATTTTGTCGTCCATATTTAAGAGAGGGATTGTCATTGAATTAGCCCCTTTTCAGGTCTACTTATTTCTGAGACCAAAAAGATTTAGGCAAAGTAGTCCTGTGCTACAAGAATCATTACAGCATATAATCAAGACTAATGTGGATAATATGGCCAAGGATTCCGAGACGGAAAAAGATGAATTTGGGATCATTCTGGATCAACTTCGAAAAGTGCAAGCAGCGATACGTGTGTTGTTACGTGGAATTAAAGATGCTCGAAATAGAGCCTGGGAATGGCGTGATAGAAGAGATGAGCTACGATCTGAAACCCCAGTAGCCCATAATGAAATGTCCGATCAACGAACAAAAAGAGATGAATTGAATGCAGAAGTTCAACGGCAAAAAACGTTACGAGATGAAGCCAATGAACAGGCTCACCAATTACAGGAACAACTACAGAAATTAAAATCTCAGCGCGAAAAACAGGGTGATTTAATCCCATTGGAAGATTTGCAACAGCAGTTTCGAGAGTTAGAATGGCAACAACAGACCACTTCACTCACGGTAGATGAAGAAAGAGCCCTCTTAGAGGAATTGCAACGGTTATCGAAGGCAATGGAAACTGCCTCTCCGCAAGAATCAATGACATCAAACTATACAGATGAAATGAGCCAACTATGGCAGGAGATACAGGAAATTAGAGATAGAGCCCAAGAGCATCATGAAAAAATGATAGCCCTCGTGGAAGAGGCGCAACAAACTCATCAGAGCATCATTCAACTATCGCAAGGTCTTGGTCCTGCTCGAACAGAGATTGATGAGGCTCATCAAATGTATGTTAAATGCCTCCAAGAAGCAGATGAGATGCGTGACCGATTGGAGGTCTTACGAGGACAAGAAAATAGACTGAAAACCCAATTGGATGCAATTCGAAACAAACGTAAAGCGTCTCGCCAGGCACGAGAGAAAGTTGTGATGGAAAAAATGGCTGAACAAGCTAAGGCGAAGCAGCAAGCAGGACAGAAACTAAGTATGCAAGAGCTTCGAGCACTGATGGAAACCGATGGATTGGATTAACCCCCATTTCAAATCCTTAGAAGGAGCGTTGATAGATAAAGGCGACTAGATTTTCAAGTAACGCGGTTGCATCTTTATTTGGAAAATGTTTGAGTGCCTTTTTTGCTTCTTCAACCAGCTGTTTTGCTAGTTCTCGTACTTGTTCACTAGCCTTAGTTTGTTTAAAGAGTTTGATCACTTCTTTAACATCGGATTCATTAGGTTTTGGAGAGCGAAGAACCTTGAGAACGAAGCCGCGGTCATCAGGAGACAGAAGAGGAAGAGCTCGCAAAATCACAGCATTACCCAGTTTATGTTCATAGATATCTTTACCCAATTTTTTTCCAAGTTTCATTTCTTCGGCAAAAAGATCGAGTACATCATCAGCTAGCTGAAAGGCGATGCCAGCCTTCCAGCCAAATTCTCTTGCAGCTTCTTGTTGTTTTTCTGAACCTCCTGCACAGATTACTCCAACTTCACATGCGGCGCGGATTAATGAGGCTGTTTTGTATCCTATCATGGTTTCATAATCATCTAAGCTGACATCACGATAGCGGTGTTTCTCCGTATATTCTTCTTCGCTTGGTAGTTGTTCGAATAGAACATCTAGTCGTTCGCCTTCGACTAGTTCGCGAATAGTATCTGCGATAATTCGTGAGATTGCTGAGTGGTTAGGAGATTGAAGCACGCCTTCCTCAATGGCTTCCCGATAATGAGTCGATGCTAAAACACCAAAGTTGAGACCGTATTTGGTCCATGTCGTGGGGAGATTTCGTCGTATGTAAGCATCATCGATGATATCGTCGAGGATCAGTGAGTAGTTGTGGACTAATTCGATAGCCGCGGCTGTAGATAAGGCATCATTAATATCCCCACCTACAGCTTGACAAAATAGAAGTGTCAAGGCCGGTCGAATACGTTTTCCGCCAGCTTGAACCTGATGAAAGACCACCTCCTGGAAGTCCTTTGAGGCACCTACAGCAAGAAGTTCGAGCATTTTTTCATCTACTTGTGATCCTAGCTGACCTAATACACCAAGAATATCTGACACCGAATTTCACCCATTCTTGATTGGTTTGCTCCTATGGTTTTGAACTTTAAGGCTTTTCCCCACTGAAATTTAATGAGATAAAAAAACTGTATGCTAAAAGTAAATATCATTTCGAAGAAGCTTGGCTAAGACGGTTGGCTTGAACACAAAGGAATGTGGTGATAATTCGAGCAGCAGCAATAGCGGTGATACCTTGATCGTATTGAGGAGTAATTTCAGAGATATCAAAAATCTTAGCACGTGGCGCGATAACGCGGAGGATTGTAAGTAATTGGGAGGTTGATATTCCTCCGGCTTCTGGGTTCCCTACTGCGGGAGCATAAGCTGGATCTAAGACGTCCATGTCTATAGAAAGGTATATCGGTGGACCGGGAGGAATTGCCTCATTAATTCGATGGGCTATTGTAGCAGCCCCTTCCTTTCTAATCGCATCACAGGTGTAAAATGTAATATTGTGTTCCTGAGCATAATCGTATTCCTCTTCAGACACAGCTCTTACGCCGATTTGGATGAGATGATCAGGACCCAGTTGCTCGACAATTCGTCGTTGTACGCAAGCATGAGAAAACTCTTGGTCATTGAAGCGGTCGCGTAAATCCATATGAGCATCAAATTGAAGTAATATAATATCACGTGGTAAGGCGCGAACTGCTGCGAGGGTGAGGGTGTGTTCGCCTCCAAGGAGAAGTGGGGTCTTTTCTTGTTGAGTGATTTGTCCCACTACTGATTCTACGGCACGCAGCATGCTTTGGACTGAGTTCTGGCCAAATATGACGTCACCGATATCAGCGATTGGGAGAAGAGCAGCATCAATAGTATTTTGTTCTTGTAAACAAAAACTTTCAATCGCCTGTGAGGCTGTACGGATTGCCGCAGGACCGTGTTTTGCTCCAAGACGGTGAGTACTGGTTTTATCAAATGGCACTCCCATGAACACAAAAACTGCTGATGAAGGGTCTGTTGTTGTCCCAAAGAAAGTGTTGACGACTGGTGAAACCCCTTCAATAGCCATATTAATCCTTCAATTGAAATGACGGTTAAACTGGTATTTGGGTCTTCCCTTCGAAGTTTTAGATGATTTGCTTGGGTAGTTTTAATTCAAGTTTGGAAATCCGTGATTTGAGTGTTGAAGGAGTGTGGACTTCCAAATAGAGGGCTTTGATGAATTCATCAATGAGGTGAGCTTCTTGCGCAGCTTTGAAGAAACCACGTACTAACCAGGCTCCGATAAGGTAGGTGTATCCATAGGGAGCCCACATTGGATCCGTCATGAAGGGTATTCGAGCCTTTGCATAATCTTCTTCATAAGCTCCAAGATCTTTGATGTATTCCACAACTTCGGATTCACTAGTTTGTTTTTCCTGAAGCATTACCAATGCATTGATACCTACGGCTCGTCGAAGTTGTAACAGATAGGATGAAACCGTTTCAGGTTTTGTCAGTGGACGAGCTGTACTTAGGAGATCTGAGCCAGCTTCAGCTAATCCTTCAGCTATGGTGCATTCAGGAGTATTAATTATTGCAATCGTTGCTTCGAGATTATGTAAGTCTTTATGAAAACCTGCTTCTCGCTGGACTAATTGGGTTTGATGCCCTGGATAGGTTTCGTGGGTTACCCATTTCCAAATAGTGTATTTGCTCCGTGGTAACTCGATATTAATTTCAATAATTGCCTTATAATTTCCCTTATAATAGTTATAAGCGCTCCACGGAGCGGTGGGCACTGCATGAAACTCGACCGCTTCTTCTCTAGGTAGTTTGAAAAGAACTTGTTCTGTGGCTTGTCTAGCCTCTGCTGCCACATCCTGTGCAAGAGGAACAATCTCAGCGCCTGTCGTCATTGCTCGTCTTCGCCAGCTGGTCGCCATGGTAGTAAGGTCCCCTTTCAGGACCTCTTTTCGAAGGGCGCGATATGCCTGTTCATTTAGCTCATCGATGCGTTCATTTGAAATAACGACGACATCGACGTCTAATCCCGTCTTTACTCTTTCGCTGAAGGTGACCTTTTCATTAAGACCATATTTCACAAGAAGGGCTAGAGCATCTAATTGTTTAATCAGATAGGTTCTTTGCGGATGTTCTTTTATTCGTTTTTTGATTTTTTCGCGGAGCTGATGGATTGATTTTAGTAAGAGATCTGGGTCCACAGTGTGTATTTCGGGTTTGAGTTCGGGTGGACCAAAATAACTATCGACAATTATAGTGTCCTCTCCAATCTGGTTTTTGAGGAAATAATCGACTTGAAAGGCTAGTTGGATATATTCTTCACCTATCTCCGAAATTCGGGATTTCAAAGAGTTATACCTCCGGAAAGAGTTTTTCCATTAATTCGGCAGCTAATTCAGAAAATGCCTCGGTGACATTCCGGCCATCTAAGGCACTGGTTTCATAATACTTGCCTTGAATTCGATCAGTGGCTTGTTGAGCGGCATATTCAGATACGGCTCGGCCAGATTCTAAATCCGTTTTATTCGCTAAAACCACCCGTACAAAATCTTCACCGAGAATTGATTTCACCTCATCTAACCATTTGGATTCAATCGCTGATGCTGATGAAGGCCTTGTTATGTCAAAGACGAATATGACTGCGTTTGCCCCTTTGTAATACCTTTGTCGAAGGGATTGAAAGCGTTCTTGTCCACCTGTATCGAATAGTTGCAGTTTTAATTTTCTTCCAGCTACATCGACAACTTTGGTGACGATGTTAACGCCGATGCTGGGTTTGTAGTCATGGTCGAACTTGTTTTCAGCAAATCTTCGAATAAGACTCGTTTTTCCCACACCCCAATCCCCCACTATAATTACTTTCACAACGAAGCCTGCTTTCTCTGCAGCTACCACATTCGGGGAGTTGGAATTTTCAGGATTTTGTGAGATTGACCGCACCTCAATGTCCCACTGTGCTACAGCATATCTAATAGTCTTATGTCTAAAGAATATTCAAGATGACAATCAAGCTGGGGAAAATGGTTTGAAGAAATTAGAGAAGGAAGCGAAGGTGCGATTGAAAAGAGGGGAAGGTAGGGGAGGTAGGGGGAGCGAGGGGAGGGCGAGGAACGATGCGGACACAACATTACATCCTTATCCCTTCGCTTCCTTCAGAAGGGAGACTAGTAGAAATTATTTAAACTCCGCAATTATGAAGAAAAAACCTACATTCTTTTCCCTTGATATTCCGCATTCTTTGCAATCATAAAAAACAAAGGCTGACTAGCTGTTAGATTAGTCCTTTCGGATGCTGTTTGACACCATAAGGGTTAATGTTTCTTTTACTCCTTCAGTTGGACGGAGTCTCTTGAATATGAAATCATTCAATTTTTCTTCGTCAGCCACCTCGATAAGGCAAAAGATGTCATGGATTCCATACACTGATGAAATCTCTTTAACGACAGCCAAGTCTTTGAGTGAATCGAATACAGAATCAGTGAGGGGAGGGTCAACATCTATCAAAATGATTGCTCTAAGGGTCATACTTTGAAATCCCTCGACGATAATTAATCGACTATTCAGTTCCTGTCAATGTTCCTTATAAGCAATTCTAACAAAAAGCTTTGAATCCGTGATATAGAATACTTGCCAAGATCAATAAATGCAAAACTTCAAAACTTACGAAATGCATTGGAAATCAATCAATCTTCACGTATTTGGTCAAAGAATGCTCTCACCAAAATGCTAAGGAGGGATTCCATATGTCCCTAACCAAGACTGATAAAATCTTAGTAACGTGTGGGCTTCCCTATTCGAATGGAACGGCCCATATTGGTCACTTGCGTACCTATATTCCTGGTGATGCCTACGTAAGGTACCTAAAACGATTTGGCTACGATGTGAGATTTGTATGCGGGTCCGACACCCATGGTGCCCCAATCGAACTGGCTGCTGAACAAGCAGGAATAACTCCGAAAGAACTAGTAGACAAATATCATGAACATTTTAAAAGCATCTTTGAAAAAATGGACATTGGCGTTGATTTGTACGGGACAACAGAAGCGCCTTACCATTACAAACGCGTACAAACTATAATCCGCACTCTTGAGAAGAACGGATATGTTGAAGCCCGGGAGGTAGCATTACCCTACTGTAAGAATTGCCAGACCTTTCTTGCAGACCGCTTTCTTATTGGAACCTGTCCTTATTGTGGAGCTCTAGCGCGTGGTGATGAATGCGATCAAGGCTGCCAACGCTATCTCGATGCTGATCAATTGATCAATCCCCGATGTGTCACCTGCGGATCACCGGCAATTAAGCGAAAAACCCGACACCACTTCTTTAAATTACCAATGTTTACTGATTTTCTCATCAAATTTAATGAACAATTAAAAGGAACAGCCTTGGCGCGGAATTACGCCCTGGGATGGATTCGGCAAGGACTAAAGGATTGGGGTATTTCACGAGATTTGAAATGGGGAATTCCATATCCAGGTGACGAGGATCTGGTCCTCTACGTATGGGCTGAAAATTATGCAGGTTACATATCCTTTACAGAAGAGTGGGCACGACAAACCGGAGCTGATTGGAAGGACTATTGGATTCGCGATGGAAAAATCATTAACTTCATCGGTGCAGACATCGTCTATCATCATGCTGTCTTCTGGCCTGCCATTCTAAAAGGTGTTAACTATAACACAGCATATGCAATTGTGGCCAGTGGCATGGTTAAAGTTGAAGGCCACGGCCTTTCAAAGAGCCGCGGTTTTGTAATTGATATTGAAGAAGATTTCATTAAGCAGGGAATTAATCTCGATGCTGTGCGCTATTACATCCTCTCCTATACAGGCCATACAAGAGATTTAGATTTCGTTTGGAATGAATTCCAATCCAAATTGAACAATGAACTTGTTGGAATTTTAGGAAACTATGCATACCGCGTACTCCTGTTTATTCATAGGAATTTAAAAAAAATCCCTGAAGGTGCAATCTCCTCTCTAATTACTGAGCAAATTGAAAAGACAATAGAGGAGATTGATGAAGCTGTTCAAGATTTTAAGTTCAAAGAAGCTGTTGACGCTGCTATGCACCTTGCCTCATTCGGAAACACTTTCTTTCAACAAAACGAACCATGGAAAACCATCAAAGAGGATGCGGATCGCTGTCAAAACGATTTGTATCAATGCTTACAACTGCTGAAAGCGATTGCCATACTAATTGAACCAGCAATACCAGCCACCGCAGAAAAAATTTGGAAACAATTAAGCCAATCCGGAAGTGTGCATGATGTGAAGGTGGATAGCTGTTTAGAAGCACTTAGTCCTGGCACTGAATTATCTAAGCCTAAAGTGCTGTTTGCGAAGATATCAGATGAGGCAGTTGAAAAATTAGCAACTGGACTCAACCAACGTATTGAATCTGCGAGAGCAAAAGCTAAGTAACGCCCTTCAGTAAAATTTCTTAGCCTGTTGTTTAAACCATACCTCATTATGCAATACTATGACCAAAAAAATCCACGATTTTGCTTCGAAGGCTAATGGATCTTACATCTTCTGTAAATGCGCTGGTTTGAAGCCCAAATGGTTATAGAAGAATCGTGTTGACTTTCATTTGGTAATATTTTTGGTCTTGGAATCACCTAGTCCAATTAGAGGGAATAGAGTATGTCTGAAAATGAGTCGCGGAGAGACTTCAGTGAACCCATTTTTCATTAGCTTTGTCGTCTCACCACTGATTTTCGGTGGAATTCTTGTATTTGCATTCTTATCTAATTTATTGTTTGCCATTGCATTTGCCCTACCATGGGTTATCGTAAAGCAAATCTGGTGTTACGTTGATGCTCGTATAAAACCCGGGCTCGTTAGAGGAGGAGTGAAACTTGTGGTGGCTTTAATATTCAGTTTCATTACGGTGTTCTTAATGACGTCGTTTGGTCCATTTTGGACGCCCTATTTTTTCCTAGCTAGTTTCTCATTTGTATTCACAGCCATGTTCCTTGGAACCTTGACTTCCATGCTTTGTGAGCGATTCTTAAAACCAAAACTCGAATCAGGTGGATAGGAGCAAAGTCGCAGTTGTGTTTCTTATCTGAAATAAACCGTAGAAAAGTCGACAGGACGATAAACTTTAACCAATCAGTGAGTATGTTCCAACGTGCGATGAATGACGCACAACTCCTCAAAGACTTCCTTCTACACCCAAAATTTGCATCTTCAACACGTAGAAACTACTCCCTCATTCTCCTTCTTCGCATTACTACATAGATCACAACAATTAAGATGATGACAGCCACCACAAAAACAATAAACAGAATGTTTTGAATCTCTAACAGGGAATAGAAGGCTAGTTCAGCTAAGGCCAACCTAAGCTCCTTCCACATGCTAAAAACCTCATGTAATGAATTTTGGTAATTGTCTAGACTGTTAGTATTTGAGTAATAGTCCACGCTCTGATTGAAATGCTGGGAAGCGTTTACTAGATGCATTTCTATGATGGATGAAACTCCACCATATTTGATTGTAGAATTATTAACAATATCATTCCAGATGTTCACAGCATCTGCCCAATATCTTGTTATGGACTCTCTTTGAAGCGTGTCAATATCCATCAAGGAAATCGTTGGAACCTGGTTCGCGTAATTCATCTGAGAATACGACATATCCCAAAGCCAATTTAGGTAAACCCCTACATTTGCAGCCGGGTGGTTATAGTTACCCCAAGAGTATGCATCATGGGGATGGTTTAACCCCAAAGCATGTCCAATCTCATGCATGATTTTCCAAGTGTACCCATAGCAATGGTCTACCTCTATATTCAATGTGATATCAACGGTTGCTGTCTCGTTTTCGTTATTCTCGATCACCAGATAATATCTTCCATAAATCGTGCATTCGAAGTTCGAAACCACCATGCCCGACCCGGCAGAGACATTCTCAAATGAGTGATTTAAAAGATCCACAAATGGTAAAGCCTGCTCATATTGATTGTAACCATATTCATCTAGAAAATAGACACTAATCCTGCTGTTAAGAACATTCATCGAAAAATCGATAGAACCAATAAAATCCCCCAAGTATCCCGAAATATTGAAGGAGTCTCCACTCTCAATCTGCAAACCTTCAAGCGGGATGATCGCCTGATCGATGTAGCTAGGATCAACTAAGTCCAGACTTTGCTTCCCATAAATGTAGGCAAACTCGCCATCGATACATTGAGCCATTCCACCCCACTCAGGATTGAAGTTCCAACCTACAGGAAGTGTCAACAAGAAGATTGGTAATACTAATCTATTATGCGAACTCGAATTGAAGAGGCTCATGTATTTTAGGTCAAAAAACTCCACTAGAATCCTCGGGTCATAGGTCATCGCTTGATCATCTTGCGAAGCTTCAAGGACTGAGAGAAAACTCAGATCTGATTCCCAATCCCAATCCGTTACACTATATGTCCATTCCACGAAAGGATTCACTCTTTCGTACTCGGATGCTATATAGTCGAGCTTGAGTCTTTCCTCAAATCTGAAATTAGTATTGGCCAGATCTACAAGAAGAACTTCCATTGCAATTTCAGTGGTGGGTGAATGGATTAGAGGCACCCCAATAGTGGCTCGAAGGTAAGTTGATGGCGAGAACCGGCATTCGACTGCTTGAGTAATGTATTTTACAAGATCTTCTGTTAGTTGTTCCACAGGATTTACTAGTTCTTCGTAGGTCCAGATGGGCAAGATCTCTTCTACACCTCCCGTACTCGAATCGAAGGTCGAATGATAGACAGTCGGACCTGCTGAAAGATCTAGCCAGAGTAGTCTTGAGTTCTCACCACCTCCAGCTATCTGGTAAGTTGAAGCCCAAGGAAGTGGGTTGATGACCCATCCCTCAAGTTCTGCATCCAGTTCGTTATAGGTCGCATTGTAGTAATAGGGAACATGTCCAGTCGGATCAAAGGAGTAGGTATCAATGATTACAAGAGTTGCTGACGATTTGTCGATCACGTTCTCAGCTAAGTATGACTCAACCATATCCGAGTGAATGTATTTAGCCATTGGATGTTCAGGCTGTATGAAGAACGGTGACCTATCCTCTACAGAGTTCTGGTGCAAGAACATTCGATAATCATCTATTTGAACTTGTTCGGTAAAGCTAAGGCTGTATGCTAGAGTGAAGTTCATGTCAAACTCCTGGCGCCACCACATGCCATCGACCGGGGCATACCATTTTGGTAGCTGGTCCAACAACGAATCTTGATCTATTCTTGTTTCATTGATGCCTAGGAAGACTATGTTGATTTCATAATTAAGAAGATTAGGTATTATTGGTACTGTGAGATTATTACTTAGACCGGAAGAAGAATTGTATGTCCATTGATGTCTTACATAAGCTGGCACTGGGAATAGAAAAAAAAGTAGTAGTGCTGTAGTCCATACACGCCTACGACTCACAGGCAGAATCATACTTATCACATTGCTCAAAAATTCCTCACGTTCGGAATAAAAATTCACTAAGATATAATTGAGCAGCCTAGCAAGTAATGAATCCTGCTTCTGACTAGTCAAATTGAGCCTAAATCTGAACCAGCGTGTTCGGATTTACGCTTTTCCATTCAACTTGGTATTTATTTGAGCACCTTCCCTTTAAGGAAGCAGGAAGTTCTCAAGCAGATGGCCAATGATTTGGATTGGTCACTGATCGCCTTGACTTGCTAGTAAGGTTGGAATACATGATTTAGTGTCCTCATCATTGCTCTGCAGTCCATAAATTAGTTCATCGACGATTCTACCATCCTTATTGGTTTCGATTACTTCCATAGCGTCTATCTAGGCGTACCAATCTTTTCGTTTACGAGTTGTATTTGTATAATTTCTTAGCCTGTTGTTCAAACAACCTCTCATTATGCTATCTTCTCGTAATAACCTACTAGTGAACCTTCAAGCCGTATCATTACAGGCAACGTAACATGTCTCTCGTGAGACAAGATCCAGATTTATTCACTAAGGCATTGCGAAGGGTTGAAGTTCCTTTTAAATAGAAGATAGAGGGAGGTGGATTCATGTCTACACTATTCCAGTTGCTTAGAATAATATCTGTGATTACAGTTACAATCTTAATCGCAATTCCTTTAAATCAAATGCAAGTATCTGCTGCAATTGTGTGGAGTGAAGACTTCGCGGTTTCTCCTGTTGAAGAGTTGGACGATTGGGTCCTTCAAGGATATGAAATGATTGATTCTACGTTCTACCAAGTGGATCATGGTTTCACCATTGTGAATGGAGAGTTGACTGCAGAGGACGTGTATGTTCCATGGTCAATCTACATGTCCCAAGTGAGAAGAGCGATTCATAATAGTACCGTGGCATATGGTACTTGGAGTTTTGATTGGCGTGTTAGTGGAAGTCAGAATGGTTATGATGGAGTGGAGTTCATGTTTACTGACTTGCGAAATGAATACAATCTAACAGGAGAATTCACATCATATGCAATGACAGGATATACTCTTATTTTGGACACAGTTATGAATGATGAGATGTACATTGAGAAGTTCGCTGTAACACACGGCGTTATCCTTGTTAGACATGATTTTCCTTCTGATTTAATTGGCCAACATCATATAGATATAACACGCTCTTTGGAAGGAGAGTTTAATGTGTATTTTGATACACAACTAGTACTCAATGTGATAGATAATGATGTCACCTCTTGTGAGAAATTCAATTTTGTGTCATTTCAAGGGAACTCCTCGATTGACAATATAGTCGTTAGTGATAGTGTTGATGTTACTCAATCTGGACTAACTATTGAACTTATTGTAATCGGGATTGGAATAGGTGTCATTGTTGTAGCTATTGTTATCTTTTTTAAATGGAAGAAATAAGATTAGATTAAAGGAACAGAGAGAAATTGTGGTGGAACTTTGGTTCATAGATCTATCTCATTTCGAATACTTGTTTTATCCACTGTATTATTCTTAGTCCTTTCCACTCTCTTTCCTATCACAGTATCTGCAGGACAATTTTGGAGTGAAGATTTTGAGGTTGATAATATAGATTCCTTGGACGATTGGATTCTCCAGGGATACGAACTAGTTGATGATGTATTTTGTGAAGTTGATCATGGATTCACTATTGAGAATGGAACGCTGACAGCTGAAGATGTCTATTACTACTGGCCTAATGTTGGATACCACGGAGACCTGACCCATCTAAGAAGAGCTATCCATAATAGTAGTACGGCATATGGTACTTGGAGTTTTGATTGGCATGTATCCAGTAGTAATGTTTCCTTCGATTCTGTTAATTTTGTATATACAGATTTAGAAAACAATTACAATTTATCTGGAGTATCCCAGGTTCCTAATATGGATGGTTATGCATTAATTTTAGACTCATTTGTTAATGGTGAGATCTACTTTGAGTTATTCCAAGGATTGGAGCGTTACATATTAGCTAGACACCCTATCATCACAAGAGCTAATGAGGTATTTCATTTTGAAATCATACGAGATTTACCAGGCCAGTTTCAAATCAATCTCAATTCAGAATTAGTTATCGAGATAACGGATGATAGAGTCACCACATCGGAAACATTCAGTTTTGTTTCTTTTCAGGGGAATTCCTCGATTGATAATATTGTTGTTAGTGATAGCATTGAGGGCGCTCTATCTGACCAGACTCTTAAGATAGTAGCAATCAGTATTGGCATTAGCATAGTAGTTATTGTTATTGTTATTCTCTTAAAGCGAAAAACTTAATCTACGGTGGAAAAAAACTAGAAATGACCTGGTTCTGATTGCTCATACAATGAACGAAACTTGGGTTTTAAGAACCGCTCACAAATGACAGAACTAATGAATAAGATGAAAACCACCCAAAACCCCCACACGAAAAGAGGCCAGAACGGCAGAGGTTCAGGTGTCGCCAGCATCCAATTGAAAGTTAGTAAAATAATGGATATGCCATGGACAACCAATAAAACAGCGTATTTTGCTCCGTCTCCTAGTAATTTACGGCGTATTCGGGTATCGATGTAAAACCAAAGCGGCATTACGATAACATAGGGTATCGCATAGATAATGATCCACAAGGCGTTAGCTATCAAAGTGGCCAGCATAAGAAAGACAAGGAGTAGTGGTGATACAATGAAGATAAGGAAGTAGATAGGTTCACTATAGTTCGTCCGAGATTCTTTGCTAGAATTTGTTTTTTCCCTCTAATTGGATTAGGTGAATCCGAGACCAAAAAGGTTACTAAAGCTCCTACTCTAAATGTCGGGATTGTATCGGGTCCCAAAAAGCCGTTGAAGCCAGTAATAGAGCACTGACCCCGAACATATCAGGAATATCATTACGGTGACTAATACAAGTATGGGTTGCTGTTCGGGCGCAATTGGAAAAAAAAGTGAGAATGATGTAAAGTACAACAAGCCATACAATAATTGTGATCAACGCGCCTGGAACCCAAACAGGCACACGTTTCCAATACACCGAATTTCCCTCCAAAAGTGAATTATCATCAACTTCCTCGTTTTTCATTCTTCCCTTCTTTTCGTTTTTGCTAAAGCAAACCTACTAAAATATTGAATCATTGAGAGAAAAAGACAAGAAACGCCATTCCGCAAAATTTCTTAGCCTGTTGTTCAAACAACCTTTCATTATGCAGCGCTATGATAAAAAACCACCATTCTACTTCGATGGATAACGGATCTTACATCTTCGGTAAATGCACTAGATGGCTATACAAGAATCAAGTTAGCTTCTGATTTAGTAATATTTTTGGTCTTGGAATCACCTAGTCCAGATAGAGGGAATAGACCATATCCGTTAGTGCTTCGATTTCACGGTGGAATGTCCTTCGCAATCGACGCCTAACCATTACTCTTGGTTGGACTCCAATTGCTTTTCTATTAATATGGCTTGCAGTGACGACCCCTTGGAGGTTTTTCTTAATCAGCGTTCCAGGGTTGATTAGTCTCTCGCTTAGCTTCTTACTGAGTGGCATACCTCAAGTACACTATGAATTAGGTTGGTCTGCTAGGCTTCCTGCAGAGATTCCTTCCCGTGAAAAAATCAGACATATTCGATGGTGGCACTTGTTAATCTTGATACCTTTGGTGTTAATCCAGACTTTCCTAATTCAGTATGGAATATCGTGGCTCCATTTGTACTTCCCTGTTGGACTCGGGATAGTAGCAACCCTAATTGCCGGATTCGTCACTTTCATTTTGGGTGTCCTTGTTCTTGGGTCCTGGCCCCTCCTCTTGACTCAACTATACTGGGAACACAGAGAAGGAAAAACTATCGTGAAACAGGGCAATTATTGGGTAGGTGAAGGTATTCATCAAAGTGAGCAGCTCACCTCTACTAAAATAACTGAGGAGAGGTGAAAGAAGGATCCAGTTTACCTAGGATAAGAATTTCCCCAACCTATAGTAATGATTTCAAGGATTCCAGATGAGGCAGTTGAGGAACTTGTAACGGGGCTTAACTAACGTATTGAATCTTTGAGAGTGAAGGGCGAGTAATGCCATTCTGCAAAATTTCTTATTCTTGTTTTGCGCCCCTAACTAGTGAAAGTGGTGAATAAAATGGTTGGCATTGACCTTTCCATTTCTTTATCAGATTTATCAAGCCTTCCTACAAAACTTCAAAAGAAACTTGACAAGCGGGGAATCAATAATTTAAGCCAAATCTTTCTTTATGAAAAGAAACTTCAAGATGCAGTCACGTTAGCAAAGAATACGGATCTTACGATTCATGAGGCCCTTGAAACGCGCTATTTTGGTCGACACCACCTAGAAAGCACTTTGGCAGATATCACAGCTAAACGCAAAGTCGAACCCGTAGAACTTCTATGGAAAAGCCATTGGCTTTTAGGGATTGTCCCAGACGGAGATTTCCGAAAAGAGTTAATTGCGCTTGAAGCTTCAGCAATAGCCACGATTCTGGAAACCCTAGAAGATACGAATGCCTCAACAATAGAAACAGTCTTACAAATACTATTACACCGCCTTCTCATTATTCCTGAAACCACAATGAAAGCGGAATTAGAGCAAATCATTGAATTTGCTGAAAAGTTTCAGCGAAACTCACTTCTTGCCTACCAGACAGCCAAAGCCAAAGACACAATCAATGAATTCACACAAGAGGATGACCCCACAAAACAAATTGCCCTATTACGTAAACTCACAAGAAATTGGAAAGCCCTTCATAAGATAATGGAGGACAGAGGGAGAGAAACAGGAAAGATCATCGTAACAGCGCTTCAATCGATTGATGATCTGAAGGTTTTGGACATCAGCGAACAGCATTTGAAAGATCGCCTACACCAAACCATGTCAACCCAGAAACTGCGTCAGTCACAGCTTAAGCATCTAACGACTGCAATGAACGCAGCAATTGAACTTCGAGATGCCTACTCAACCGCGAAATTGGCAACACGGGCAAGCACACTCTGGTTTGAAATGGCACAGGGAAAATCGGATAAAGCGTTCGGAGATGATCTATTACGAAGTCTACGATTTGCACGCACCGCGGTATTCAATTATCGGGCACTTGATGATATAGCCAGAGCTGTCAAACAGCTTGACTATATTCTCCGCTTAACTGGCGAGATTTCTTCAGACTCACCAGAAATCCTTGAAGAAGCGACCACGGGCACACTCAAAACACTCATCAGCACAATACCCTTATTGGATCGTCCCATAGACCAAAATCTCATTCTTCGCATGTCAAAGCAGCTGGACAGACTTCTCGCCAGATTAATGCCAAAAATTGAAGCCTCTGAAGCTCGTTATGTGTTGGCAAAATTACATGTGAAATTCCAACAAATCGCACTTAATCAATTGCAACAACTTAATACGGAACCTGAAGCTTCCCTGGCAATTCACCGTGAATTGATAAAAGCCATACTCCGCCTTACTGAAGCGGCCCCTGACGCAGAGAAGGATAGCCTTCTAAGCACGGCAGCGAAATACGCAACTCAATTGATTCCAGAGATTTCCCCATCGACCAAAATCAACGACCAAGATCTTGAGGTTGTATCGAAGATAACCCAACAACTCTCACAGAGACCAGTTGCAACCATAAGTGAGTCAGCACACCTGCTGATGGAACGAAGTAATCAACTTAACGAACACCTCTATTTTCAAACCAAAGACCCCAAAATACGTGCACAATTAGCCTTGCAGCTCTTAATTTCAACTGTAACGCCAGATTCCTCAGGAAAAATTAGTGCATCCTTTCCCACAAAGGATCTGGATAAATTGGAAGATTATGCAACCACGGCAATGGTGGCACAGGTAAAAGGACGACATCAAGCAAAGGCTTTGAAAGCTGGATCGCTTCTAATTTGGATTCTTCTCCAGCGTATATCAAAGGTAACTGATGTTCAAGACGCATATAAATTGAAAAAAGACGCACAAGAGTTTGTGGAGCAGACCCTCACGTTTATGCCTGCCGTTGACAAGATAACGAAAACAACGTATCCCTTTGCATTCCTATTACTGCGAAATATCAACGCCCTAGTTCATGATGAACACCCAGCAGAAGATTCACAATGGGAAACCCTATTGACAAAAAGCGAAAACCTTGCTCAGACACTAGCGAAAGCTGCTGCAGCCCAAGGTGATACACACAATGAAATTCTGGCTTTAAGTGCCGCAGGAAGCGCCACAGCAAAACTGGCAACTCTGTCAACATCTGCAGGTGCCCAACACCGCCTATTACGAAGAGCAACAACCCAAATTGAAAAAGCACTCAAAGCAGCAGCAAAGGAAGAGAACCCCATCACAATCGAAGCGGCATTATCTCAATACAACCAATTAATGCAGACACGCCTAAGAACAAATCCGACGCTATCCACACAAATTCTTATTTTCAAAGAATGGGATCTAGTCTATCAAGAGGGAATCGAAGCCTTAGAAAGTATCGACGTAACTGAAGCCGCTACTCGGTTACAAGCTTCAAGGATATTGAACACCCAAGTTCCTTTGACATTTACAAGTCTAGCTCAAGGCAAAGACAAGCTTGATTCGGTTCGACGACAATTAACCGAACTACTTCGTGAGGCAAGTCAAATCGGTTCGAAAGAACAAGCCCAGTTAGCGACACAATTAGAACGGCAATGGGCTTTCCAACTGGGTGACGAGTCTATCCTCGATTCTGGTTTTCGACTCGAGGACGCTGAAACAAGTTTTACTCTAGCTGATGAACAGTTTCGAATCAGCCTCCAAATTGAACCCGAAATCTCCATTGACGGACAAATACAGATGAAAACGCGCACTTTCTCTAATCTTCGTCCATCAACAAAACCTACTGATCTTATTTGGTACGAAATAACCCCAATTTTATGCAGCACCTACAAAGGCGATAAAATTCAAAGTTGGCTCACACTCCAAAAGCCTAGTGAAAACAATGTGTCTATTGGATTCTGGTTAATCACTACTGAGGATTTGGCTGCAACAGTAACACTACAAATTTTAGGAGTCGACGCACTTTCACAAGACCCTGAAGCTGTGATGATTCAAATTCCGGGAGCACAGGTTGAATTGCCTCGATTGCCTGTTGTTGCAGAACATCGAGAAGCAAAAGGAATTCTAATCTATGAGCTGAACTTAACCAACAGATTGCCAGATACAATTACTATGAACATAGAGATTGCTTAAACTGCTCAGAATCTAAAGAGCAACTGGAAAACCCCAGAAAATCAGATAAACACACGCAGTAACCACTATTGCGATGAGAATGCCGCTAAGTAACTGTAAAGGAGTATGGAGTTTTAGTTTCCATCGTGCCCAAGCTACGATTCCAGCCAAAAGCATGAAGGGAATCAGAATAAAACCGTACACCCAAATTAAGCTGGTGATTGGTCCCGTAACTCCTGCCGCGTGTGCGGAAACTTTCCAAAAAAGGCTTACCAAGGTTATTGCTGAGGTAACAGCGGCATATGCAACCGCAATAACAGCCATGGTATGATTCTGATAAAACCATGCAACCATCGCTCCCGTAATGTAGACAATAATGGCAGCAAGATAAAGGAGAGGACGATCACGGCGATTTTTGACATCGAAAGTAATTCTGCCCCACGCCACCATGAAAGAGAGAGGAACGACGGGACCAATGACGACGAAAATGAGTCCGATGAGAAACGAATGCCAAGGAAAGATAATACCAGTTCCGATGGGAGAATAAAACGCAAGGACCAAAACCGCACCAAGTGCAATAATAGGCGGAGATAGAAGATTAGAAAGAATTCGAGCAAACAGGATAGAAACCGTAGAATTTGTAGGATTTACCATTCAATTACCTCTAAATGCACCATATGGTTCTAGAGCTCAAGCTGGTTTAGACGCGATTTTTCTGGTTGCCCTTTAGTGTCCCAGCCTCGAAGTTTATAGTATTTAGGAAGCATTTTGTCTAAATGAGCTATCCGGTTTCGAGAACCTCCCTCAGGTAATGGACTGGAAAATCGTGGAGGGAGGCAGTCATCTTCAGCAGTAAATCCTTCACGGAGATTAAACAACCGTTCCAAGTTCCAAATCCTTTCCCCAATTTGGAGAAAGTCTTTTCCGGTCACCGTCAAGGAGGTGGCTGCACTAATTAAGTCTGCATAGTCTTCGACGCTGAAGGCAAAGGTGGTAAATCGGCAAAGGACTAAGGAATCCATAGCTGCCGATAGATTCTGAAATAGAATAACGAGTTCAGCTTTCCCATCAATTCGGTCGCGATCAACAAGAACAGGAGACCCGAGAATTTCTGGGCCAATTAAGTATGCCCGTAGATGGCAGCCGCCACGATTAGAAGTAGCATAGGCCAATGCGTGTCCTTGAACTCCTCTTGGATCATAAGCCGGAAGTTCTAGCCCTTTCACTTGCATAGCTAAATCCGGAGCGTTGTATCTTGTAGCTAAAATTTTAGATCCTTGTCCAATTTCTGCCCCCAAACCCCGAGCATAAGCAGTATCCTCAACGAGTTCAAGTAATCCCTTCGTTTTACCGAATTTTAATTCAGCTTTAAGGTTACCAGTCTTAGCAAGTTCCATTGCACAACCAATTGTGCTTCCCACTGAGATGGTGTCCATCCCAAGCTCATTGCATCGATGATTGGCGGTTGTAATCCATTCAAGATCGTTGATACCACATTCAGGCCCTAATGCCCAAATTGTTTCATATTCAGGACCACCAATTGTTTCACCACGAACTTCAGTGATTCGACCGCAACCTATTGGGCAACCAAAACAATGATACCTCTTAACAAAGAACCGTTCTAACAGTTTTTCCCCTGAAACCCCCTCAGCATCATTGAAGGTGCCCTCCTGAAAGTTGTATGTTGGTAGCATTCCATATTCGTTTATTAGATTGACCAAGACCGCAGTTCCATAAACGGGGAGGGATTTGTTCGTGACGGAATCCTTCTTGATAAGCCGCCGTAAACGATTTACAACCAGATCAAGCTGTTCAGGATTTGTAATTGAAACTTGGTTTGTACCACGAATAACAAGTGCCTTCAAATTCTTGGAACCCATTACAGCGCCAACGCCACCCCGACCAGCTGCACGATGTTTATCATTAATGATGGCAGCTAACCTGACTTGGTTCTCTCCAGCTGGTCCAATGCATGCAACTTGAGCTTTTTGATCGGTTTCATCAAGTAGGTAATCGGTGGAGGGACTGACCTCCTGACCCCATATATCTTTAGCTGATCGAAACTCAACAGTTTCGTTATTAATCCATAAATAGGTGGGTGATTGAGCCCGCCCCTCTAAGACTAATCCCGCATATCCCGCTTTACGTAGCTGGGGACCAAAATGCCCCCCGCAATTCGAATCAAACATTGTTCCAGTTAACGGAGACTTTGTAACCACTGCAAATCGTCCTCCAGTAGGTGCAGCAGTCGCCGTCAGAGGACCAATCGCAAATATCAAAAGATTCTCTGGAGCGAGAGGTGCGATATCAGGAGTAACGTGATCATAGACGATTTTAACTCCAAGTCCACGACCCCCCAAGAATTGGGTGAAAAGAGGCTGCGAAAGGGTTTTTTCTTGAGTGGTTTGTTTGGTGAGTGAAACCCAAAGCAGTTTCGTGTTAGCATATGCTTGACTTGATTTGTTTGCCATCTGAAAGCCTCCTAATCATTGAAAACGTTTTGATCACGATGCGGACATGTGACACATCTTTGTTTATACCAGAGATACACTTCCTTGGGTTGTTTGGCCAGACTCGCTTGTCGACTTGGGCAAGTCCAACATGGTTTGTCAGGTTCAAGAAATGTATCACTATAACCTGCCCAACGAAAGCCCTCTATTATGGCTACACCAGAACTGGTGCCCAGACGGTTTGCGCCTGCATCAACCATGCGTAACGCATCCTTGAAGGTTCGAATGCCTCCCGCTGCTTTTACACCCATTTTGTTACCTACAGTTTCTCGCATTAACTTCACATCATATGGTGTAGCGCCCATTGGCCCAAATCCAGTAGATGTTTTCACAAAATCTGCCCCAGCATCTTTACAAAGAAGACAGGCTTGCCGTTTTTCATCATCGATGAGGAAGCCCGTTTCAAGAATGACTTTCACTATTGCTCCATCAGCTACACTTACAACGGCTTCGATATCCGATTGAACCAAGTCATAGTGTTTGTCTTTAAGCGCTCCGATGTTAATTACCATATCAAGCTCGGAAGCGCCTTTATCAAGCGCTTCCTTTGCCTCAAATGCTTTGGCTTTCGAAAATGTGGCACCTAAGGGAAATCCCACAACAGCACAAACTGCTACTGAAGAGTCTTGTAATAACTCCGCGGCATACTTCACATGCACGGGGTTGATGCATACTGATGCGAAATCGTAAGCTATTGCTTCTTCGCAGAGTTCCGAAATCTTAGCTTGTTTTGTCTCCGGTTTGAGTCGTGTATGATCAATTAGTTTAGCGAGCTCCTCAACTTTCAAAGTCATCTTTGAACACTCCGTTACACCTGAATTGTCCCCTCATGAAGGATAAACTTGTTTCTTCCTAGAAAAAGACCCGGTTCTTGATAAAGTTCTGCAGCCTGAAAAAAGCTTATCTAACTAATGAGATGAATTCGTGTTAGGTGCCATCTCATGAATAAAAGACGGATAAAACTATTACAAACCCTGGTAGATGCATTTGGACCAAGTGGTTTCGAACGAGAAGCCTCTGCCATCGTTGCTAAGACAATGCGTCCAATTGCCGATGAAATCACCATTGACAAACTCGGAAGTGTTCAGTTCATCAAAAAAGGAACAGCGAAAACACCGCGAATACTTTTTGCAGGCCACGTTGATGAGGTAGGATTCATCGTCTCAGGAATCACCAAAGATGGATTTCTCAAAGTAAATCCTTTGGGTGGATGGTGGAGCCAGGTTGTTCTCGCCCAAAGGGTAATTATCAAAACGCGTAAAAATGAGCAATATTTCGGCGTTTTTGGAGCCAAGCCTCCCCACATTCTAAAACCAGACGAACGAAAGAAGCTCGTAGAACTCGATCAAATGTTCCTCGACGTAGGGGCATCATCTGAAGACGACATCAAAGAAATGGGAATTCAAATCGGAGATCCCATAATTCCTGATTCATCTTTCCAATTGATTCGGGATGGGAAATTAGCTGCTGCAAAGGCTTTCGATGACCGTCTTGGAGCATTCATCGCTATGGAGGTTGTTTATCAACTGAAGAAAGAATCGATTAGCCATCCGAATACCGTAATTGGAGCGGCCACAGTACAAGAAGAAGTTGGTCTACGAGGCGCACGGACAACTGCACATCTCATTGAACCAGATGTTGGTTTCGCTCTAGAAGTTGACCTCGCCGGCGACATGCCTGGAATCAAACCCGAACAAGCTGCTACAAAATTGGGCAAGGGACCAGCATTTTGCACCATGGATCGATCAATGATTCCCAACCAACCCTTACTCGACTTCGTAATAAAAACTGCGAAGAAAGCCAAAATACCTTACCAATTATCTCAAATGTATGGTGGCGGAACAGATGCGGGTGTCATTCACCTAGATCGAGTGGGATGCCCCAGCTTGGTTATTGGTGTGCCAACACGCCACATCCACAGCCACGTTGGTATTCTAAACCTAAACGACGTTGAGCAAACCATTGATTTGCTCGTAGAAGTAGTGAAAGGCTTGGATTCAAAGACTGTTAAAAGTTTCACAGACCTTTAGCAGAGCCCACATTCAAATCAAAAGAGTGGAGTAATGCTCTTATGGCAATCGAGCTTGTCGTATTTGATTTAGATGGCACTCTAGTTACGGCAGAGATTGATTTTCAGGCTATGCGACAAGCTATTCGAGATCTACTCATTGAACATGAATTTCCGACACACGTTCTTCCAATGAACAGTACGCAGGACTTGCTCCGCAGTGCTTTTGCCTACGCGGGTGAAAAAGGGTTTACTCCAATTGAGATAAGCAAACTACGTGATGAGGTCTATTTAGAGGCGGTGAAATTCGAATGGGAAGGAGCAAAAAAAGCCCAGTTAGTTTCTGGTGCCAAGGAGATTCTCAAAGCCCTACAACAGTATCAAGTCAATATTGCGATCTTAACCAATGACAACAAAGCCGTTGCCAAATATCTCTTGGAAAAATTTGGATTGATGGAATATGTTGATTTATTAATTACCCGTGAAGAGGCGCCCCACATGAAACCAGCTACTGCGGGGCTAGAATTAATTCTTAACCATTTTGATATTCCTGCTGAACAAACAATATTCATTGGTGATTCTACCATCGATATCATGACTGCAAATAAGCTAGGAATACGCTGTATTGCACGGCGTTCAAAACTTCGTACCGAGAAAGAACTTAGAGCTGAGGGGGCAATCGCAATTTTTTCAACATTGACTCCGATTATATCCTATCTTCGAGAACAGAAGCTGATGGACGACTAGTTGGAACGCAAACAAAAGGCTGATATGCAGACACCCAATTTATTTTCATTACGAAAATATACTATGTGAGGAAGCGGAGTGACATCGGATTTTAATCTCGAACAACTTCTAAAGAATGGAGAAACACGAAATACTGAGTTTAAACGTTCACTAACTGATAAAGACAAGGCTGGAGATCGTGGGGCAAAACTGATTGCCCAATTAAAATTAATTACTAGCGAGGGGCTAGGACAATTCGTCGTGGGAATCGAAGATCTTCACGGAAAGAAATGGGAAGTATATGGACTCACAAACGATGAAGTAGAAATCAGTAAATCCGTCCTCAAAACTCTATGTAAGGAAGCGGGAATTGAGATTCTAGAAGAAACACATTACAATACCGAGCAAGGAATTGTCACAAGTTTCACCTTAGCCCGAGTTATTACTCCGATGGTTCCCGAAACATTGGGTATAAACTTAGTTGGACGGGTAAACAGTGGAAAAACAACCCTAGCTGGTGTTCTGATCCAAGGTAAACTCGATGATGGAAGTGGGTATGCCAGAGCAGTACTCCTAACGTATCCCCAAGAATTGAAGAGAGGGCAAACAGCGGATCTTCATGTTACGTTTGCCGCGATAGACAAAGAAGGTAAATTCATCGCTATGCAAGCACCATTGGACAAGTCAAAACGTGCCCGGATTCTAGATCAAGCTCACCGAATAATAACAATCTTTGACGCCCCTGGCCACAAAGAATATGCCAAAACCATGATTAGAAGCGTACTAGGTGCTTCAGCACAATACAGTATGGTTCTCGTTCCCTCCCTCGACGAATATAAACTAGCAATTGCTGAAGAACAACGAAGTGGGATACTCCGTTTAGATGATATCACTCGAGAGCACCTATTATTAGTTTCAAACCAAGAGCTGCCTTTCCTAGTTGTAATAAACAAAATCGATGATTGCGATGAATCCACACGAAATCATGTTCGCAATCTCGTATTCGAAACCATCAAAGAAATTGGGCATGTACCGCTCCGGGTCACATCGGAAGATGATATCTCCATCATCTTTCGGGAAATCGCTCACAAAGTAATTGTCCCTGTTTTTGAAGTTAGTTGTGTGACGGGTGATGGATTAGAGCTGCTTCGAAAAACCCTCGTTGATCTGCCCTCCCGAATCCCCAATGAACGTATCGAAAGACCAGCCTTTGCTTACATCGATAAGGTCTATCGAGGAATACGAGGAACCAATGTGGTGATTACAGGTACAGTGCAAGAAGGAATCTTCAAACCAGGTCAACCAATTTTATGTGGTCCTGATAACGAAGGACGATTCATGAAAGGGAGAATCGGCTCAATTGAAGTATTCAAAAAACGAGTTGAACGTGTAAAAGCGGGAGATGTATTTGGCTTTGATCTCAAACGCCTTACCCCAGAAAAAATCCGTCGTGGGCAAATCATATGCGACAAAGATGCGGATGTTAAAGCAATTCAAGCATTCGATTCTACCATCATCGTAACACGACACCCTACACGAATCCGAACAGGCTACGAACCGGTCTTCCATAGTTCCACTATCCAACAACCGGTTATCTACGAAAAAATCTTTGATAAAGAGTATCTAGTTGTCGGTGATGTAGCTAGAGTCCGCATGGTCTTTAAAAAAGGACCTGAGATGCTTCGTATCGGTGATCGGATTGTAACTCGAGAAGCCAATACACGATGTATTGGAACCGTAACCGAACTTATCCGATAATTAATACTAGTTTCATAGCTCAGCGAATGCACGGGCAAGTTGAGTAATTTTGAAGTGAAGTTCATCGACAGAAGAAACGGTCGCGATTGAATTTTTATCCCAGGCTAAGAAATTCCGTTGTGCTACAGATTCTATCTCATCATATGACACATTCGGAAATGAAGCCCTTAGCACAACTAGCCCATATTCTCCTGAACTCGTCGTTTTTGCCAGCAACCTAGTAACAAGAAGCCCCTTTGAATTGATTTTTGTTACATATTGTCTGTGAAGTCTTAGTTTGGTTGTTGGTCCTATTCGGTGTAACTCGATTTGAATTGTCTTATCAACCCGTGACGGGATCCAAAAGGCGAAATAAATAGTCACACTAATTGTCAAAACCAAAGCGAGGGTTGTTGCTAACCCAGCAGGCCAAATATACTGGTGTTGAAAAGCTAGAAGTAACCACTGCCACCAAGTTTGCTCTGGGGTGGGAGTCCAAGGAGGACCTAATGAAGGCAGAAGCAGCAGATTAATTACAAGAATATAGGAACAGATAATGCTCACTGTCCAAAGAACGCCTAATAATCCCCATTCCATGATGTATTGTTCCCTAACCATGCTTGTAAGCACTTGCTCATTCTTCTCGGTCAACAGATGTTCCCTCCTCGAGAGCTTTTGTGTAAAGTTCCATCGTTTTCTTTCCATGAGCTTCAATGAGTTCGAGTAGATACGATATTAGAGGATGCAGATGGTTTACTCGAATTGAGTGAAGACGTGGAGTCAATCGATCAACAAGAATTAGCTCTTCTTTTTCGAGACGTTCAAGGGGACCACGATACAAGGATTTCGCTTTTCCACTATATCCAATCAAAGTGATGAGCTGCTTACCTGAGGCTGCACGTGGGTAGATATGGGCGAGAGAAATGAGAATTCGCCTTTGAATCTCACTTAGAGAAAGAAGGGACATAAGTAAGTCATATGCATCTTTTCCTCGATTCTTCGACACGCCTACCCCAGCCAGCGGGTATTTCTAAGTCTATCATGGTGCACTAAGATGTTTAGTTTAACTCTGCCTTCCTGTTCTTATGAGTTTTTATCAGCACTAAGCCATAGCAAATCAGGACACAACCGGATTTGGTGAATAGGTGACATGAAGTGTATATAACGCCCATAACGAGTAATGTACGTATTTATGCCGCAAAGTATATATTTAAGAGCGTAAAATAAATGTCATTCGAGTTGGCGGAGATTCCTGGACGGTAGAAAATATGACTCCGATCACAGAAAAAGTATTACGTCATCGCACTCGTCGAGAAATTTTAACAACCCTAAATGGGCAACGAACATTTTTGCGAGATATCGCAAGAGCATTAGATATCCCTCCAAGTACCGCTGCATATCATCTAAAGCGGCTACTTTCTGCGGGACTCGTCGAACAGCGTCGAGGAGTATATCACTCTTTTTACTTCTTGACCGATTACGGCGAACGAATTGCAGCCGAATTTTAGGATGCAAGAACTTGACTATTAAATTGCTGCCTTAGTAGCAGTAACAATAGTCATTTAGAGAAATTTGAAAAGCCTTGATTAACAATGTTACTCAGGTTTCCAAGGCTCGGGCTTTTTCAGTTGCCGCCCAGGTAGGTTGGTCATGTATTTCCGCTTTCTTTAGATAACCCTGTGTTTCGAGGTCATCTAAGAGGGCGCGAACCTCAGCTTCTCTGAGTGGTTTTTTACCCACGGGAATACGGGTGCTATTTACCCCTTGTAGAACGCTAATGAATGATTGATGCCCCCGTTGGCAGACGAATAATATCGCGAGTTGATCAGCAGATAGATTTGATTCTTCCTCAACAGCCTCTTTAGCTTCTGCTGCTTCAGCTTTTTCGATGATTTCTTTAGGTAATGAGATTTCTTGGTGTTTAACTGTCACAGGTCTAAGCTGAATCTTGCGCTTCACCTTATTCTCATTTTCAATCATCCGTCGCACCTACTCTCGAGAAGGCATTTTCAATAATATCCTTTTGTGGGGTGAGTGACCAAAAAAGGTTTCTTTGTACTGAAAATGAAAGTTTAGTAAACCAAAACTTCCTTCGCTATCGCTTCAGCAGCTAAACCACGTCGAAAACGAGCTCGGAGCACTCCATTACGCCCATGTGCAGAAATAATACGCCCTTGAGTGGATTTTTGATCGTTGAAATGTAGAATAACGGACCGTCCAATGTATTTAGCAGCGTCAGATACTGAGGTTATCCCTTCCAATTGAATTAACCCATAATGAGGTCGTTGAGTAACTGTTCCACGTTGATAATTCATTAACACCCCTTTAACCGGTGCTTCCAAGGGTAATCGGCGGGACTTTTTGGGTTTGGCCTTCGTTGGTGGTTGAGTTTTTCGCTTTTTCTTGGTTTTTTTGACAGTTGTCTTTTTAGTCTTGGTTGTTTTTTTAGCGGTCTTCGTTTTCGCCTTCGCACTAGACTTCTTAGCGGTCTTCGTTTTCGCCTTCGCACTAGACTTCTTAGCGGTCTTCGTTTTCGCCTTGGATTTAGATCCTTTCTCTGACAAGTTAACCACCTAAGCACGGGTAGACAAGGAAAATTCAGAGTGATTAATAAAAGTATTGGCAGACTGAAATAACAATGTAAAGATTGGGTGTAGAATCTTTGTCTTTATTTTTGGGGTTCTATATTTCGGGAAACACTAAAAGCTTCACAGTGAGGGAAGACAAGTATGCAATCACCTTCCGATGCCTCAGCTATGTCGACAGTAGAGAATTATTTAGAGGAAATGGTGGGCCGGGAACCCTTTATTTATAGTGCTGCGGTCATGACAGCTGACGGATTACCGCTCATTGTGCTTATGGGTAAAGGGGAAGTAGAGAAATTAGAATTAGCTGCAGCAATAGCTTCACTTGGTGCGCTATCCGAACAAACAGCGAGCAGCCTTAAAATCGGGAAATATAATGATTTGATGCTACGGTGTGGACGAGGGCATTTGCTAGTACGAAGAATCAGCGAAGCCAATGTGTTGGCATTGATAGCCGATCGGAATGCTCCGTTAGGTGCAATTACATTAATCATCGATTTGATGACCAAGCGTTTGAAGCGAATGCTGAAATGATGAGTAATGAATTGGCTTCATGCGCTTATTGATATGGAAAATCAGGTATCAGTAAACTGAGTTAGATATTGCTCAATTCGCGCATGGGTTCTTGTTTTACGTTTTGAGAGTTTTGGGTTTTTTTTAAGCCAATAGCTAGTAGCTAATCGACTTAGGATACGATGAGTACCGGATCCATATTGAAGGGCCCGCTTGGGGGCATCAGCTATTTGGGAAGGAAGGTTCAAATTTCTGGCAAGAAGCCGAAGAATTCGTTTGCGTATGACCTTCTTAGAGATTTGAGCTATTTTACATGAGAAGGGAATTAGGTCAGCAAAGTTCTTGATTGGTTGTTCACAAAACGGAACAATTAATCGTGCATTGAAGTGAGAAACTATGGCGGTCATTGAGGGAAGGGTTTTATCATAGAGTGTTAGGAGATCGGATTTCATTTCATTAAGTGTGGATTCTTCTGAGTTAAGAAAGCGTTTTTCATATTTGGCATATCCTCCAAAAAGCTCGTCAGCACCCTGTCCACTGAAAAGTGTTGTAATCTTAAATTGGCTAGCACACTTAGCTGCAAAGAAAAGTGGGATAGCTAATTCCACATGTAAAACATCAACAGTTTCTAGAACAGACAATATCGTTGGGAGGGCCTCTTCTACATCTGCTGCAGTAAACAATTGTATTGTAAGTTGAAGATTCAAAGCCTCGGCAGCTTTCCTAGCGAAGTTGATATCTTTGGCTGCTTCAATACCGGCTACAAAGAGTTGAAATGGTGCTGGATGAAGCTTGGTAAGTATTGCAGTTATTACACTACTATCAAGTCCTCCCGAAAATAATACACCCAGTTCAATAGAAGAGGTAAGATTTTGTGAAATCATCTTAGTTAGTAAATCATAGAGTTGATGACTAAAGTGGATACATGGATCAGCGTTCATGATTTTCCTCGCCTTAAATTAGAAATCAGGTATCGGTAGGTTTATGTGCATCGATAGGCTGAAAAGTCTCTGGTCGCTTATCCGCGATGACAGGAAGGCATTTGTGTGACCGCACTCGCGGGATGAACTATCATAGTTACCTAGAGCGAGTGAGCGGCTAATTTGGCTTCTTTCAATTCAAAGCGCGCGTATTTTCTTGTCATTTTCCATTAAATCACCAGTGCAAAAATCTATCTTAATTGATGAATCATCGAATAAGCGGAGTTTTCGTATTTTCTAACAATAGAATTTGTGAGAGTGCGCTATGGTGCAATAAGGGGAAGCTGGAATCGTTCGAAGACAAGAATTCTCCAAATCAAAAATTGACTTCCCAGCTATTTGCGTATTCAAATCACTACCGACTTAAAATAGCATTTTTATGGAATGATGTGAAATTAGATGGGAGGCGGGATCTTTTCGTGGTCTGTGTGGTCTACTCTAGCAGTGTATGTCCTCGATGTGAGGCACTGAAACAATATCTGCAAGACCACAATATTGAGCATACAGTACGCATGGTAGAGGAACCCGACGCGCAAGTCGATGCACTGATGCTGAATATCTACAACACACCCGCACTGGTCATTGATCAGAAGGTCTTACATCAATCAGAACTATTCGCAAATAATCAGTTTAACGAATCAACTCTTACAACATTTCTGAGGAGCAACGGATATGGCCCGGCGTAGGAGGAGAGCAACAGATTCAACGCAGAGAACGTTATCACTAGATCGTTGGATTCAAGCGGTTCGCAAAGAGGCAGCGGGCATGCCTATGGTACGCACCAGCGACGCATTAATTCGCAGTTGGAATCCCAAGAAAATTGTTGATGCCCTCGTCCGAGAAACGCTGTTAGTCCAGGAACTTTTTAAAATCCCCTCAATTAGTCAAAAGGAAGCCAAGGGCATCGCAAATGAGGTAGAGCGGCGAATCAAGCAAATGCAGCTTCCCTTTGTCAGTGCTCCTCTAATCCGAGAAATACAAAACCAAGTACTTCTTGAAAAAGCAAAGCAGGACCCACGATTTGCAGTTTATCGTAATGCCTTGACCCGTGTTGGTGTTCCTATGTGGGACTTTAGTCATATCATTGGCGGAAATGGCTATGAGGCCCATGAAAATGCGAATATGCAGCCTAACCCTGAAACAATCCATAAAAAGATTGCAGATCGGCTTTGTAAGGAAGCATACCTTCTAATGCTCCCACCTGAACTTTCTGACGCGCATCTTGCAGGAGATATTCATATACATGACCTTGAATACTTTGGGACCCGACCCTTCTGTGCAGACTACGATGCAAGATACTTCTTCAAATACGGATTGATGTGTGATGGTCTTGGTGAAAGAACAGCAGTTGCTAAACCAGCGTCGTACCCAACGGTGGCTATATTGCACCTCATCAAAGTCTTGGCAGCCGGCCAAACAAACTGCGCCGGCGGTCAAGGACTCTTCAATTTTAATGTATTCTTGGCGCCTTTCCTCCGCGGAAAGTCTCCTCGAGAGATTAAACAGCTTGCTCAAACAATCCTCTTCGAAGCCAACGAAACATACGTCTCTCGAGGCGGGCAACTAGTCTTCTCGAGCATTCAACTTGAATCAGGCATTCCCAAAATCTGGCGTGATGCCCCTGTAGTCTATCGTGGAAGAGTTGGACCGGATTCATATGGGGAGTACGAGGATGAGGCTCGAACATTCATGACAACTATACTTGAGACCTATCTCGAAGGGGATGCGTGGGGAAAGATGTTTAGCTTCCCCAAACCCGAAATTCGAGTTCGTCGAGAGTATTTCACTAAAAGCGAACATGAAGAAAACATGTATTTAGCCACTAAACTCTCCGCAAAATTTGGTAGTAGTTACTTCGATAATGTAATTCCGGGATACAGGGATTCCGAAGGACAAGATTGTTACCAGTGTTGCGCTTTTCGACTTGAGGAGGATATTAGTTCTGAAGAATTTCAAAAGAAGATCATGTTTGAAGATGGTGCGCATTTCTCTATGGGTGGCCTTCAGGTCGTAACATTGAATTTGCCACGTTTGGCGTATATCGCGAATGGGGATGATACTGTATTATTTGAGAACCTTCGCGGACAAATGGAGTTAGCCAGACGTGTGCTGATGATTAAACGCAAGTTCATAAAACAGCAATTGGATAATGGTATGCTTCCATTTCTCAACCAACAACCACGATTTAATGGTGACACAGCTCCACCACTTTTTGACATTCTCAACTCATCACCGATTTTCGGCTTTGTTGGAGTTAATGAGATGGTCCAATACCACACAGGAACTCAACTACATGAGAGTCAAGAAGCTTTGCGATTTGGATTACGCGTCATTGCAGAGATGGAACATATTCGGAAGATTTACAGTGAAGAAACTGGATTGCCATTCGCTGTTGCTCGAACTCCTGCAGAATCATGCTCCACACGTTTAGCGATAATGGACCTACTTCATTATAATGGCCAAGCAAAATCAGTTGTTAAGGGAGACATATCAAACTGGCGTAACCAATTGGAAGAAGCAGGGCGAACAGCTGTTCCTGCTTATTACACTAATGGGTTTATGGTTAATTACGACTCACAGGTCTCCTTGGCTAAGAAAATAGCAATTGAGGAGAAGGCGTTTCCTCTACTATCCGGTGGTAACATATTCCATGTGTTCCTTGGAGAAGCTGCACCTGATACAAATGCATTAATGAAATTGAATCAACGGATTGCTATGAATACCCAGTTAGGCTATTATAGTTACACTCGTGATTTATCCGTGTGCAAACGGTGCCATAATACTGCAAGTGGTTTACTAGATGTGTGTCCAAAATGTGGACATACAGATATTGATTGGTTTAGCCGAATTACTGGCTACTATCAGAATGTATCCGGATGGAACGCAGGTAAACGCGAGGAACTGAAACGAAGGCATCGTGTGTTAAACGGACCCGCACCATTAACAAGCGACCTTTCATCAACTTCTTCTCAACAAGAACAGATTCGTATTCCCTCCAGCACTCAATCCACTCAGTAATCTTCAACTCCATTTTTTAAAAGAGAGGCAAGACAAACCCTTTAATTTTACAAATGACGCAGTTGAAGCCAAGGAAATAATGTGGTTTCGAACAATGGCATCTGATGAAATGACCTGTCATAAATGTGGTGGCACCAGTTTTCGTCGAGTAACCGATGAGTGGATGCGTCGGTCAATACCGTGGACTGCTGATGGCATCGTCAGACAATGCGAAACTTGCGGAGAGAAACACTTTGCATGTCCACAATGCCATAACCTGTTAACTCGCGTAAACATCACCAATATTAGAGTGATGAAAAGTACTTGCCCTAATTGTGGTTACCAAGATGCCACCATTCAACGTTGGCTTCAAGAACAAAGAGGATAAGTGCAGTACAAAGAAACATTCAAGTCGAATAAAGGAATCCTTATCTCCCGTTAGAAGAACCTCGTTTGATTTGGATTTATAGGAAGGAGAAACTTTGTCTAAAAAACCACCAACCCCAAAAACACATTCAGGAGAACCGTTTATTCAGATTGTATCAACCGTCGAGAAAATCAAACTAGCTAAGGAACCTATCCTAGTAATAGGATTTCCAGGTCCTGGTTTAGTAGGAATGATTGCTGCGAGTCGGATGATTGAGGGATTGGACATGAAATTGATTGGAGCAATCCGTTCACCTCTCATCCCACCAGTAACCCCCTTCTTTGGTGGAATTCTTCGATTACCAATCCGTATTCACGCAACTGACGATGGGCAACTCATTACGGTAATTTCTGAGTTCCCCTTACCCCTGGAGACTATCTTCTTTGTTGCCAGCAAGATTTTGGATTGGGCAACAGAACAAGGTGTGAAAAAAGTTGTATGCATTGAGGGAATAGGAGTAGAGAAACGGACTGAAGCTCCAGAAGTCTTTGGTGCCGCTGAACCCCATCTTCTGGTAGAACTCGAAAAGTATTCTGTACCTCGGGTTCAAAAAGGACTCGTGGTTGGAATTGCAGGAGCAATTTTAAACGAATGCCTTATCCGACAGTTAGATGGATACTGCTTATTAGCTACAGCTACTGCAGAAGCCCCTGATCCAGAAGCTGCAGCGAATATGGTTTCAGCTATTAATCGATTTCTCGATGTTGATGTAAGCATCCAATCATTAATCCAAAATAAATCAGCCATTAAAGCTCAGTTAAACGAGTTAGCTAAAGAGGCACGAAGAGAAGAGCAAGTAGCACAGGATCATGGGTACCGACCTATTCCGTTCTATGTCTGAGGGTAGGTGGGTTATTTTAGTTAAAGAGGAGTGAAATTCCTAGTACCAAGGTGGACAGTCGTTATTCATTGAAGAGGAAAAAAAGATGCACAATTAATCATCTGGAAAATGGTCCAGCATAAGCTCAAGCATTTCTTGTCGTTCGTCTTCATCAATTTCGCGTTTCTTACGCTTCTTTCCCTCTTCCTCCTCTACAACGACAATATAGTCCCGTTCTGTGTGACGAATGGGAAACTTCACCTTGTACCCTTCTGCCTCCTTAGATGATGATTTGTAGCCACAGGAGCATTTAAGGATAGTTTTACCAGCTTTATTTTTCTCCGGGCGCAGGAGACTACCACATTTCGGACAGAACTGAATGATTGTTACCCCCCGGAAATTTCATTGCGTGGGATGCCGCGAATATTAGACTCTTAAACCTTTCGTATTATGCCCTACTTCTTTTCGAAAGGTTCGAGAATCTTACGGGTAGCATCAACAAGATGAGTGCTCGTCAACCTAACAGATTCCTTAGATTTCGCCGATTTGATGGCCCAATATAGAATTTGATCTTGAAGATGTCTGATTCTTTTCACCTGTTCTCCATTAACTCCTTCAGTGGGTTCAAAGAGAATAGAATCTAATACACCTGGAAGAACTTGGCGAAAGTACTGTGATGCACTTTCGGTCATTCGATTTTCCCAACGATTCATTTCCCGTCGAGTGATTGGCTGTTTTTTAAAGATCACCCACTCTTCGTTTAAGCGGATAAGGCCCGTTTCATCGAATCGGACCCTGAGTACAATTCGTTTGGGCGAATTCTTTCTAGATTTTCTTTTTGTTATTTCTTGAACTTCGGTAATCGTTCCGACATCTTCACGAGGACTCAGAAGCCAAGAGCCGGGTTTTATTGGGATATCAGTGACACCGAGGATTCGATAAGTAAATTGGCGTTTGCGGAGATCTGTTTTTGTTTCGCCCATACTTTCAGCATCAATGAGCATTACGACCCGTCCACTGCGTTCGTGTCTTTGTTCGACACTAAGAATACGAAATGTTCCTTGAGGTTGTTCATCCCGGGGTAGTTGTAATTGCGCAGTAAGCACGGTTTGAGAGTCTCCGACGCAGTAGATTGAATCTCATAATATATAGATTTCTTTTAAATTTCATGATTAGACTCTGTTTTGGTGAAAAGTGGTCCGAAAATAGTCACATTGAAAGGGACTTAGAAATATACATCAATGTTGTCTACGAGTTGAGGTTGGTCTGTGATTATATACAATAAGTTAAGAATGGCATCCTTATCCGTTTTTAGAATCTGAAGGAACTTTTTCGGCCAAACGCCAACGATGTAGGCCGTTTCATTTTCAGTTAGTTCCCCTAGAAAAGTTACGGTTAGGTGTGTTTTTGTAATAAGAAGCAGTAGAAAAGGGGCAAGGAGTTTTTCGTTACCTGGTCCGGCTATTGTGTCAATGAGATTGATATGAGCAGAATATGCAGGCTCAGTTTCAATACAGGCTTGGAGTTTATGTATCCAACCAGATTGAAGTTCGTAATATTGCCCGATGGCTTTTTGTAAGTCGACAAAATGATGTATGGAATTGTTTACAAGTTTTATGATCCACTCAGACATACAAAACCCAAAGCTTTCTGAATTCTACATCATACATGAGGGCTTCAAATTAAAGCCTTCTTGACCACTGCATTCGAAAGGTGTTAAAATCGAGTAGTTATGCCGTGTTTTTGTGCGTATTGTTGAAATTGATCCAGTTGATTCTTACTAAATGATGAAGTGAGAGTCGAATCTATGACCGTCTTACTGGGACGAAAATATTGAAGAACATAATGTTTCGGTCCCACCCATTCACGTATCAGATCTAGTTGATCGAAGCTATCAATTAAAGTGGGGACAAGAGTAGTCCGAAATTCATAGTCGATATTCGAAGACAAAAGAAGCTCGACCGTGTCTTGCACCTGATTCAGTATGTGTCCGCTAGATTGGGTCACACGATTGTATTGCTCTTGGATTGGCACCGTCTTAATATCCACAGCAATATAATCAATTAGGTTCATTTCAACGAGCTGCTGAACCACATCAGGTTTCGTGCCATTTGTCATTAAGCCAAATTCCATCCCCTGCTTATGAACCCACTCGGCGAGAGTTCTAAGTGCTTCTGGCTGAAGAGTTGGTTCCCCACCAGTTGCAATTACACCATCAATAAGAAAGTGATTGGCTTCCAATTCAGGATAAAGAAGTTCTAAATTTACTTTAAATTGGTCGCTAAATTCGAGAAGGGGAGCATTAAAACAGAATCTGCAACGCAAATTACACCCTACAAAAAAGACAACACACGCAACCTTGGACGGCCAATCTGTGGTGCTGATAATTGGTTTTCCTGCAAGATACGCTTCCACACAACCCACCAGATTCAATTCACATATTACGTATCAATAGAACATAATCGTGAGTAATAACCATTCATGAGTATTACTACTAATATTCTTCAGTGTAGCAATTACAATAATATTGTGAAAAGAAAAGCCTTATAGTGATTAGAGCGTTGTTCTGCCTTTGAAAAAGCCTGTGGTGGAGGCCTTATCCTGTGCGGCCACCTTGTGAAATTATGGTTGTTCAATTGCTTCCGGCACTCCGAGCCTTAGTAAGCCATAAACTCGTTCAAGATTATGGTTTTACACAAAACCAAGTTGCCAATGCCCTTGGAGTCACTCAAGCAAGTGTCTCAAGGAGTCTCCAGCAACTCAAGCGCTTTGAAAAGTACTATACACCAGGTATCCAACGAATGGCTGTGACCCTCGCTGAGCACCTTTCAAAAGAGCAAATTCCTCTTGAAGAAAGTATTGCGTTATTATGTGAGTTTTGCAGGAATCAAAAAATTGGGGGGCTGCTTTGCCAGCTTCACCGATCTGAAAATCCTGAACTAGCGACATGCAAGGTTTGCGGAGAAGGAATGACACCAAAATTCCGAATAGGAGTACTCAATAGTTTAACTCGAGGGGCTCAACTACTTGAAGATGCCTCGGAGTTTACTCGGCTTATTCCTCAGGTTCAATCCCAACTTGTAATGAGCATACCTAATGCCCAAGATATCGATGATGTTGCAGGATTTCCAAGCCGTATTGGGATAGTGGATCAGAAAGCCCATACTTTTACTGGACCAGAATTTGGAGCTTCCACGCATTTGTCCAAAATATTACTATTAATTCAGGAAACGAGTTCTAGACAGCAAGCCGCTATTGTCTTGAAGTATCTTCCCGATGTCGAGCGTGTCCTTACTAAACTTAAGCTTCGTTATATTCAGGTGAATCGCGAAGCTGTTCAAGGTGGGCGAGAGACTGATGAAGCGCTATTGCAAGCGATTCGGGATGTCCTATCAAAGGAGAAGGATATTGATGCAGTGATTGATAAGGGCCTTGTGGGCATCGAACCCGTTACTTATTTGTTTGCAGAAGATGCGGAACAAGCTGCATCACAAGCGATTGCGATTGCTCAATTATTAGTTGGCTAATGCAGCTTCGTACGCTTGTTCCAGCTGACCCTCAAATTGTGTCCAAGTTAGATGTTTTTGAGCTACTTCGCGGACACGGGATTTCTCTTGATTCCAAGCGGGTATATCTGCCCAATAGATTTCAGAAAGTTGTGTGAGCAATTCATTGAGGCCAGCAGCGGTAGTCCATGACCATCCAACCGCATGTTGATTGCAGAATTTCACCTCTATTACCTTTGAAATAGGCACGATGGTTTTTAGTCCGGAATGAAGAAAAAGAGGAAATCGATTTTGATAGGAATATACGGGAACAGGAGTTTTTTGACCCATTAGCGCAAGATCGCAATCGGCTATTATATTTAGCATCTGCTCGTGGCTGACAAAGCCATGATTTTCAACTTCCTCAGTGCCAATGACCTTAGGTCCGACAAAAACAAGTGTGGCACCAAACCGATTCTCTAACCAAAGACGAAGCGCTTCAGTATCCCTTCGATTATCAAGTGGAAGATTATGCCGGGAAATATAAGCAACCCGGAAGGTGTCATCCCGATTGCGATTAGGAGGTATCATCGCTATTTCGTGAGATGTTGGAACATTAGGGATAACAAAGGTTTGTGGTTGAACTTTTCGATATAATTGTGCAATATCATTGCTAACTGCAATGGTTGGTACTGAATGAAGAATTTCTGAGTCCCATTTCTTCCAGTTTCGAATGGCATACCATAATCCAAATCGACGAAGAAGTGTGCGATTCCGCTTTAATGCCATTGAGCCTTGAAAACTGATTCGAGAACCCCAAATCTCGTGATCATCATATACAAATGGATGACCAACTTCTAACGCAACCTTCCCTGCAAAGATATCATGAGCATGAATGAGGTCTGGCTCTTCTTCACGAAGAAGGCGCCGAAGCCATTGCTGTAACTTCTTTAAGGATCGAGGAAATCCTGTTTTTTCGGATGGAGCCCAATGACGATAATGCACTTTTTTAAAGACCCCGAAAATTTGTCCGGTGATTGGTCGACCACCAGCAAAGACTACTTCCCATCCCTTATTTGCGGCAAATAACGCCGCGCGTTCAATGCGTATATCAGGCAGCCCACTATCAGAAAGGTGAAGAATTTTCATGAAGAACTAGCCTCTTTGTGGCTATTCGCTTATCTGGGGGCTCAAGAAATGAGCCCATAGGTGGATTGCCATATCATCCTACATTATAAATGGCTTAGGGTTGCGATGGCATGATTTTCGTCATGAAGCCATCTCGGATTTCAAAAGGAGTTAAAGGAATAGTAGGAACCGACATATTGCCTGGACGTGTAGGAATGTGTACAAAATTCGGACCTCCAGACAACTTCGAAAGGATAGAGAGAAGTTCATCCTGTGTTGTAGCACGATAGGTTCTTTCGATACCCAATCCTTTCGCGGCAAGGGCGAGATCAACAGTTTTGCTTGTCGCCGTGGTTTGATTGCCAGTAGAGCCATGGACACTATTGTCGATGGCAAGGATGGTTAGGTTGGCTGGGTTTTCTTGAGCAATGGTTGCTAATGTTCCAAGATTGGAGAGAAGGCTTCCATCGCCATCAATGACGATAACCTGGTTTGAGGAAGATAAGGCGACTCCAAGCCCAATTGAGGAGGCTAGCCCAAGGCTCCCCAGCATATAGAAATTCGATGGTTGATGCTTTACCTGGTACAGCTCTCTTGAAGGTAAACCAATATTACAGATCACTAACTTGTCCGCAAGAAAGGAAGTCAGTTTTTGGAGAACCTCGAAGCGCGTGAACACCCGTTTCATATTAATTGGCAGCGTTTCCTCTCCGACTTTGATACCAGAAAATTCCGTTATTTGCGGGGGTTTGTCGTCAGTTACTTTATTTTCCCACAACTGTGGACTAAGTAACACAATATGTATTTCATTTCTCTCATATGCCGCCGTAGCAGCTCGAGTAAGATTGGGTAAATCATTCCTTTGCCTGATGATATGATAAGGTATCTCCATTGCCTCGATTATTTTGGGAAGCCTGGTTCCCAATGGAATTTGCGCGGTAATTTTCTCATGATAGACGCCTCTCCAGCTTGCAAGAATTAGTAAAGGAAATTGATAAGTTATCGTCAGCGAACACAACGCGTTGACCATATTTCCCAAACCCGTACTTTGAATTAACATAGCGGGCTTCGCTCCGGCAAGAGCCGCACCTGCACAAATACCGACGCCCTCTTCTTCCTTCACTATTGGAACACTTGGAAAATTGGAATGGGTTAGATTATACAAATGACGAATTTTAGCACAGGGATAGGTAACGAAAAAATTTACACCGATGTTCTTTAATGATGTGATTATTTCTTCTGAGATATTCACGGGAGTCACCCATCGAAATCTTAATTTTACGTTTTCTTAGGTGATGATACTGTCTAATTGCTGTGTTGAATCACGGATATACCCTTCGGGTTCGATTCGATGGAACCCAAAGTCTTCTTTAATACGATTTAAGCCGCCCCCGGTGACATTTAGAAGAATATAATCATTCTTTGATACATTGTTGTATTCCACTGCTTGGATAAGGGATGCCACCGCAACTTCAGCGGCAGGGAGAATATCGATTTCTTCTAGAGCGATAAATAATTTACCAGCTTCTCTAGCTTCGGTATTCGAGATGGAATATACATTGCCGTGAGTATCTGATAAGGCATCGTAAACGCCACCTCCAACACTATAGGGCGGATTACGATTAGACAGAACCACCGCATGCATGTTTTTAATGCGTTCTTCTGCATTTAACATGTCTTCAGGAAGGACTTGTCGGCGTCCAGCGTTCCAGGCATTATAAATGGGTACGAATGGATCGTTTTGGGAGAGATGAAGAATGGGATTGCCATCCCAACCATGATTCTGAAGTCTAGACGCCATTTCCCAGCAAGCGATTGCGCCTGTACCTGATCCGATGGCTTGAAAATAGTGATTTGGCATACGTTTCATGGTGAATGCTGCATCCAGCATTACGGTGCCCATTCCATCCCGTCGAGCGACATTTTTTGCACCGCCTTCATTTTGTATGCCTTTCGTTTCACAAAATTCATTGGCAATCTCAATCGTTTCGAAATAATCACCTGTTACAGCAAGGAGATGGATATTCTCTGTAGGTGGTTCAGGGGTCCAGAGCATATCAAGATAAGATTCTGGCACCAAGAGGTACACATCAAATCCGACTTGATTGGCTATATGACCAAACGCACGTGCGGTATTTCCTGCAGAGGCAATTGTTAATGCATTAACCCCATTCTCTCGTGCCCACGCTACAGTCGGATTAGATTCCAAGTCCTTAAACGAGCCGGTAAGATTTTGAGCATTCCTCTCTGGCCAGTAGCCTGTAAACGATAGATACAGATTTTTCAGTCCGAGCTCTTTCGCTAAACCGTGGCTTTTGTAGGTGATAGAACCGGCCTTTGTATCAAGGGGAGTCTTACAGGGTAACCAGTCAAGGAACCTCCACAACCCATACAGCGATCTGGGTTCAAGGGGTTTAGGATACACAGTACGGAGTAAGGTTGAGCAATGGCAAGAAAGGGTGTAACCTGTAAATTCGGTTTTACAGGCAGGACAAATTAACTGGTAGTGGCCCATGTTTGACTCCTGGGTGCAATTTTCCCGCCATTTCCATTCTTGTGCATCGTATGGATACCGCATTCTCCGCCACACTTACTAGTGCCTTGCCAGCGACCAGCCCGTTCAGATTCGTCATCCCCAACGACTTTGGTGCAAGGAGAACAGCCCAGGCTCCGATAGCCCTTCCGGTAAGCGGGGTTCACAGGCACATCATATACTGCGGTGTACCGCCAGATATCCGTCTCCGTCCAATCAAGAATCGGATTAATTTTCATTGTGCCATTACAGGGTTCTACCGGTTCATAATCAGTGCGAGTACGACCCTCGGTACGTCGCAACCCGGTTATCCAAGCGTCCAAACCGTCAAGTGCTCTTAGGGTAGGTTCCACTTTGAAAATCTGACAACATCGGTCAGGATCTGTCTTCCAAAGACCTTCGATTGGTTCCTCTTGGGCCATGTATACAGTGAGATCCAACTTCCATTTGTCTTCAACGAATTCCTTAAATTTGAACGTCTCTGCTGGCTTCATAGGAGTTAAAATCGAGAAAACTGGAATATCGGGTTTGACTTCACGAGCCAATGAAAGAACGACCATACTGTCCTTACCAAAACTGCAAGCCACCGCGATATTCGGGTATTTTTCAATAGCATTAGCAATTATTCGTTTACTTTCTTCGATTTTTTCGATGAGCGTGTTTGGTACATTATTCATTCGGAATCACCGAGTTGAGTCATCACACCCTTAGTGGTATTGTTAAAAAGGTTTCTGAAACAAATACCTCATTATTTGATGTATTTTCAGCGATTCGCTAACTAATTAAGGGAAAGAGAATAGATTTAAATCCCTAAATGCGATAACTTGTCCCCAGTTTTTCTCGCATTTTGATGTGGTGATAATAATGAAACGAAAGAAAGGCTTCTCCAGTTTCGAAGTCAAACTAATTAAACTCCTTTCACAAAACGCCCGCGCCTCAAACCGCCGGATTGCGAAACTCATGAAGGTTAGCGAAGCAACTGTTCGCTACCACATTTCCAAGTTAGAGAAGCAAGGAATAATCCAAGGATACAGTGTCATTATCAACCCAGGAAAATTAGAACTCCCCATTTTTATTACGATGGGCGTGCAATGCGAACCGGCCTTGACTAAAAGGGTCGCAGAAGTAATTTCAAAATCCCCGTATTTCTATCTGGTTTGGATAGTAACAGGCGCACACAACATACACGCAAAAGGCGCTTTTCCATCCACAGAAGAGATGCAACGCGTCGTAGGAGAAGTGATGAGCCAAACAGAAGGCGTTCTCAGTTACCACCTATCACTCATGTTTGAAAGAGCTAAAGACCCATACCTCATCCCCCACGAACTATTCAAAATTACTACAGAATATAAGGCAAGTTAAGAATGGCAAAATAGAAGTATCTTGAACCCGATTACGCATTAAGACCATAACTACCCTCAAGAAGAGAAATTACAACTAGATTGGGATTTTTGAGTTGACAACGGCATGAGAAAGTTAAAGGTAGTCCTTACGGCATGTGGGTGTCCGGGAGCATCGACGCTTATTCACATGCTGCAAAATAACGGAGAACGATCTATAGAAGTTATTGGAACTGATATGGACGAGGAAGCTGTAGGACGATTTTTAACTAAAAGGTTTTACAAAGTCCCACCAGGAGACTCACCCGAGTATATTCCTAGAATGCTTGAAATTATAGAAAAAGAAAGCCCGGATGTATTGTTCCCCGAATCAAGTAATGAAGTTCTCCCATTAGCCTTGAACAAAGAAGAAATCGAAGGCTTTGGAACGAAGGTACTTGTTTCAGATCCAGAACCCATTGTGCTGTCCAATAACAAATATAGAATGTATGAAAGATTACATTCAAAAACCAAAATTACCCTACCACGGTATATTAGTGTGGCTTCTCTCGACGAATTTCTTAATGCAGCTGAAAAATTAGGATACCCAGAAAACCCTGTGATTTTCAAACCTCATATCGGTAAAGGGAGCCGTGGTGTGCGCATCATCGACTCAAGGGTAAATCGAAGACAGCATCTAATGGAAAAGAAACCAACCAGCAAATACATCTCCTTAGAAGAAATCCAAACTATTTTTTCAAATCAGACCAATTTCCCCAAGTTACTGCTAATGGAGTTCATTGAGGGGATGGAACGGACGACGGACACACTGGCTTTGGAAGGTCGGGAATTATTGACCACAGTGAAAACGGTGGAACAGGCACGGTGGGGGGTCATCGTCCGCGGTCAATTAGTACAACAGCCAGCTCTAGTAGAACAGACACGCGTGATTCTGAAAGCCATTCCTCTTAGCTATTGTGTGAACCTTCAATTCATAGAGGATAAGTTGATTGAAATCAACCCACGCGTCTCCACTTTTATTTATCAATCCGATCTCATTGCACCATACTTAGCCATCCGGCTAGCGCTTGGTGAGCTCACCGAAGAAGATGTAAGAAGGTATAAAACGAAAATTGATTATGGAAGGAGGATGGTGCGATATATGGATCAACTGTTTCACAAAGGAGGTAGGAGAATAGAATGAACGCACAATTCTTCCAAAAAGTATTGATTCTAAGTCCGCACACCGACGATGGAGAACTAGGTGCTGGTGCGACAATTGCCAAACTCGTTGAACAGGGCAGTGATATTACATACTTCGCTTTTTCTGCACCGCGCCTTCAATTGAAAAAAGAATGCCAAAAATCATTGAACGTTCTCGGAATAACTGATTCCAAGATTTTTGATTTCAAAGCCAGGCATTTTCCTGAATTGCGCCAACAGATTCTCGAGATTCTCTACAGATATAATAAAAAAAACACGGTTGATTTAGTCTTCACACCCTCGACGAATGATTTACACCAGGATCACCAGACAATTACTAACGAAGCACTTCGGAGTTTCAAATCAAGTACGATTCTCGGATATGAACTTCCGTGGAATCATATCGAATTTCGTGAAAACTGCTTTGTAGCATTATCCGAGCAACATATCCAAAAGAAAATTGATGCATTATGGAATTATCAAAGCCAGATTGAACAGAAGAGGACGTATTTCGATAAAGAATATCTGAAAAGCCTTTTGAGAGCAAACGGTTTGAAAATCGGAGTGCAATATGCTGAGACTTTTGAGGCAATTAAACTGGTTTTAAACGCACCCTAAAAAACGCCCCACCTGATGGTTAAGATCACACTCGCTGAACCCAGCCTACCGTCGAAGTACGTTGGGAGTTGTAATTCACTTAACCAATTCATTCAACCTTGTTCATTATTTTACCAAGAATAGGTTTGTACTGATCTAAAATCGCATGGTTTTCTGCCCACTCTTTAACACGCATTCTATGGGCAAGAATCTTATCAGGCGAGAAGCTCAGCAGCTTCCGAATAATGTTACACAGCTCACTAGGATTGGTAAAAGCGAAATAAGCCTCTTCCGGAAGAAACTCAATGAGCGATGCATAATCTGAACTAAGAACAAAGAGCAATCCCGCGTGAGCATACCATGCAGTTTTACTAGGAAGTGAGTATCGATGGTACCAATTTTTCGTCCAAGGAATAAACCCAACCTGATAATCAGAAGTAAGCACTTGGAGAAGTTGAGAGGGCTCAATCCAGCGACGATGCCGTATCCACCTAAGATTGGGTGGAGGCGGTCGTCCAACCCAGTCCATCAAAATTCCGCCTTCTTTTTCCCAGACCTCCAGATTGTCGCCTGGTTGTCGGTGTTCTTGAAAACCTTGGAAATCAGAAGCTAGACTAATAGCGCGAAGTTGCCCAGATTGAAGTGCAGGGGTTTTTATTGTAACTAACTCCCTCATTAGGGGAAGATTTGGTATTACGCTGCAATCTTTACCGCGTCTTCTATGTTCGCGTGCAATTGCTTCACTAACAGTAATGTTTGCTATTGACGAGGCTAAAATTTGAGTTTCCCATTTCCGCCAGATATGAGGAGCTAAAAAGTAGCGCCCAATATTTTTGAGTCTAGTAGCCCCTGAAAAATGCCCAATACGACGAAGAGTTGCTTGTCGTGACCAGTATTCATGATCATCATATACAAAAGGAACTGAAAGGTCAGACGCGATTTTGGCAGCGATAATGTTATGGGCATAAATTAAAACAGGATTAATCCGCCGGATAATTCGGTTGATCTGTCGTCGAAGGCGATGATAAACGAGTGGTAACCCAAGATTTCCAGGCGTCGAAAAGGCCTGCGTGGTAATGATGGTGTTGAATGAGTCCGAAAGGAGAGTAGTTTGTTTTCCTTGTGGACCTAAAAAGACTTGTCGCCCATAAGACTGTAAAAGAGTAGCAATGCGTTCAATACGTGCATCTGGTAATCCTGAATGCGATAGGTGAACAATTGTCCGAGTCAAGTTAATCCCATAATAAGCTCAATCTAGAAGTTTTGCTTAACAATTTCGACGTCGAATCAAATACAAATATCTTCGTTCTTTGGTCTGAGGGGAAATTAGGTGTGTAATATTACACGAAACCGATTAATTGAATAATTTGGTACTAACTTTCCATTATAAGTTGTTAGGTCAAGCTTATCTTAGCGATGAGGTTCCGCTTTGTTGATTAGTTGTCTGAGTTTCGAACAAAAAGGCGAACAATGATACTTGCAAATGAAGAAGCAAAGCGTCGGGGTAGAAATTGTGAAGCCTTCCTAATTTCTTTTTCACTAATTATCCGTAGATAACGAATGGGTAGAAGATAGATGATTACACCTAGGGGAATGATAATTGCAAGCTCTAAGAGGGGGGGCAAGTATAGAAAGTGGATTATCATTGCCGTTGGAATTATTAGAAATCCGATTAACAGGAGTGGAAGAACTCCGCGTATCCCTAATTTGATTCCTATATCTCGTTTGATTACAATAGCAGCGAAAATCGAGATAAATAGATTATTCAAAATATAGGCTAGCACAACCAATAATAACGCATTATCAATGAGACCATATGCCATTATCAGGGGACCAAAGCTGAAAGCAAGGAACATTAGTACACCACTGAGCATCGAAGCGATGACTTGAATTATTAGGACGAGATTAGATTTACCTCGTACGTTAATGATATCAAGATAGGGCTTACGGAATAAGAAGAGAATGACTTTGAACAACAGGATTATGAAATACTGATAAGCCCAATAGTAATTAGGAAAGAGAATTAGGAAGATAGCTGGAGAGATAATCATAGCACCAATTACCATTGGAAGGAAGAGAAAGACTGAAATCTTCATTGTCCAGCCAACATCCTTCTCCAAATTTTCGCAATCTCCCTTGCCATATGATTGAGCATAAAATGAACTTAAAGCCCCGTAGAATCCGAGGGTTAGAGCATTCACAAAATTGGCAATCCGCACTGCAAATCCGTAAAGACCGAGTTCTTCTTGGAATGGATTCAAGAACAGCATTACAAGTAATTCAGAAAAGATAAACACGAAGATGAATGAGGTGATTAGTGGAGCAGCGAACTTAACTAGTGGTTTGAAGGGGTAAGTACTTCCTTTTAGGGTCCAACTTTTTCGAACAGCTACGGTCAGGATCATTGTTGTTAGGACACCAACAACAATCCATTTGTAAAGCAGCGCCTGAACGCCTAAGCTGACGATTCCGAGGTATCCAACCCCCACCACGATTAATATTATCACAGCTAATTGGCCTATGAGATTTGAAACAAATTGTCCAATACCGACGACTTCAAACTCCTGTAATCCTTTATAAGCAGAAACGGCAAATGTAGAAAGTGTAAGTGCCATAATTCCCAAGGCGCATATGAGGACATCCACCATGAAGTATTGACCACTTAGAAGAAAGAGGTCAAGAAGGACAGGAATAGCTAAAAATGAAATAATTCCACTTAAAGGCGTTAAGATTAATGCCAAAATTGTGTTTGTTTTCATCAACTTCTGTAACTCTTCTGTGTGGTCTGAACCCTTTGCAGAAGCAATTCTATATTGAAGAGCTGTGGGTAATCTGAAAATAATGAGCGCGCCAAAAAGTGTGTAAAACACATTAAACCATTGATAAATTGCATAATTTTGGGGTGGAATGTAGGCATCGATTAATAGACTAATAACAATGCCAAGAAATAGCGCGGATACGGGGCTAAGCGTCATTAATATGCTACCCCGAAGCATACGTTGCTTATCTTTTGATAATTTCACCGAGTTTTCTGAAGCCGTCATTTTCTAATCAACGCAGCGCCTTAATCTTGTAGTTGAACCGTCCTGGATATTTTAAAAAGACTAATAGTGTTTCTGTTTTGACATATATAGTGCTTAAACTCTAATGATTCAGTGATATCTTTCCTAATGACAGTTAAGAGCGATAGTAATCGTTTAATTGCTGCTGCAATAAAAGCGATTCTGTCAACAAAAACATCTCCACAATTAAACTAGGTTAAATGGCTAATCTTTTGTGTGTGAAAAACAAACAATTCTCTGAAGGTTTACTCTCGTGTCTTCAACACCAAATGCTGATGCGCTCTTCAACACTGGTCGCGAGTTCTATCTAAAGAAAGACTTCAAAGAAGCATTGAAAACGTGGAAAGTTGCACAGAAGCAATTTCAGTTAGAAGGGAAAAAACGCGAAACCGGTATTGTTACCTGTGAGATTGGAAAAGCCCTAATGGCACTGGGAGAAACGAAAGAGGCCCTAGTAAGTTGTACGCAGGCGGTTCGAATATTACGGGAAATCGATGATCCTCCCGCATTACGTGCAGCGCTTTTAACCATGGGTCGTGTGTTAGAAAATCTCGGATATCTTGAGGAAGCCAATCGTGCGTATACCCAAGCACTCGAAATTCCAGATACTAGCAGAGATGTGCTTTGGCAAATTAGACTGCTCAACAGGATTGGGAATAGTTTAGCACGAGTCGGGAATTATCGGGAGAGTGCAGTTCGATACGAGGAAGCAGTAAAACTATCCTCAAACATTGATGACCTTGAACTAAGAGGAGAGACCTTAACGGGGTATGCCAAAGTCCTTCAATACTTGGATGAACATGCAAAGACTGAAGAAACGCTAACCTCGCTTATTCGCTTGTGGGATAAGGCAGGGAACCCTGTACTAACTGCGTATGCGTATCTTGGTTTGGCTAGCACCTATTTAGCTGAAGGCTATCTTGATAAGGTGTATGCAACGATCCAACAAGCCCAATCCGTTTTTACTCAGTCATCTGACAATACGGGGATAGCGCTCTGTAAATATCATCAGGCACGTTTGAATCTTCAGCAAGGACAACCGGAACAAGCGCTAGCTCATGGCGAAGCAGCTCTGAAATACTTTGAAAAACAAAAGAACTACCTTGCCTATGCTGAAACGGCTTTGGTTGTTGCCCAAATTTTAGGACTATTAATTCAAGATGTAAGAGCGCTCCGGCTCTTTGACAAAGCCATCGAAATATTTGCCAAGTTAAAAGAAAAAGCGCGCGAATTACAGACCCATGTCCTCAAGGGAAAATCCCTGCTTCGAATCGGGAAGCGAAAACAGGCTGAACAGGAATTTACTCAGTCCATCCGTTATTATCAGGAAAATGCTCGCAAGGACCAAGAAGCACGTATCTATGTTGAAGTTGGTGAGATGTTCCTCGAGCTTTCACAATTAACCGAAGCGCTCGAACAGAGTAAATTGGCAATCGAACTCCTCCAAAACCTAAACGAAGAATCTCTCGAAATTCGGGCATACCAGTTATTATTGAATACCGTGAAAAAATCTCAAAGAGTCGAAGAAGAACTCAACTTTTTACAGGAGGGGCTGAAACTGGCACAAGAGCAAGGTAAAGCCCTTCTTGTCTCCACACTTAGAGTGAGTCTGGCACAAATATCACTTGACTCCCAACCTCCGGAACAAATCCAAGCTGTATTAGAGAAAGCCATTCATGATGAACAATTACCCACTGAGCTAAGAACTGAAGCCACACTAAGCCTTGGTTTGTTATTAATGAAAACTACCCAGTATTCAGAAGCTGCGCAATATCTGAGTCAAACCATTAAGGATTTCGGAGACGAACCTAGCTTTAATAAAAATGAAGCATACTTACAACTAGCTGAAGCATATAAGCAACTAGACAAACCGAATTTACAAAAAGAAGCCCTTTTGGGAGCATTAGAAGCCTTAGGTTCACCGAGGGATGCCAAAACTGAAGCCAAGCTCCTCTTTGAAATTGCGCCATTAATTGAAAGAGAGGATCCGACAAAGGCCTTGGAGTATTATGAAAAAGCTGCAACCATTTTTAGCGAAGATGATTACCCACAAGAATATTTTCAAACCCTTCTCAGACTAGCTAGCCTACGGGTAGATTCATCGGATTTTAACTCCGTCAAACAAACGATTACTCGAGCAGTCACCCTAGGCAGGGAATTAGATATCCCACTTGACTTCACCCCAGAACAGCTACCACTTCCTTGGAAGCACGTTGAAGCTGCACTAACAAAAGCCATCCATCTTGGATCTCTGATGTATCATAAACAAAATGAGCGATTTATTGTGGATCAGATTATCGATTGGTCTAGTCCCCGCAAAGTCGCTCATCTCCACCCATTTTTAACCGATAATCTCGGGTTTGAACGCTGTAAGGAACTTTCCAAGTTAATGCAAGAAGAGATCAGCCTTTTGAAGCGAGCAAGTGAAATTAAGCGCCAGTTGATACAACTTTCACCAAAAGGGAGACCTGAGGTAGAATATCAGACGCGCCGAAATGCTCTTCGAACAGAGTTTAAGGAAATCATGGAAAAAATTAACATCAACCGCAATGTGATTTCTGCTGCATGTCAGGACTCCGGAACAGGAATGATTCCACAGGATTATAAAATGCTGCAAAAACTCTCTGCACTTATGCCAGCAGATCGCCGGTGGATATTGATTAATTACGATGTTCTTCTGGAGAAGCAACGCATCATCGTAACGACTTTGGATCACGTAGGTCGCTACAATCTCCACTCTCTGCCCATTTCATCGGATTTACATTCAGTTGTGGAAGCATTACAAGTTATTCGAAGCTCGAAAGAGCTGCCCTCCATTGCAGACTTGAAAGATATGGGGTCCTT
>JBHLPR010000085.1:0-7864 GCA_048939245.1 Promethearchaeota archaeon | reverse complement strand
AGAGGGGATATTCTTTTCCTTCCTCTCGTGCTTCTAGCGGTGTTCCGAATAGGAGGGTGCGTTCTTTGGTGCCTTTTTTCCATATGAATAAGACGTCATCATTGGCGGTGTATGTGTCAAGGAGGAGTATCTGATTATGGTCTTTGTTATACCCGAAACAATAGTTGCCATAGATACTTTTTCCCAAGGATGTGACCTTACGAGTTGCTAAATCCACTTTAATCGTTTCTTGGTGTGGCGTTTTTCGATCATCGATCGTGAAATAAGCAGTAGCTGTTTCATCATCATATTCGAGACATAATAGCTGTTGACCCGCATAATGGTCACCAAAGACGGGTTCTGGTATTCCGCCTGTGAGTGGGATGAAGCAGGGCTGGTAATTTTCATCACCATCCTTGTCCACCATGACCAAGATTTTTTTCAACAATGAAATAACACGAAAGTTGTATCCACCTAGAAGATGCGGATTTTGCAAAGCTAGTCCTCGGGGAAGAAGGGGTTCGGGGATGCTTCCTTGTTTATCCATCGCAAACAGACTATACATTCCGGCCATATCGCTAATGAAATAGACCCGGTCATCTACCAGTTGCGGTGTTAGAAGACGCCGCGCAGATAATAACGATTCCAAGGGAAATGATTTCAGGATGGTCATTAAAAACCAACTCGATGCACTCTAACCCTCTGGAGGTTTTTAGGTGTGTTTATTGGTGTAATTCTTGAACATTGTGGATTCAAAGCGGTTCTGGCGCATCGAGCTCGCGATGGAGACTCACTTCACGGGCAAGAAGGATCGTCGCTGCAATAACAATTATCGCTCCAATAAGCTGCCATGGCGTTGGGGGAATCTGAAATACAAAGGCATAAAGAGTAAAGGTCACTAATGGCGCAGGGGCTATCAATGCTGTTGCTTTGCCAAGGTTGATCCGACTGATGCCTTGATACCATAGACTATGCGCAAGGAGAATGACAAGGGCCTCAATTAAAATTACTACAATAAGAAGGGAGAGGTTCGCCGAATAAAGAAGTGGATAACCGAGTATTATTCCTCCTATTGCCAGAATAAGAAGCAACACTCCTCCAACGAGATTTCGATACGCCACTACCGTCCATGATGAGACGCGTTCTAATACGGGCTTAGCAAAGGTGTGACCCGCAGCCCAAGCCATGGGTGTTATCAATAGGAGAATGTCACCAATTCCTAAGGTTGTTAGCTGGTTAGAAATGACAACTAACACGACTCCAAAGACCATCAGCACCATCCAAAGCATTTGGCGTCTAGAAATGACTTCGTTCAAAAAGAAGTAGCTAAAAATTAAGGCAAAAACGAGTTCTGATCGTAGAATAATCGCCGCGTTATTCGAACTCGAAAATTGTAATCCGATAAACAAGCAAGTGAATGCTAAAAACGTGCCAAATACTCCTGCCATAACTAACCGACGTAAATCAGAATGTGAGATTTCTTTTCGAGTTGATGATATGAGCTCTCGTTCAAGAATCACCGCTATCAATCCAGCGATGAGTGCTGCTATCGCAGCAAAGAAAAGTGGAGCAACCCATAATCCACCAAATTCCACAACCACTGGGTGAATTCCATAAACAAACAGACCGATGAGGATGAAAATGGTGCCCACGGCTTCCTTGTTCATCGTCAACATTTACTCCAAGAAACCTGACTGACACTACTGATACATATATATGGTGTGCTATCACTGACTAGCTTTACCCAACACGCTTTCCCTGATGTCTGGAGTTCCTGTTAATGGTTGATTCTGCAATAGAAATTGAAGTCCTATCTCGAATCAAAGCTGAAGCTTTAAAGAACGGTTGTACAGAGAAAGAAGTAATCCAGGCATACATCCAAAAAATGAACCAGCAAAATCAAGACGAATTCCAAAAGGTCCCTCCAGAGGAACGCGTGGTGTTTGTCCCTCAATGTCTCCGCGAACCCGACTGCAAAGCTCCTCTTGGTAATCACGGTTACGTCTGTCAACGCTGCAATCCCGAATGTCAAATCTATCAAATCACCAAAGCGGCTGAAGAACTCAGCTATAAAGGGGTTTACATTCTCCCTGGTGGAAGCATGGTCCAAAAAATCATCGACTTCAGTCAGCCACATGCTATCCTCGGTATCGCTTGCGAAAAGGAAGCCTTACTCGGTGGGCTTTTACTCAAAAAACTTGGCATCGTGGGACGCGCAATTCTTCTCTTCCGAGATGGCTGCGTCAACACCATCGTAAAAATTGCTGATGTCCTCAAGGTCCTGGGAGTTAATCTCCAACGACGGCAAGAAAGCAAGCCCTAATTATATACTTGACTACGCAAACCATTACACAAAATCAGCCATATTCGCTTATTCTTTCCAAGCTTTCTTAGGAACCCAATCAAACATCTCATCAGCAGCATTTAACACCTGGCGAATATAGCGAGACAACTCCTCTGCACTAATCTCCGTATCTGCCGTCTCAACCACGACAGCCAAATCTCCATCCGGATCTAAACAGAATTTAGTACCATTGAAATTCCAAGCCTCTTGGAGGAGTCTTTGATAAAATTCAGTTGTATCATTCTTAGAGAGATTAGGGAATTTCTGCCATCCTACAATGGTAAGCCAAATATCATTGGGACTGAAGATGAAGTTAATGACGAGATTCTCCCATTTGTCTGTTTTCCATAAAGCCACGATCGTCTCGTCTTTGAGTTCATATCTGACTTCGAGTTCATCAAGGAGCTCCGTGATTTCCGTGATTCGTTTTCCCATTTGTGTAGCCTCAGAGATTTCCAAGTGGTTCTCTCACTGTTAGTACGACGGTAGAAAAACCTTTTCGAGATACGCTTTCAGGTATCCTTTATTGAAAGAAATTCGAAGTGTGAGGCTTGTTTAAAAGGGTGAAGCGCTGGTAGTAAGGAAACTACATCTAAACTTGTTGGCTCTAGCAAGCATTTACTAGATGGTGGTTCTATGCAGAAACGAAATATTGCGGCTTTGGTCTTTGCGCTGGTTGGTGGAATAATTCTCATCGTCACAGGGTACTATGGTACCTCCACAGGATTCTGGGGCTGGGCGATTCTTATTGCCATTAGTTTAAGCCCCAATCAAATCATTACCAATATCTTGGTTATTGTCCTTTTGCTTCTTGTCCTACTATCCTTTATGGGCGGTTGGACGGTAGTCATCGGGTGTATACTCCTATTATTGGGTCGGCATCGGACAGCCACCTATTTCATTGGAATTGGGGCGGGGATGAGTCTTATGGGGCTGATTTGGAATTTGGCTCAAATGTGGCTTTTAGGAACCCTCGATTTGGCGACCTTCTTGACAAAATATCAGGGGTTTGCCTGGGTGGCTGTTATCTTTACTATGATAGGTCAGGAATTAGTTCGTTATGGAAAAGAAGAGACGGACGAATAGGTTTTACCAGCGCCTTTATACAAAAAAGCCCTTAATGCGAAATCTGTTAAACGCGCAACTGAATATGGTAATAAATAATAAAGGTGATGAAGGTGGCTCAGGAGGGTCCAAGTCTCAAAAGGACAAGATATGATATTTACGCAATGTTGATTCGAATTATCGTTATTCATGGTTACTGTCCTCTGACGCGGGCTGCGCGATCAACCAATCTTCCAGTGGACCGTGCGAAAACAACACTGCAATTTCTCGAAGATCGTGGACTAGTGGAAGTCATTGATGAAGATAATCGCCGTCTGTTTAGAGTCACGACCCGGGGTCGGCAGTTTTTAGAAATGTATAAGCGAATGATCACTTTTGTGGGAATGCCGATGCCTGAACCCGTCACACCCTTCTAGACAAGGAGGACTGAAAACACGACCTCGTGTTTCAAAATTTCTATCGCGTACTCAAACCCGGAGACATCCTTTTTTTCAATACAGGGATTCACGAAATGGAAGGTACCAATTACTTCTTGGGCGTAACCATGTATTGGAGTTCCCCAGCCCCCGAAACAACACTTGCTCTCGTGAAAGCCGCAGGGTTCAAGATAATTCGTGATGAAATTCTTGTACGCGAGGGGGAAACCCAATATTGGATCTTTGCAAGGAAGTAGTTTTTCGACAGTAAAAGTCGCTGATACTGGCTGGCTAAATCATTTCTAAACAGATATTTCATGATCGGCCGGGAGAATATCCAGCAGCTTTCCAATACTTGTCATCTTTCTCATAATCAAAGGATGCAAACCGGTTGGGCGTAATTGTGATTTTAATCCAATTCGTAAGTGTTTGGACACCTTTCATCGTTTTTTCTGCTTGTTCACGGGAGAAATACCTTGAGAGCAAATCAACGGCTTCCTCATCCCATTTATCAAAATTGACCTCTGCTTCTCCGTAGACAATGACACCTCGTGTAGGGGGGCCTTCGACATCAACCAACAATGTGACATTGTTGTTTCGGAGAATATTGCGCACTTTTTGGCTTTTTTCAGGTGCAGCAATTGTGAACTGATTATTTTCATACTTGAACCAGACGGGAACAGCATGGATTGTTCCGTTTTTATTAAAAGTACATAAACGGGCAATTTTGGCGGTTTGAAAAAAATCTTGGATTTCTTTATCCTCAAGATGAGGTGGCTGCTTATATGACAATTGAATCCCTCATAGAACTGCTGAAAATACAGTATATGTCATATTTCTCGTGTTAAAGATTTTCTCTTTCAATGCATCTTAAGTTATCCAAAGTTTGGATTATGAACTTGTCATGATGGCTACAATATTTGGTACCATTATGAAGAATTACTTACATTTTGTTAACAATTGCCAAAAATGTAGAATTATTACTAGTTAGTTCGTTGAATGTTTGTAATTGATGAGGATCATCACTGTATATTACAAGTGATATCTTGAATATACTTTGATTCGGGTTTTTTTTTTAAAAAAAGGTGATTCCTAATCGCGAAGTTATTATCGCATCAACGAGATATTATATCACAACTCTTTCGTCAGCTAATTCTTTCAATAGTGTTAGTCCTCGATTGATTTTTTCCCTCAGGTCCGCGACATCTCCTTCTTCAGCCTTTTGTTTATCAAAAAGAACTACTACCGAAAGGTGAAGCTTATTTAGGGAAAGAAAAATCTGATAACAAGTTTGGTTTTTCTCAGGGATATCAATCGAAAAGTTTACTGACCAATCCCATTCATTTGTAATTTGTAAAATGAATTGCTTCACCCATGAGGAAAGGTCTTTACTGGATACCATTAGTTACCCTCAATGCACTATTTGTTTAGAACGAATATAAAAAATGAAGATAGTTACATTTTGTGATCCCTAATGATAATCCTTAATTCACGCTGTATAATATCTCATTGCCGTGATTCATTTGAGCTGGCTTAAATCAATTCATCTCCAACCAATAGGTTTCATAGAACGCCTATCGTCAGATGAGAGAGATTTTAGTGCCATGTCTAAAGTTGTACTAAAAGACTCTTTGGCAGACGCCCTACTAGGAATTGAGGAGTTTTCACATATTTTCATAATCTTTTGGTTACACGAAATGCAAATCAGAGAAGATAGTTCCTGGGTTCATCCGAGCTGCTCAGATAATCAACATCTAGTAGGCTTTTTAGCGACTAGAGCTCCCCGTCGTCCGAATCCCATAGGACTGACTCTTGTTGAGCTTGTAAACCATGAAAACAATGTTCTTTGGGTGAAAGGATTGGATGCAGTTGATGGAACTCCTGTTATTGATATTAAGCCATACCCTGATTGGCATACGGGAGAATGTCAGGTGATTGTTGATTACAAAATTCCTGATTGGTTGAAACAATTACTTGACTCAAGTTAAGGAATAATCTAGCCAATAGTCTTCGATTTAATTGACGAGTGTATTTTCGTAAAGCCTGAAGATTATTGTTCTATTCTACTTTCACTATTTTACAACATGTGAGTATAGTTACATTTTGTGACCCCAATGTGTAGACTTACTCATAGCCTGAAAGTTCCTCCTTTTTTGTAACATTTATCTGGAATCATGTAAGATATCTTACACAAAACGCGAATGAGGGAGTAGGAACAAAGTGAAAAAATCAGAACGAAATGGAAGTATAGGAGCAATTATTGGGGGAGCTGTAGGCCTTAGCGTTCCCATCGCTGTTTTTACAAACAATTATTTTTTTTGTTTTGCTTGGTCTTCTGGTTGCATTTATTCTGATAACGGGGTTATTCTTGGGAATGGATTATGATGAATAACCTACTATAATATAGAATGTAACTTGGTTTTCTTCGGATTTATTATACTTAACAAAATGTGAGTAAAGTAACATTATTTGATCCCAAATTACTATTTCTTATATGGTTATATGATAGGACACAGAAGGAATATCTTGTAAATATTTTATAAAAAGAAGAACAGGTCAAATAATCTCAAAATGAGAGAGAAATAAAATGCCCACGAAGAGTTTCTCTTGGTTAGGTTTTATTCCAGTAGCTCTTGTAAGCTTTCTTTTTATCTCACAGATTATCGTTGGCATTTATTTGCTATCTGCAGTTTCCCAAATTGAGATTTTAGCATATATTGGAGTGGGGCTCTATGTTATTTCGGGTCTTGTTTTTGGTTTGCTTCCAGTAATCGAGTTTCGTAAAAAAGGTCGAGTTAGAAAGGGAAAAAGTTACATTCACACAACTAAACTTGTGGATACAGGAATATACTCTATTGTTCGCCATCCACAGTATGTGACCTTCATCCTCTGGGCAATTGCTGGTATGTTGCTTTTCCAACACTGGGTTATCGTCCTACTGGGCATTCCTATATTCCCGTTGACATACATTGATTTGGTAAGAGCTGACAGAGACGCCATTGAGAAGTTCGGAGATGAGTATAACGCCTATATGAAAAAGGTTCCGCGGACTAACTTTTTACTCGGAATTATACGACAACTCAGAAAGAGCAAGTAATCATGTTTTCGAGAAATCTGAAGATTGTTCTAATACTATCAACGATTTCTGTTATCATTTCATTTCTAGGACTCTTCGTTTTATTGTTATTAAGGTCAGTTTTGTTGGTAGCCGTGTTTCTTGGGTTTTGGATATTAACGAATTTCGCAGGAGGAGTAATTTGCTCACAATGCCCATTTAGAAACAAGAAATGCGTTGGAGTGTGTCAATTATACTTCATGCCTTTAATATCGAAAATCCTTTATCGAAAAGATCAGTACAGTGAAAAAACGCTAGCACTTAGTGCCAAATTGGTAGGCATTTTCGGTACCTTGTATTACATAATCGGATTTGTTTCCGCATTTCTCCTTTATTGGAATGATCTCTTCCTCTTTGTCGCAATATTACTCGTATTCTTCACGGTACATCTGATTCTATCATTTCTGTTTTTGTGCCCTAATTGCCCAAATAAACAACACTGCCCCATGGCCAAAGTAAGCAAAGCAATGGGCAAACGTTAAAACACTCCATCAATAGGCGATTGTTGTCCTCTTAATCTGGTCTCTATTTATTCCTATTATATTGGCGTAATTGCTAGGGCTCCTAATAAAATGACATCTTTTAAACAGCAAAATTTCTATACAATCTGGATAAGACTGAGACCTGTCCCACATGTATTGCTTCGTGTTCGACGAGGTGGAACAAAATCCATTCGATACTATGCTTTCTACCCTCACTCTTCACAATCTTATCCAAGTCATCATCCTGGAAACGCTTTAGCCGTTGATAAACCTCTTCTCGAACCTCTGATAGGTGATTCAGATAGAAGTCCTTTCTTTGCTCTCTCAATTGTGGAATATTCACATCTGGTGCCAGGGCAAAGGCGTGTTTCCATTTTTCGTAATCCACCTCTTTACCATCAATGTCTCCGAAAATCCAGGCCCACTCCACTCCTGCAATATGTAGTAGGAGGGTGCCAATAGT
>JBHLPR010000002.1:0-84331 GCA_048939245.1 Promethearchaeota archaeon | reverse complement strand
TTACTAACAGGAATTTAAGGAGATCAGATATGGTTTTTGCCTGATTTCGTTGGTCTTTAGATAGATTTTGTTGGCGGCTCCGTGGTTTGAACCAATAAACCCGTAAATCCTTTAATGCGCCGATAAGAGCGCTGAAAATACCACGTCGTTGGTTACATACATAATGAGGTTCATCCGGGACTTTGAATGTGCAGCATTCGGCATGATCGCAATCCATAGTCTCATATGATAGGTTATAGGTGTCGATGAGACTGGGGTAAAGTGATTCAAAGTCGAGGGCAACCATGTTATAATAGACACCGGGTTTGGGGGCAATAGTCAGCGCCCCTTCGACGCGGTGTGGTGTATGTCCCTTGGTCAAATCATCAGGATTGGGAATGAGAATACCGAGTTTGCGATAGGTGGTATTGAGCATGGAGCGGATCCACTCAGAAACACTGCGACTGGTTAGTGACCGGCGAAAGGGTATGTTGGCGATGCGGGAAAGCATGATAGCCCAAAGCATCTGGGATTCGTCGTAGGTTTTGTTTAAACTTAGTAAGGCCTGAGGAATATCGGGAACCGGTTGAACGGTGTAACGAAAGAATTCCTTCAAAAAGCCATATTTTATCGGATCTTGTTCAGCAGTCTCTGTAAAGATGGAATCGAACTCCTTGAGTTGCTCGCGATGAAGGCTTAGATTTAGTTTGTAACCAGTTTTTGTTTTTTCATGTGGACAGCCAAACCGTTGATCATGGTCATACACATAACTTAGTCCCGGGTCAATCTTTCGTTCCCATTCACGTTCTACCGTAGCCTTGGCATCTAATGGTAACCATGCCACAGTGATGAACTCGTCTTTCATCAAATCTTTTCGTTGGACTGATTCGCCCAAGCCAGCTGGTTGGCCATAAAAATAGGGTTGAAAATCAGCTTTGATGGTTGTTAGCTTCTGACCGCGTTCTTCCAAGAAAGTTAGTAAGACGCCTTGATCGGTTTCGGAATAGACCGCATCTAATAACCAGAAGCGATTCTCCGACATACCTCTAACACCCTTACATCCTTGAATGGGGAAGTTATGGGGCTTTAACTTTCCGATAGAAGCTAAAGATAGATGGGAAGAATTGCAGCCATTAACCAGGCGAAGAGGAAGGCATTGAAGAAGACCGCGATGTAGAAGCGATTACTGAGCCGATAAGACCAGGCAAGAAACGTGGTGGATATGGCATACATGGGTATGAAAATCCAGAGAAAAAGGAGATAAAAACCGATAAACCCGGAGATGAAAGGCCCTCCAATGGCTAGACTTACCACTGTTTGGATGAGGAGAATAATCGCCATGATGATAATTTTGATGAAAATGGCTTTGCTGGTCCACCAGGTTTGAGTTTTCCACCAGCATTCTTTGGGTTTGGTACGAAGGTATCCAAATGTCCAGAGTCCATCAATTAAGAAGATTGGCAGGAATAGGAGGAAGTATAAAGGCACGAAGAGGGCACGGAGAGGTGAGAGGGCTTTCATGAAAGGCATAAAGACTCGGAAGTCTAATGCAAGGAGTAAATCCACGGGAAGAACCCAAAGGTACAGCCAAATAATGCCAATAAACCCTAAAAGAAATCCAAGGAGAATAATTTTCAGTAGATTTCTGTAACTTCCGGTTCCTGTTCCGTTAAATCCACCGAAGTCATTCCAAGTTGATGTCGCCTCTTTCTGGTTCAAGCGGTATTTGATTCCAACGAGTAGAAGAAAAGCCACCAAACTACCAAGAAAGAGCCCTAAGATGACAGTTAGTCCCAAACTTTGGGGATAGGAAAGAGGAAGATCAAAGATTAGCAGGGCAAGCAAACTTCCCAGCCCAACTATTCCGTAAACTAGGCCCATGCCGAGGAATACGGGAGTTTTCGCGTAGTATTGGGAGTTAGGAGTTTGTCGAATTGAACGAAAAACACTAAACCCGATTATAATTGTAAATAGGGCAAATACAGAGAGGAGGGCGCCCAGACATGCTAGGAAGCCACCAACCAACCAGAGAGGGTAGAGGAGGTTTTGGCTTGGAATCCAGTAGGCATCGGGTGCGCCTTTGAGGCTATTCATAAGCCAGTCCGTGGTTGCGCTGATACAGGTGGAATCGACGGTCTCAAAGAGATGATTTGTGGGAGGGAGAATAATCATGCGGCCAGTTCCAGTTGCGTAATCACCATAGAGAATGCCTGGAATTACTGGGCTTGTTGTGTTGAAAGGGTCTGTAAGGTCATTGAGAAGCCTTGGCACATCAAAGAGCTCATCGTACAATCCCACAATAAAGAGTAGATTATGAGGATGCGAAGCGTTCGCCCAGCTCGTTGGGTTACCACTCCCTCCGCCTACAAGGACAAGACTGTCTAATTGTATGGAGGTTTCGTTGATGGTCTGAATAGCGATACCCGCCCCCATACTATGACTGACCATTGCGAGATTACTCACATAAGGCAGACTGTCTAAGTATTCAAGGGCCGCAAGACCCCCGCGATCACTGTTCGGAGCAACACTGGGACCCGAATTGCCATGTCCCACGGCATCAATGGTTAGTACGACAAATCCGCGGCGTGCGAGTTCAATTCCAAAAGCCATGACCCATTCTTTGGATTGAATGACCCCATGAATCACGACCACGCCAGGAAGAGGCGTTGCAGATGTAGCAGCATTAGGTCTTTGGAGAATACCTGAAATTGGGACATCCTCCGAGGTCGTGAGAGTGATTTCGCTGGCTTGAACAGTACCAAAGTTGTTTTGGGCATTCCAAGCTAATGAGATTCCACTAATCATCATGATGATACTGATAATGAATACAATGTAACGAGGACGAATACGGGTCATGGGTCTCACATCTAATTCAGTGAAGCTTCATTCTTTAGATTCGTTTCTTATTATTTGTGGAATAGTTAAAAAATGGCATAGAAAAAGTCTCACACAAATAAAATTACAATTTCGCTATTCTTGCTAACTCAATTTAATAAAGAGCCTATCCAAAAAAACTAATTAGCCAGAAGAATTTGCTTTTTTCTATTGCTTAATATTACGTAAATCAGGGGCTTTTATATCAGTGATGTCCGTTCTTACACTAGCCTACCTGAAATAAGGAGCGTTCAAACATGCAACCGCTAGAGCAGCTTGCCAAGGAACACCGTCTAATTGCTAAGGCTGTAACAGTGACGAAAGCAGTCCGTGAGGAAATCTCAGCTGGTGTTCCAATTAGACCTCGACGGTATTGGTGGTTGGTTGATTTTTGGAGTACCTATGCGGATCTTGTACACCATGGAAAAGAAGAACAGTGGCTTTTCCCTGTCATCTTAGAACATAGTGAATCATCGGAATTTGGAGATACTATCGATAAACTTGTTGAAGAACACATGTATCTCCTTGCATACATTGCTGAGCTTCGCCGATTCGCTCGTCCGATGTTTACTGGTCGTCCAGCAGCCCGTGAAAGGGTCATCAGTTGTCTTGATAAATACGTTGAACTGATTCAGCCGCATATCAAATTCGAAGATGAAGAACTATTCCCCGCTGTAAATCAAATGCTATCGAAATCAGAATTAGATAAATTAGCCAAAGAGTTTAAGGCAATGGACACCCGAACGGGAACAAAAGTCCAGTCTTATTATCAAGCTCTGGTTGACAAACTCATGAAGTGAAAAAAACATGACCCAGGAACGTTTAATTGAATTACTCGAAACCCAACTAGCATTAGAAAAGGAAGCCGCACGAGCCTTGCGGAAAGAAATGAAAGACATCGATCACTTAGGCATCAAAGTATTATTCGAAATCTGCGCTGCAGATTCCACGAAACACGCCACCATGGTTCAAATGCTACTTGATGCTCTGAAGAAAGAAAAACCCGTACCAAGCGATTCTGATGAAAAAACCTATATGAGTACCTGGAAGCAACGAAACCAAGGGCTTGAAGCCATCAAACAACACATTAACCGCGAAGAAAAAATGATTGAACTTATCAAAGACGAAATTCTTGCTACCGACGATAAGGTCCTCAAAGCCATCCTGAAACACATCGTTAAAGATGAAGAACGGCATCACAAGATACTCAAAGAAGAGATTTGGGAATTCTAGCAGTCGAGTATGCGAAGAGGAGAAGTCTTTTTTATAAGAGAAACCCACTTCGAAGTCATTAAATTACTGGGTGTGAACATCATGTCTGAAGGTCCCCATAAGGAATTACTTGACTTTGTTGAACGTGCAATCAAAATTGAAGAACAAGCTATTGTGCTTTACGAGGATACTGCCAAGATCATCGATAATGCAGCGGTGAAACTCATTATCGAAGAGCTTGGGATGGACTCAAATAAGCACGCAAAAATGTATCAAACCATTGAACGGGTACTCAAGAAACAACCATATTCATTCAAAGATTTTCATGAAGAGAAATGGACTGATAAGTTGGTAGCAAAGCGTGACCTCTCGAAACACATCAAGATTGAAGAGCGCATGATTGAACTTCTCGAAGAACATCTCAAAATTGTTAAGCAACCGACAATTAAGGCAATTCTTGAACATGTGCTCGAAGATGAACACCGCCATCATAAAATACTCATGCAAGTTATCAAAGGACTCTAATTTGATAGCCAATTTGCCTGTTACCGACTAGGACCAAATTTCCCTTGCTTAACTATTCATTTATGTATGAGAACAGTCTGAGCAGGTTTCATGGAAATACACGTTCACTCCTGGGATGAAGTAAGTGAAGAAACACTTACCCAATTTTCATTCCAAGCTAGACAACAAGATAACCTGATTACCGAACCACCCACAATCGATACCTTACGAAATGCTATTGCGTGGTGGAAAAACCGCGATCACAGTGTTCCAATTGTTGCTTATGCGGATGGTCAAATAATTGGCTGGCTAGTCTTCTTTTCTATTGCACCAACAACCGCCACCATTGGAAGGTGGCACCCGATAGCTCAACCTGGAAGTACTCAGAAAGAAATCAGCATTCATCTACTCAAGACAGCAATCACTTATTCAAAGGAAAAAAAATTCGAACGCTTTGAAGCAGAATTAACCGGAATCACGTCTGAGAACGAAGTAGTGTTTGAATTATACAAAGAATGGTATGAATCCCAAGGAATGCATATTGCAACAGAGGAACTCCGATTGGAACGTGACCTGACAAAACCATCCCTTGTTGAGCCTGTTTTTCCTTCGGGATTTCACCTCCGTCCATTGGGTCAGTGCACTAATGCAGAACTCGAAGCACCCTTTTTTGAAATGTTTGATCAAAGTATGGATCGTTTTTGGCTTACTCTAACCATGAAACAACGGAAGGAAGCCTTTCAGTATTGGTTTGACCGTAACCGACCTTTTGTGGAAGAAGCGACGACTGTCCTCATGAAAGGAGAAGAGATAGTAGGAATCACAGTTGTTCGTCCTATTCAGGAAAGTGGTATGTTGGGACCAATAGCAGTAAGTCCGCGGTATCGTCGACAAGGGCTTGGTCAGGCTCTAATGGCGTATAGTATTCAAGGTGCCTTGAAGAGCGGTGTCACGAAAATACAATTGGAATTTGATATCACAAATGAACCTGCACTTAAGCTCTATAATGAGTTAGGATTTATGCCGGTCCATCGCCTAGTGCTTTTTATCCTCTCGTTATAGTGCATTGATTGCGGAGTAATTTACTAAAATTCCGTTTAAACTCTAATTTACGGAAGAACAGTTAATTTTAAATGGGATAACTACACAATAAGAAAACGGAGCCACCGACTTTGCCTCTACCGTCGACTTGGTCGCCAATCCGTTTCATTCCTTCCAATCGTCCTATTTTAGGTGCAGAAGAGATTGCAGCGGTGACAGAAGTACTGGAATCCGGAATGCTCACCCACAAGTCGGGAGCAGGTTCCTTCACACTTCGCTTCGAAGAGGCCTTTGCGAAGTTTGTCGGAGCCAAACACGCCATTGCTGTCAATTCTGGAACCGCTGCTCTTCACGCTGCATTATTGGCTTTTGACGTGAAAACAGGCGACGAAGTCATTGCCCCTCCGTTTAGCTTTATCGCGACGACAAATATGGTGTTATTGAATGGAGCTAAAGTCGTATTCGCTGATATCTCACCAGACACCTACACCCTGGATCCAGAAAAGGTGAAAGCCGCGATTACCCCACGTACGAAAGCCATTATGCCTGTGCATTTGTATGGACACCCTGCAGATATGGATCCTCTTAAGGAAATGGCGGAAGATCACGATATTGCTATAATCGAAGATGCTTGTCAGGCGCATGGATCCAAGTATCGCGGTCGAGCTGTTGGTACCCTTGGAGATGTGGGATGTTTTAGTCTGTATCCTAGCAAAGTCATCACAACTGGTGAAGGTGGGATACTGACCACAAATGATGATTCGCTTGCGGAGCGTTTACGACAAATCCGAACCCATGGAGAAATTCGACCTTACGAGTATCTACAACTGGGCCATAATTATCGTATGCCAGAACTCCAATCCGCCATTGGACTAGCCCAGATGAAACGGCTTCCCGAGTTCCTAAAACAGCGTAGAGCAAATGCTACTTATTTAACAAAACATCTTGAAGATCTTGAAGGCATCAGGTTACCCACAGAGGCACCATGGGCAACCCATAACTGGTATCTTTACACCATCCGAATACCTGCCCCTCGAAACCGAGATAACATCCAAAAAATTTTATTTGATTCGAAGATTGGGGCTGCAATCTATTATGAGGTACCCCTTCATCTTACTCCCATTTATCGTCGACTCTTTCAGTACAAGGAAGGGTTGATGCCTGTCTCTGAAAGAGCCGCTAAGGAAGTGTTATCCCTTCCTGTTCACCCCGCTCTCACCGAGGAAGAGCGCGAATGGACCATGCAGCAGAGCCGTCAAGCCCTCGCGCAGCCGGATTAATCCGTGGATAGCCAGGCACGGAAAGTCTGGTTGCGTAGGGCTTCGGTACACTAGCCAAATTCCACCATCAACAATGATTAGCAGTTCTGGAACTTTCTACACGATTACTGAAACGTCAACGACCAACTCCATCTACTCTCAGTGAAGAACTCAACGAGATAGAAGCCAAAGAAAACGAATCATAAGACCTCAGTTCATAAATATTGCATCCTCAGTCTCTTTTTTTGCACTTTTCAGTCGTGCAACGGTTATTTTTTGCGCTAGCCGGTTTAGATGTTTATTTAAATGATGGTTCTTATATTTTGCGATAGAATTCGTAATCTTTGAGAAAGATGTCGCATTTTTTGCGAGTGTTTTCAATAGTTATGCGATTCGTTTATTGCTAGGTTCAACCAACCTAGCTCAACAGAATGGAAGGAAAAACAAAATGGGAAAAATGACAAAAGCGACTATAATCACGTCTCTTGCCTTAGTAGGCCTTTTTCTCTCGTTAGCGTACTTATCACCTACTATGACCGCCCGGGCTAATTGGACATACCCTTCAGGATTTGACCCGCATGGCGGCTATATTGACCGATGGACCTGGGTTGTTTATCCATCAGAGGATTACGCCCAAGCTATCCTCGCTTTACAAAGTGGCATCGTCGATGCCTACGATGAACGTGTTTACTCAACCTCAGTTCCAGATCTTGAAGCCACACCTGGTGTCTCAGTGACTTCAGAACTTGGAATCATTTACCGGCAATTTACTCTTAATTGCCAAAGATTCCCCACGAACGTAACCGGCTATCGTGTTGCGATGGCGTATGCGTTAGACAAGTTTGCCGTTTGTGAATCATCCACCGGCGGATATGCTCAACCTATGGATGGAGCTATTCCAATTCCAATAACTCGGTGGACCTATGAGGACCAAATCACGTCCCACTTCTATAGCCAAGATATTGCCAGTGCTAATGCATCACTTGATGCAGCCTTATTCCGCGATTTGGATGGAGATGGCTGGCGTGAATTCGACACCAACAACAACAGTGTTTGGGATGCAGGCGTTGATATCGATGACGGTGGCGCAACTTATAACCCTGCAAATCCTGGCTGTCATATTGAGTTAATGGCATCCGCAGGCTATGACCCAGCAATTCAAGCAGTACTACACATGGTTTCAGGCATGGCTCTTTGCGGTCTACGAGGTTCAATGATTGAAGTAAACTTTGATGCCTTAATCGATGCTTTAGAAAGTGGTGAATTCAATCTTGGTTGCTTCAGTTGGAACATTGATCCACCAGGAGAACCAGATCTACTCTATGACTATTTCCAGAGTGAATCTGGAACGAACCTTTTCTTCTACCGATATAACAACTCGGAATATGATTATAATGTCGAAGCAATGATGAATGCCTCCACATATTTGGAGGCACGAGAGTGGGCTTGGAATTGTTCAGAGATTCTGCTCCGTGATATGCCTATGGTTACATGTTACAACGATGTCTATATTAACGGTTATCGTACTGATCGATGGACGGGTTATGTCAATGTGCGTGGCCTCAACCGAATGGGTAACAACCCCTGGACTCATGTGAGTATACGTTTGAACGAAGCTGCAGGTGGCCCATTTGGCTGCTACCCAACAGAATATCTTAGCGTGCTCTCAGAAGGAATGGATACCACTAATATACTTATGAGCGATTCAGGATATACTGATCAAGTCTGTGACATGATATACGATAGCCTTTGGGAGATTGACCCGGATACCTGGGACAAATCACCATTGATTGCTTGGAATTGGACCATTGAAGAAACCACTGCTTCGGGTGATATCCTAGACGGACAAAAGTTCACCTTTTACCTCTATGAGAACATCACTTGGCATGATGGTACACCACTCACCTCAGAAGACGTAGCGTACAGCTTTGAAACAATTTGGCAATATAGTCCATATGAGGAAGGCGAATATGTTGAGAACATATATCGTATAGAAACACCAGATGACTATATGGTTGAGATTTACACCAATGTAAAGGGCTATTTCGAGTTCTCCCGTGCGACTAATAATTACATCCTGCCTAAGCACATCTGGGAGCCCCACTTCAACTTCACTAATTGGGTACCCAGCACTGTCGAAGAGATGACCGGATCTGGTCCTTACAAGTGGAATTCTCGGATTCCAGGTCAGTATATAGTACTTGATCGCAACGAAAACTGGCATTTCGGGATTACACATCCTGATCGAACCCCATGTGGACTAGGTGGTAATCTAATCCTCTATGTTGGAATTGGCATCGCAGTGGTGGTAATCATAATCATTGCCGGTGTCTACTTCTTCCGCAGCAGAGGCAAATAGCTAATAAAGAAAGGTAGGGTGAGAACCCTACCACTCCTCTTTTTTTGAAAAAAGGTGAACCAAAAATGGATGAATCTTCTTTGTTGCATGGTTTGGTTCATTAGTTATGGTCTTTTGCCATATCAGCATTTGCTATCCGACTTCCACCTCTAATGCCAACAATGAGACGAGGTCACTTCAGGGTCCACTTCATAAAAACATTTTCAGTGTCTTTAAAAATTCGGTTTCCCATATAATAGCATCAATTGATGAAGTCACCCTATTTTTGGTAAAGTCTCATTTAATCCAGACCTTCACAACAAGTGCCATAATGACACGTTTTAGAGTAGCATCATTGATAATCAATAAGCTCTTGGAGTTTTTCTGCAATTTCTGCAGTGAGAGGATGATTGGGTTCTTTCTCTAGGAGGTGTTGAGCTTGTTCAAGACTATTAATGGCATCGAGTATAAATCCGGTTTCGCGTTGATGGATAGTTGCATTTTTAAAAAGTAGCTCAATTGCCATGGAAATCTCCCCAAGAGTGATGGACAAATCTATGGCCTTTTCAACGGCTTGAGTAATCGACAACCAGACTTCTTGATTTTTTTCACGAACGGCAAAAAAGGAGTTGGCGGCAGCCAAAAAGGAGTCACGAGCTTCTTGTTGACGTCTCGCTTTCATTTCGAGACTCGCTAATCGCGAGTAACTGTATCCTGCTTGTAGTGGTGCCTGTGCAGCAGTAAAGCCAGTGGCCGCATGCCCCCAGAGTTGTTCGAGTTGCGCGTATTTTTCTGCACTTTCAAGTTGAGTAGCAGCTTTTTCAAATTCCAAGAAGGCTTGTTGTCGTTGCCCTTGTTGGATTAATTCTTCTGCAGTTTCCAAGTGTTCCTCAATCGATCGGCGAAGTTGTTCTTCATCGTTCATGATGAGCCCCCATCATTAGTTCATGTTAGGATAGAATCTATACAAATAGATGATGAAAGGCACAACCATCAAATAAAAGAAGAGGGGAGGGTTATTTAGGTGTGAGAAAATCTGGGAAAATCTGTTAATATATAATACGAATCTAAAAAAGCCAGCACGGATCCGACCTAAACCGCATAACACAAGCCTGAAAAATCACTAAGCGCTTCCAAATGTTCACTTTTCCACGGGAGCCGCCCAGCCTTAAAAGAGGCCACCATCCAAACCCCGAAGTAATGCTCCATCCCCCAAAAGGCGCAGTTGAAGGTGTGCTGAATGCTTATCCTCCGCGGCTACAAAACCGAACTCCAGCTCAACAACCGCCAGCGTACGCGATGTCGCCAACACGCCGGTTGTGCTCGCTTCGCCTACAACTGGGGACTGCACCGCAAACTCGAAGAATACCACCGCACCGGGCGGTCACTGTGTGCCATGGAGTTACACCGGGAACTCAACCAGCTCAAACAGAGGGACTTTCCATGGATGTACGAGGTGTCCAAGTGTGCGCCCCAAGAGGCCCTGCGACACCTGGACCGGGCCTTCACCCACTTCTTTCGCCGACAGAAGAAAGGAAAACCTGGGGGGTTCCCCCAGTTCAAATCCCGGAAACAGGGAAGCGGGTCCTTCCGGTTAACGGGGGCTATCCATGTCTTCGTAGATAGCATCCAACTCCCCCGATTAGGCTGCCTCCGGCTGAAGGAACACGACTACCTGCCCGCCGAATCGGATCGCGTCCATATTCTTTCGGCCACGGTGTCAGAACAGGCAGGTCGCTGGTACGTCGCCCTTCAAGTCCACGAAGAAATCACAGTTCCCAACAATGAGGGCCCGGTAGTTGGCGTGGATGTAGGCCTCCATCGATTGGCCACGATGTCAGATGGCACCACAGTTGCCAATCCCCAGACCTCACAACGCTATGAGCGGAAACTCCAACGCGTGCAACGAAGCCTTTCTCGGAAGCGGCGGAAAAGTCGGAATTGGGCGAAGACTCGACGTCGACTCCAGAAGCTACATAAGCGCCTGGCTAATATCCGTCGAGACGTCCTGCACAAGACGACAACGTGGCTGGCGAAAACCAAGTCAGTCATCGTCTTAGAAGACCTCCATGTAGCGGGCATGCGGAAGCACCCCTACCTCGCCCAAGCCGTATCGGATGCGAGTTGGGGTGAGTTTCGACGCCAACTCGAATACAAGACGTTGTGGTATGGGTCTGAGCTGGTGGTAGCTCCCCGGTTTTTCCCCTCCTCCAAGACTTGTTCGGGCTGTGGCCACCTCAAGGAGGCGTTAGCGTTGTCAGAGCGCGTCTTTCGCTGTGAGCGCTGCGGGTTGACGGTGGATCGGGACGTGAATGCCAGTTATAATTTGGTGCTGGTCGCCGCGAGTTCCGCGGAGACCCGAAACGCCTGGCCTGAGGCGGGAGGTGACAGGTCCCATTTGGGATCGGTGCCCGTCGATGAGGCAGGAACCGAACAGAAAATCACATAAGATTTTTGTAGGTTTCGGAGAACGGTTGCATAAGAGAACAAATGATGCGTGGGAGCGAAGAACTGTGACGCGAATCTGGTTTGATCCTTTAACACCCAAACAAGCACTTTTTTGTAATGAAATCGGTGAACGATTTGAAGCTGCAAAATTTGAAGTAGTCTATACCTCGCGTGAATATTCCCAAGTCACAGAAAAACTGGATCTTTTAGGGATAAAGGCTCAGATTATAGGAAAGCATGGCGGTGCAGATCGTTATGAAAAACTCCGAGCCAGTGGTGAACGCGTCGTTGCGTTGGCAAAATATATCAATTCAGTCAAGCCCGATTTAGCATTCAGCTTCGCATCTCCCGAAGGTGCACGAGTAGCTTATGGATTAGGCATTCCTTTCTTCACAGCCAATGATTCCCCCCATTCTCGATTCGTTGCCCAACTCACCATTCCCTACGCAATTAAACTCTTCACTCCTTGGATAATGGAAGAGGCTTGGGTCAAATCGAATTTTTCTCAACAGAAGATCATTCCTTATCACGGTCTCGACCCTGTAGCCTGGTTACAAGATTTCATTCCAAACCCCAAGGCTCTATCTGATTTTGGATTAGATGTTAACTCAAAGTTTGTGGTCGTTCGTTTAGAAGAAGTTCAGGCATCCTACTTGGAGGGACGGATAAACGAATTAAGTCTAGTTACAATTCCAGTAATCAAAGCAATCCAAGAACAATATCCTGAACTTCACGTGGTTGTTTTGTGCCGATACTCAGAGCAACGACAAGCAATGCTAAACCTTTTTGGAGACAGCATAATTCTTCCAGAGGGAATTGTCGATGCTACAAGCCTTATCGCGTCAGCTCAATTAGTAGTCGGCGCAGGAGGTACAATGAATCAGGAAGCCAGCCTACTTGGTGTCCCTGTTATTTCTTGTTTTCCTGGAGATCATTTAATCACGGACCAATTCCTTGCGAAGAAACAACTATTATACCGGCTAACCAATCCCGACGCCACAGCCAAGAAAGCTATCGAGATTCTCCATAATCTCACCAAATACGAAGCAGAACACCGTAAACGAGCACAAAAACTAATGAAACAGATGGAAAACCCTGTAGATGTTATCTATTCGCATATAATGACCTATTTCAAAGAGGAATTGAAAAAGAAATAAACACAATCAGAAATTGATGGAATTTAAAAGTCACATTCTAAAACGCCTTATGAGGATTCTGTGTACAAATGACCCGCCATGAAGTAAGTGTCACAATTATTCTTTTCATATTAGCCAGTGGATTGAATATACACGCCCTCCAAATATCTCCGACGACGGCGTATACACCCACCAGTAACGAACAGACAAGTTATGACTACGGATTCATAGGCCAACTCCATAATCAGACCGCGGCAGATATTGCTTACTGGACAACTCTATCATTAGCAGAAAGCAACTATACAATGAACTGGCATCAAGTTACGAATTTGTCAATCCGTGTCTCACATCTAATCCCAAGTGGCCCGAATATCCAAGCGTTTTACAACTTCTCGGTCACCATCTTCAGCAACATCGTCGTGATATCAAACAGTACATGGGAAACGACAATTACATTAAATGGATCGGTTCCAGCCCCAGCCCCCCCAGGCGTCAGTTCAGGATTAGTAGAGTACCCGACATCCCAAGGACTCCCCGGATTCTTCCTCGACGATAATACTCTAAGCACCATCACAATTGGTTCGAACCAAATAATAGGAGGAAGCCTTTGGCAAACCGTGACCCACACAACGTTAATAGCCAGCGGTACTGAACAATTGTGCTACCGACTCTTTAACAGCAGTACAGCTCCAAACCAAATAATTGACACCACCTACGTTATTGATCACGATGTGGGAATTTACTATCAGGCTAATGAGACCACCGTAGTTACCATCGATTCCATTGCCACATCCTTGACTTATTACTATGAAGTCCTAAATACGACTGTCGCCTTAGTTCCGGCACCAAGTCCTTGGCCCATCATCATTGTCGCCGTGATTGCAGCCGTGATCCTAATTGTGGTTATTACATTATTAGTTCGTGCACTCTGGTTACGTCGAACGCAACGTTCACTTTAGCAGATCCGAGTACCAGATTGTTTCTAGATGGAATGCAGGCTTTAACAGATTCTTGAGAGTTTTCGAAATCGAGTGGAAACCCATTTATACGAACTTGTGAACATCAAAACGGGCTTGCTATGATACACCGACTGTATCATTTTCACAAAAGTGGACTAGTTCTCACGTCTGTCGGATTTGGACCGATGGAAGTGAAGGTGAGCCCTGAACTTGTCTCGGGATTTCTATCAGCCCTCCGAATGTTTGGCCAGGATCTTTTGGCAGATGATGTAACAACGATTGAAACGGGTAATTTCCAATTTGTATGGGACCTAGCGGACCCGGTACTAAGTGTAGCCCTTGCGGATCGAGAAGATGATGACGTTTCAATTATGGCTGTATTAAAAACTCTAAACGCGTTATTCCTTGACCGATATCAAAAGGAGCTTCGTAGTTGGACAGGAGAAGTCGCTCCATTTCGAGATTTCAATCCCGTTGCCAGAGAAGTTGTTCAAGATTATTTACCAACTTTTGAAAAACCCAAAAAAGAAATGGATCTCCGTCCTGCAATCATTCGCCTTTGGCGACGATTTGGACCAGGATTGGACATCCTCCTCTATGGTCTTCTTCGAGGAGCACCAATTCTGGTAGTGGGACGAAAAACACGGAACCAGTCAGTTATCCGGGCTCTTCAGACTATGCGACGTCGGCGAATTCCAGTGATGTATTTTGAAGATGCAGGAGCTGCCCTTCAAGTCCTGCAAGATCGCCCTGCGAATATGTCCTTTATTCTTAGCCTACCAAATCGAGCCTATGAAGAAACCTTCGCGGATTCTGCAACCATGGGACTCGTATATGTATGTTTACTCGTCGAAGAGCATATCGTGCTACCGGTGGGATTTGAAAGTCGGTCTTTGAAAATCGCCGATTCCGTCGCCCATTCTGAAAAAGTGTTGGGGGAAAGTGGTGCTGAGCTCCGAAAAGTCGCTGAAATGGCTTTTCTTACATTGCGCAATCGGATTGATGAAGTCGCTGAACTTCTCGCACAATCAGAAACCCTTCCCGATGATGAAGCATCAACCCTCCTACGGTTATCAAAGGAGGATTATAACATTTTCAAAGAATTAGCAGTAGAAGGGGGATATGTGCGGCGTGCCCGAAAAAGAACCGACTAATAATAGGGAACGAATCGAAGAAGCACGTACCTTGGAAATGATTCATGCGTTGCCTAAACGCTATTTTGAAATAATGAATACGGGCAGTGAATTAGCTAAGCATGGACGATTCGAAGCAGCTAGGGAGCAATTTGAGGAAGCACGTAAGGAAGTAGGGAAGATTCTTCAACAACTCCTAGAAATGCCGAAAGATCCCACAGCTCAAATGTGGCAATTCTTTGGCATTCTATGGGCGTTTAAACTCACTAAAAGTGTGTTTTATTGGTTTCTAGCGGAAAGCGAAATAGCGAAAACAGTAAAGCAGCGAAATGAGTTGCTGATGGCAGCTGTAGGTGCTCAACAAATTTGTGCTGATATGATACCTGCCTTCGAAAACCTGAACAGAACTTTCAAGGGAGCGGACTTGGATTTACTGCCAATGCTGGGTGAAGCAATCCGAAATTTCGAAGAACGACAACGAATATTGAAAAAGGCACTAGAGGAACAAGGTCTTAATTTTCGAATACCATAGGGGTTATTTTCGCAAAAAATCCCGATTTATATAGTTTAAAAGGTAAAGCAAGGCGACCCAAACCTTTTTAAAGAAGAAGGCGCCAAACCTCATTTCAGCGGCGTTTCTTCTTATTCTTAGTGTTGAGGAGAAGCCGTTTCTTCAAGTTGGAGGAAACCAAATTGGCCGTTGATAAAATTGTAAAGAAAGCCATAGCGGCAAAGGCCCACAAAATGGGTTTCAATGTTTCCGGTGATGCTTATCAAGCGATCGATGATGCTGTCGAGGCACTCATCACAAAGGCAACTCATCGGGCCAAAGCCAACAAGCGAAAAACGTTGATGGCTTACGACTTTTAGTTAATCTCACACTATTAACTAAATACATAGGACTGGGACAATCTTCGTCGGCGAGTGTGTTGCGGGGGATTGTCCTTTTCTCCTTTTTTTCTCATTTCGTGGGGACTCGTCTTAATTAGTACTAACGGAACTGGTTTCCTTGCGTCGTTGTTGAAAGTAGTGTGAAAGTGACACCCCGAAATAAGTACGTATAAGATGATAAAGAGCCAGAATAGCTCCGACAAAGCCGATTGCGCTAGCAGCAAAGTAGATGAAAGCCGAAGAAAGACTTGTTATGGTGAAGGAGCTTGGGTGTATTCCATAGAACTGGAGAATGAGAAGAATACCCAAGGCGGAAGGGGGGACCAACGGGACAATAAGCATCGGTACGAGAGCCGCGGAAATAAGCAGAATCGATAAGATAATGCTAATGATGGCGAGGGGAATGATGACTAAATCAAGGGGAATCCCCCTAAGCCCTGTAAGGATAAGGAGATTTTCATTGACGTTGATGATAAGGGTATACACGACAGTGGCCATGCATGTGCCTATGGCCCAGTTAAACAGGTAACGAACCCAGTTAGCCTGATTAGATTCGATGCCAAAAAGCGAGAGGAACGATTCGTTGTACTCGAAGAATCCGGGAATTCGGTGGCGGAAGAAAAGGAGGACAAGACTACAACCTGTCAAGATCATAGTTGTGATGATTATCCAGATCTGATGGAGAGCTAGGCTCATGTAGATTAACCTCTAATTCTTGGTTCATTTGATGAGATATGTTCTCTATAAGCTTACGTGTTGGGAATTTTTCAGTTTAAAGACAGAATACTGAACGCAAGCTGAATTTATAAGCGGTTATGCGAATTAGGAAGTAGTACAGCGGAGATTATTGGATATCGGAGGATCTGGTATGCCCTCAACGTTGCATTCACTCACAGGAATCTTGGAGAAATTGAATAAGACTGACCGTGTCAAAGCTAGTATCATTGCCACAGATGAAGGATTTGTCATTGCTTCAGCTGTGAGTCGTGGAGTCGATGAAAAAGTAGCGGCAGCAATGGGGAGTTATGTCTTTGATACGGCAGACCGAGCGCGAGACGAACTCAAGCTAGGAATGATTCGGGATATTACAATACGGTGTGAAAAAGGTACTTTAGTTTGTAAGTCTACTCTGCTGGAAGATGACCGACCTGTTGTACTAGCCGCTTTGGTTCCACGGAATACACGATTCTTTATTCGAGAAGTCAATAACGCTCTACGAAAAATCCGTGAAACCCTCCGCGAATTAGAAATCTAGCCTTGTGTATACCTGGGACTGTGGAAACGTTTGAGGTGATTATGTCTGGATTCTATGAATCACGAGGAACAAATCCTCTCATCGTTCAATGAGGGATCACAGCTTCGATCGCTATTGATAGCAACGAAAGGAGAAAGTTCCTTTCAAACTAGACAACTTCCCGATATGATTCAAAATTCGTCTTTTCTCCATTCATTAGAATCTGCACAGCTTCTTCAAAGAGAAAAAACCCAATGGATGTTCTCAGGATACTCTAAGGTTCGCGTAGCGATTCGAGCCCTCCAATTGGGGGAGCCAAATCGCCCAGTCCTTTCAGCTTTAACCTGGCAAGAATTCGAACAATTCGTTGCACGAGTGCTAATATTTCACGAGTTCCATGTTTGTCATCGATTTCGTTTCTCTCGCAAGCGTCGGTATGAAATCGATATTGTTGCTGGTCGTCAACCTGTATTGTTTTCTATTGACTGTAAGCAGTATGGAGTGCGGTTAGGAAAAGCTACTAGTCTCCGAAATGCTGCGGAGGCTCAGAAGGAGCGTACTGAGGTTCTTGCAATGAATTTTGCGAAGTTTCAGGCAGATCTTGGTTGCCTAGATTGGACGGCACCCATCTTGATACCGATGCTGGTAACCATGCTTACTGAAGACATCCACTTTCATGAGCAGATCCCCATCGTGCCTGCTGCACTCTTAAACGCCTTTCTTCTCAACTTTGAAAAGCAGATAGACCAGGTATATTTTATTCGACCGAGTTTTGGTCACCAAACGCGCCTTATCTAAGAAGCCGTGGGTCACCTCCATTTTTTGCAATAGAACAGTTGAGAGTCCACAGAAAATCCTCAAGAAGCACCAACATCTGGTCAAGATTATCATGTGATCCAGATGAAAGAATTGAACCACTCTCATTGATTATGGAATGCCCCTCTTGGATAAGAAATCTATGAATATTTTCGAGATTTTGAAAAAGAGTTTTCAACATATCCAGCCGTTCTTGGTTGATTCGTTTTTCTCCGATTCCTCGCCCCGGTCCACGCCGTTTTAGTTTGGTCTCCAATTCACCCTGTTCGAATAAAAACGATTTGCCATTGAACTCTTTGGGTTTGTTCATTTTTTTCCTCCTAGAAATTAATTATCCTGTGAAGTGTAAACGTTCTGTTTCCTGTAGTTCTCGTTGTTGGGATTCGACATGATCAAAAGCTGTTGGAAAATACTCTCGGAACCATTGCCATTGCCCTAATTCGTAATTGAACGGGCAACGTTGGCGCACTTGATTCATAATGAAATCTTTAGCACCACTACCATAGAATACGGCTGCATCAAATTCATCTTGTTCAAGAAAAAGATGATCGAGTTCGCGTCCTACTTTGAGCGCTAAACCAGTAGGCAATCCAAAGGCAACAATGCATCCAGGAGTTGGATGATGGAATACCGATCCACCATACAGTGGCGCTTCCTTACAACCAGCTAGAAAGTTACGTACGAGCTCTTCTGTTCCTTCGAGGATGATGAATATTGTTTCATTAAGTCCCAGATGGTACATAGCCAAATCAGGTCTTTGAAAGAGAACCTGCTGCTTGAAGAGTGATTTTAGCTGTCGTCGGATGGAGTGGACGGATTCCCCAAGGAGCTGGGCTAAATCCTCAGCCGTTGTTTCAGGAGTTACATGGGCTAGCACCTGATAGGCAAGTGGATTTAATTCAGCGGCTTTGATGTTTGGATCATCATATTCGTAGATATAGGGTTGAGCCAGCACTTCTCCGTAACCTTCTCGGATTAAGACATCCCGCAAATAACGGATCCAAGCTACCCAACGAAATCGTTCGGCGACAGGAACCTCATCGCCATGGGCGAGATAACTTCGGAGGTTATATCCGTTGAACACGCCACTTAGCGGGTAGAAACGGTATCGGATTAGGTGACCAAGACTAACCAGCTCTTGAAGCCATTCTTGGAGCCGACGAATACGTAATCGTGGAAGAGTATAACTTAGGAGGTAGGGGGCCCCACTTCCACCAAACCTGTGAATCTTCCGAAGATAGGGACATAGCTCGATATACCGAGAGACACGACTACCTGGTGCAGGATATGCGAGAACTGCGACATGGTTCAATCGTATCCGAGGAAAATTTACCCGGTAGAACCGAGAGAGGAGAAGTTTTTCTCGAAAGTTTGTCATGTAACTACTAAGCGATCCTAGGGAATATGATGAGATTTGCTGGAGTTCTCGAAGAGAGGCGGTGGGATTCTCCTGGATAAGATGCAGAACCCGTAATTCATGCTCGTTTAATGGTGATGCATAATTCAACATAAAGGTCTCTAACAGATCAACATATTCGCGGGACGAGAGGGGGGTGATTGCAGGTTCAAGTTCATTAAAGAATGGAAGCACGCGTCCAAGAAATGTATCCTGGGTGACGCGATTAAAGAGTGGAAATGAAAATGGAGCGTTGTAAATGACATCGCCATAAAATCGCCGGGGAGAAACAACTTGCCATATTTTCAGGAGTTGATCATGCTCATTTTTGTTAGTATGTTGATGGGCACAAAGAAGACCTAGGTCACCACTTTCTGGAACCTCTTTGACAACCTGCGGTAGTAAGACGGTATACATTTCCCGGTAGCATACTGTGTCGAGAAGAAGAGGTCGTTGTATGAGTTGCGTTGCTATACGTAATTTTTTGTCTTCGTAGGTTCCACAGAACCCGGGATTTGTGAGAGCGTCATCGTCATAGAATTCTATTCGCGTTGGGAGGGGTGGGGTACGGTCTGTTAACTGGGTGATTTCAGCTTGGATTGTTTTCAAGCGTTTCCGAAGTTCTTGCCGGTAATGTCGGCGTTGGTTTTTACTAAGATTTTCTTTTGCCTTTTGTTGTGTGCGTGCTGTTGTCGCCAAGCGTTGATTCGCCCCCTGCTCGGCGGTAGCCCTTGAAAAAGAGAGAAAGCCGTTGTTTGTTATTTAAACTCCCCGAAGGGTAGAAGAAAAATGACCCTAAATGCCTAAAAATCCTTAATAGATTATAAGAAACGTTGAATTGGATTCCAAGTGCTTTAAAACCATTTTAGATTTAAATAAGACCATAATAGACGATTTTTTCAAGCGGAATTCTCAAAGACTAGCCTGTCTCCAGATAATTCTTTCATTTGAAAAAAACGAGTACCCATATTGCTATCAGGAATCGTCAGTTATGGGGGCGTACGGCGAGTTAATGGATGGACCTCACAAGTTCTATTTTTGCATGCAGTGCATTCAGAACTTTGATGAATCCAATATTGATCAAATCGTTGTATAAACTTGGCTACAAACTCAGAATTGTTTGTCCATGTGGCTTGTTCACCAATTCCGGATAACCCTTTCGCGGTAAAATTCGCACTACCTTCAAGGACTTCTGTTTCATCAACGATGAGGGATTTGATATGCATTTGAGCACACACCAAGATTTCTATGGCTGGGCTTTCTTGGAGGAGTTTTTCGACAGCTTCTTGGAAGTGCTTAGAAGCCGCACCAAATGCTTCGGGTTCGCGGATAATAATGCGGATTTTTACACCTTCGTTCGCTTTTGCGATTAGCCGATCTAGGAGGTTTACTTCACAGGAGTCCGTGCCAATGGCAATTGTTTTGACATCAGTCAGATTTTGGACCATAATTCGAATGCTTTGGGTTGCGCGTTCTAGCATTTCAACAAGTGTGCAAGCAATGGAAATTCCATTGAGTAGTTGGTGAAGTGTCGGCTCCATCGCTTCTGAGGTTTGCAAGACGGATTCGAGCTCCATCGATTCATCAGAGTCTTCTGTAGATGTGGTTTCTAGGACTGGTGATTCTTCTTCATTGACCGGTGGCGGGGGTAGCGGTTCTTTGTCTTCAAGGAAGAAACTGTCCAGCGCGTCAACCAGATGGACGGGTAGAGGTTCTTCACGTCTTAGAGCTTTGGTGATTTCCACCAGGGTCCGGGCTCGTTGATAGGCAAGCTTGGAAGAGGATCCAGAGGAGTGCTTGGCCATTTCGTTGAAGGCTTCTGCCGCGTTGAGGGCTGCATTGGATGCCCGTTGGAAATCGCCCTGACCCATAAATTTCCGAATGAGGAGCAGTGCCTCTTTGGCAACGCGGCCAAGCCGGGTAGTACTCACATGTATCCCCTTGATTATTTTTCAAGGTAGTTTAATATCGGAGCCATAAGAAGTTTAGCAACTGGATAAATATGTGATTTCAGAATTACGGAGAACTGGATGAGTTTAATGCTAACAGATATTTGGCAGATTCTTGCAGTGCAGATTGACACGTAGCTATCATAGAAGACATCCTTCGTCGGTAATGTCGCTTACCGATTTTCTGAGTTTGAATAGAGTTATGAGAGACTAGATTTCTACAACTTGATGGCGAGAAGTTCTGGAGGTATTGGTACCCAACGTTCGGATTTGAATACTCGGTTTTCGGACTGAATTTATTTTTTGTATAGATATTTTGCATTACCTTAAGAATACGACAAGAATAATCGCGCTTATGCCAAGTCCGCCCAAAAGACAGCTAAAGGTTGCAAAGGATTTTAAATTGAGGAGAGAGGGGAGGACGAGGAAAGGAATCGGAATCAGAATGGGGAGAAGAATTAGGGTCCATGAAGACGTGTAAGGTCTGAGTATAACGTGGAGGAGAAGAAAAGAGATGACAAAGACGGTGGAAAGGCAGAGGCTGTGCTTGAATCGAATCCACTTACCTTGAGGCGGAAAATGAGATAAATCGTTGATAGCGAGTTTGGAGATTTGTGGAGAGGGGATCCTGTTATCTTGGGTATTGAGTGGGTAACGCGTTGAATAAGAGGAATGATTGAAGTTAACAAGCACTAGAAGCTTTTGTGTGGATTTGGATTTTAAGTGGTTTCGATGTTGGCGATAAAGGCATATGGCAGTAAGTGTTTCAAGGAAGAAGATTAGTAGAACTGCAATTGTAAGACTAGTATATAAGCTAGAAATCAGTTGAATCACCTTGTTGGGTTTGAAAGAGGGTTGAATCCGAGAGCAGTCTGAAGAGCTGTTGGATGAGTTGGTGGTTTTCTCCTTGGAGAATGATGTGGAGTTCTTGACCATTCTTTTCCCAGGCGAGGACTATACGATCATTTGAATAGTATTTTGAGCTGGTTTTGGCTAGTCTTAACTTCTGGATTACTTGTGACAACTGTCGCTTTACTTGAGGGTTGATTGGCAGTTGTGTTCTTGTTTCTCCGGAGTTTGTACCCAATTGAATTTGCATTACCTGTTCATTTGAGGGAGTAGTTATTGGAGGCGCGGATGCTTCTGACGGTGTTTGTTTTTGGGAGCGTTTTGCGTTTCTCAACCAGAAAATTCCAAGAATACAGAGTCCACATAGGAAAATGGGTGGGAGGAAGGTAATGACGAGATTGACAATGGCGTAGCCAACAAATAGTGTATTTTCGATAGTGAGGATTTGTTGATTCATTGTGAGGAGTGTGAGAGACAGCTGACGGAATCCTGTGTCTATGACCGTTTGGGGCATATATTGAATGAGGAATGTAATGGATCGAGTCTCGTTGCTTTGAATAATGACTTGGGTGGCTCCTACGAAGTTGGGATTAGCAACGATTTCAAATGCCCTACCCTGAGACCCAAGGTTTGTTAGATTCACTGTTAAAGGAAAGGGTTGATTCTGTAAGGTATTATCTGGAAGCTCGATGATAGTGAGTATGAAAGCCGTCTGTACCTGCAATGGGAATTGGTCGGTAAATAAGAGGAGGGGAGAAGCGTGTATGAATAGGGTGAGGTTGTAGGTTTGAGGGGGACAGTTGGGAAGGATTTCAAGGTTTAGATGAATGAAGTTTTCACCAGGTATGAGAAGTAGATTTGGTTTGAAGACGCCCCCTACTTCTTCTGCAAAGAGACTGAGATTGATGTAAGCTGATGTGTCCCAAGAGGAATTGATGAAGCAAGTAACTGAGAGACGCTCTCCCTGCTTGATGGAATGAGGATATTGTAAGGTGGCTGAACAGACAGATAATGGCGTGAGAGTATAGAAGGATTCTAATCCAGATGTCGATTGTGCCTTAACATCATATTGTGTGGGTGCCTTAAGGAAGAGTTCAAGTTGTGCAATCCCCGTTTCATTAGTAATTAGGCGATATTCCTCTGAGGATCCAAGAACCGTGATGTTGAGTCGAATTGCCTCATTGGGGTGTCCTGTCCAGTTTGCTAAATCCCCGACAAAAATATTGAGCAGGGGTGAATCTCCTACAGAAGGAGCTTGTTGATTGACTCCTAAGCAGACTCCAACTGGGTTGTTATCTAAGAGCCAGGCTAACCCTTGTGCGCAGATTTGTTTGCTTATTTGGCTTTCCGGCAAATCTAATCCGAGAAATAGTGTCGGGAGCTCCATTAGTGGGGGTGGTAAATACACCAATGAACACCACGTAGAATTGCCCACGAGGACGAGACTTGCAGAGATGGAGGAAACTGCGTGGACAGTTGAACAGTTCTGAAATAGTTGTGCATTTTCGTTTTCAAGTAGCCAAGGACTTTGAATGATGGGATGAAAGGCTTTGAGTCCTTGGACCTGCAGAGCAAGGATTCCTTGAGTTGTGACGGAAAAGCCATTGGAGAGGTGAAGAAAATAGGCACCAGCGTTTCCGAGTAAGAGCAGAGGAAGCGAAGCCTGGAGTAGTTGAGCGGTGACACTGGCATCGATGGTAATGAGGGGATCCAATACAAGAGCTTGATAGGTTGATAGAGAGGGATCTAGGTAATCAGTGGTAGTGATGTTAGCCTCCTGCGAGAGGATTGGTAGCCAAGCAGCAGCATTATTGGGGGAGTTCGCAGGGAGGTCAATTGTGAGGGCTAGAATGAGCCCAATGAATAGTTTGGTTGTGTTTACGATGTTAACAAGGCTACAACGTGAGATTCCATCATAGATGGTATGTTTATAGGGGTCTGGGTAGGGACTTGTGGATATCGTTAGAGAGGGAATATTATTTGTGTAATAGGCCCATTCTGAAATACACCAACCAGCATCACTTTGAATTGCTGCGAAATCGGGCGTACGCGGGCTTTGAGTATCAATCAACTTAACGTTTAAATTTTCTGAAGTCATGGTAAGGGGCAGTTGGAGTGGAGCAATTTCATCGTCAAGGTACCGATACAAGGCAAGGGTTGAGGGACTGATGGCTCCTTGATAAGCAATTTCATCAATATTGAGAACAAAGGAAGTGGAAGGATTGATTGCTAATGTCTCAAGTCCATGAGAGAGGAGTTGTCGAGAGCCTAACAAGGAGAGTGTGCCATTTCCTTCTTCGCCCCCGAGGAATGCGATGAGAACATTCCAATTCTGGGAGGATTCAGAACTTCTTGCTAGGATCTGAAGAGCTTCGAGAATTGATGCTATACCTGCTGCATTGTCATTTGCTCCTGGGGCATTCGTCGTCGACATTCCGAGTAATCCATGGCGTGCGGAATCAAGATGACAGGTGACAATGAGAGTTGGTGCGGAGGGATTAACTTCCCAGGGAGTGAGATAGAGGTTTCGTGTCCAGTAATTCTGATAAACATACCCAGAACCTGTCCATATTTCCTTGGGGATTAGAAACCAGTCACTAGTATAAGGAAGACCCATCGATGTGAGATAGGAAGTAACCAATTCTATTGAAGCGTTCCCATCGGTGTTGAAGGGATGACGGCAATCGAAGCTCGAGAGTGAATTGAGAAGACCCAATAGACGCGTCTCATTCACACGGTTTGCGAAGCTGCGTTGCCAGCAGGCAAGGTCTGAGGTATTTGTCACATAAGCTACGGATGGAGGGGACGATCCAGGTGGAGAAACAGCGCTAGAATAAGGAAGGGATGGGGCTGTATTCAGTGACTTTTCAGTGGGGATGGCAAGAACTGCAAACGGAGATACTTCAATGAGAAGGTTCACTGAGTGGAGACTACCTAGTAGTAAGCTAATGAATACCAGTGTGGGGACTGAGACGCGTCTCATGGGTTCTTCGTTGAGCTGGCGAAATTTGGTTTGTTTATATGCCTTACGGTGAAACCCTTTAGAATTGCGACTAGGTCTGAAGTAAAAAATGAAACGTTATAAATAAGTAGCTCAACCAGACTTGTCAGTTGAGAGGAACAGCACGGATGGTGTCATCCCGTTTTTCGAGAAAGCCTTCTGCTGTGAGAATATCAATTGCTTCCTGTACTTCTTTGGGTAGTAGTCCGGCTTCGATGGAACGTTGAAAGATTTCATGAATAGGGAGCCACTGAGGATTATCGGATGGAAAGGATCGCAAGATTTGAAGTACTTTCTTTGCAGGGCAGAGACTAGTATCCAGTGGAATCATACTATGGAGAGCATATTGTTGTTCTCGAACATGTTTTTGGGCTTCCTGAACTGTGGAGACAAGAGTGCCATCTAACTCATGGAAGGCAAGCTGGAAGTTGCATCGAGGACAAGAATTTTGGTGTGCACTAAAGGGGATGTAGGTATACGCAGAGCAGTTAGGACATTGGATTACTTTGTATTTTCTTACCATGTTAATCACTTCTCATATCAGCTTCATTACTTGATGGCGTTTCGGATTCTAATGGGTCAAGGGATTGCAGAGGAGCTGATTGTGATTGGGTAACCGGATTCTGGTTTGATTGTATCCGGCGTAGGAAGCCGTTTAGCTGCCTCTGAAGACGAATATAAGCAAAGATACCTATAATGAATCCAATAATCATCACAGCTAGCGATCCAAGAAGGAGAGAAAAAGCAATGTCACTCATACGGTTGTAGGGATAGCGTACTAGGAAAGGAGTTGTTGCAGAACAGGATGAAAAGCCTCGACGTCCCTCGAATAGAACTGTAATCGAATATAGACCCGGTTGGGGAGTGGAAAAAAATGATTGGCTGAAACCACTGGAATTAGTGAGAAGGTCTAGGGTGAAGAGGAGGGCAGCATCTTGAGTGTATACTTGTACTGTAAGATTTGCAGAAAGTCCGTGAGAGCTGTTTATAGTGGTGTATGATAGTTGAACTATAATCTCGATTGTGGGTTGTAAGAGCAGATCATCTATCTCGAGAGGATTGACTATCAATATGATTGTTGGCACGGTGACACTACGAAGCGTAAGAAAAAGCGCTGCAGAATTTTCAAGGTAAATATCCGGGGTTTCCAGATGGCCGAAGAGTACAACGACTAAGTGTTCACCAGCAAGTTCTGTATATGAAATGGGAAGTAGAGTGGTTCCAGATCCTTGGATAATCAGCACATCTTTTTGCCAAGCTCCATCCAAGTAGATAGATGCGGTTCCGTTGGGAGGGCCGGAGGCTGAGCTGTTGATGTAAATATCCAAAAGAACGGTTTCACCCAGCCAAAGTGTTGTAGAGTTACTAGATATCGAAATGGTTGTAGTGTCTTGAATGAGATATGCTAGCGGTGACGAGGTCCATGGTTCATGCGTTGCTGTGCCTGTAATTTCAATCCGTAGTTCTCGAAGACCTGCTGGAGCCGTGGCATACCAATGGCAAATAGCCTCACCGGTTTCATTAGTGATACTAGAAGTGAGAAGGAGACTGTCTTCGTAAAAATTTATTAACAAGCCAGGAAGGAGGGAGGAATTAAGACCGTCGAAAACCTTGATATGAATAGCACTGAGATTTCCCACAAAAAGCGTTGAAGATGGAAACAGCGTAATTGTACAACCTAAAGATCGTCGGTGAATGTAAATCATTGAGCTATTCTGGCTTGCAGTGTACATGTCCTGTCCAGCAAATGTAAAAATCGCTTGCCATTCCCCTAATAAATCTGGGAGCCACGAGAAGTAGGCTAGACCGTTTTCATCGGTGGTTGTATTTATTGAGTGAGAGGGACTGGTATCTCCAGGTCGTGTTATATTGAATCTGATTTGATAACCACCAAGAGGTATTCCACTATCATTCCAAAGCCCAATGGTTAAAGTGGCAGGATCAAAGAGAACTGGTGTGTCAGGGAAGATTTGTTCCATTGTCAGGTGAGTCTCGAAAACCACAATGGTGATGAGGATAGTTTCAGAGTGATGGCTACAATAGGGGATACTGGCATTGATGCGAAGAATATGATTAGTGGGGGCTAGAGTCTGAGTGGGGATTGATACAACATATTGGTTCGTTCCCTGTTGAGAAGCGGAGTAGGTGTGAGAAGTTGTTGTAACTGTAACCGAAACAGTTCCATTTCCGAGGGAATCAATTGGAGAAGTGGACCCTAAGAGACCGAGTTGGATGGATGCACTAAGTGGTATGCTCCGAGGGATGGTTGAACTTGGAGAGATGTTAGTGGTGAGAGTGAGTGAACCCCAGCCTGTACAGATATCAAAATATCGTGTATAAGCAGGAATTGTTCCGGGAAAAAAAGCAATGAGAGAGAGATTTTGTGGACCTAAAGTAGATGGTGAAATGGGGATGGGTGCTTGGAGTTCAAAATATCCTGAGGATAAGAGATTACAGGATTTGAGGAATGTATAACCAAAGATGTGTGTTTGGACGGAGGGAATGCCTGGTAATTGTCCCCAACGAGATTCGATCACCGATGCAGAGATGGTGAAATTTTCACCAAGGAGGAGGATTCCTGTGGGATAGGTGATTCCGTTGAAGCTGAGGATTGGATTAACATCGAGGTGAGGGAGGAGTTGTAATCGATTAACGAGTTGTAGTCCCAAAACGATTAGGAAAGGTATCCACTTTCCTGATGGGAGTGAAGGATCGATAAGATGTCCTTCAAAGGTAAAAGCGTCAATAAGGTTGCTCTTGATAACAGTCCAGTCAACTGTGTCGAGAGCTGCTGGTTGAAGACCGGTTTCAAGTAAAAAGAAGAGAATCTCTGTAGCATAATGTGTGGTTATTACTGAGGCATTTTCTTGGAGAAAACTAATGGCATAGTTTGCTAATTTGTCGCCATCGAGTGCTGAGAGGGAAGGGTCCAGATAGGCATATGCTTGGAGACCTAACCAGGTTTCGGTCAGATAACCTTCCGCCTCTCGCCAGGGTGCAGGAGGCGGAACCAGATGTATTGAATCATGGAAATATTGGTGAGTCGTATTGCTTTGCAAGCAACTTGCTAAGTATGTTAGAATCGCGGAGGCATTATCGAGGTCAGTTGGTTGTCCTCCCAATGCTTGATGCGCCATTAAATTCCAACAGGTGGTATCAAAGCGGAAGGTAGTATCAGTCTCGTGTCCTACGTAGAGGTGATGAAAGCCAAGCATCCCTGCATAGCCTACCGCAGTGGTTTGACAAGCTTCAATTTCTAAACGAATCTGTGTGCTACGAGTAGTCCAAGGTTCACCACTAAGGCCCAGGGAGGTAATCAATTGACTGTAGCTATAATGGTAGAGTGGACCAAAAGTTCCAGCTTCTAAAACGATGCGATCCGGAGACGGCGAGTCGGAATCAGTTCCAACGATGTCAGGAAGCTGATGAGCCACAAAGGAAGTACGAGTTGGGGACCAACAGCTTTCTAGGTAAGAGAGAAAAGCAGAGAGGTTCATCTGTTCTCTAGCTTCGATTTGCCACAGAGCCAACACAATGTCGGTACTTACCAAAAAATCTCCGAAAATGACTGGTTCAGTAGCGCCACCCCAAGGTGTGCAACAATCAAGGAGATAGTTGGTGAGATTGGTTTCTGCTGGACCTAGCCCTCCGGTTAAAGCTAGCGCACGAACACTTTGTCCCGTTTCGTCAGGCGAGTTATGGTAGTCATGTGCTGAATCACCACGTCCCCATCCGCCATTTGGATATTGTTGATCTAAAATATAAGCGCGACTGGAATTTGTATCATAATGGTTGAGCGCTCCAAGGATATCTAAAAGCTGAATGGCACATGCAGTTCCCAGAACCCGTTCCTCTGTATCCATAGTATATTTTGTGTCAAAGATAGCACTTCCTACGGGTTCCTCGCACATTGCAATGAATGCTAAGAGAGCCGATTGGTTGATAGCACTCAGAGCATCTAATGTTTGAAGGGTTAGTAACGCATCGGTTGCGTATACGAGACTGGCACTTAACCCTCCGCTAGCGGAACTGTAGAACCCACCAAACTCCGAATTCAAGGGATTAAGTTCCTGGCAATTGATTATAAAATCAACAACTGCGGAGGTGTTGATTGAAGGAAGTTGATTTAGAACCGCTAGGCTTTCAATGGCAAAGTGTGTTGCCATTACGCTTGTGTGTATACTTCCTAATTCAGTGAAAAAACCACCCGAAGTAGTATCTTGGCAAGCGAGCAGATAATCACGGATTCGGGTTTGATTGAACCAAGTCAGAATTCCCAAGGCTTCTGCCATGAGAACAGCCATTCCCGTGGTAATGCAACGGTCGTGTAGTTGTGGACTAGCTAAATCTTCGAAACAGCCCAAATCTGAATTGTATGTTTGACCGAGCCATGATTTCCAACTGGAGAGGTTGACTGGTAATCCATGGGTTTCAACGATTTTGATCACATAGTAAGAGAATCGAAGGGAGGGTTCGAGTGGATAGCCAAACCCGCCTGCACCTTGGACAGCCCAATAATCGTCATTTGAGACTAATTGCCATTTGGCGAGTGTTGCGCCTAACCGTTGTTGAATCGGTGGTCGGATTAGCCAATGAAGGAGATTTTCGCAGAATTGCCAGCCATCCGAGTTTAGGTTTTCGGCTCGGTTTATTCCCCAATAGTAGATATGTGAATTGTAGGGGTAGTCGCGAAACCAGAGTAGTTGAGACCCTGATCCGGCATAGTTGGTACCTAAGATTGCGGTTTTGGAAGGGAGAGCTGATTGGCGATAGGCATCATAGCTAATGTGCTCTGAGTAGATGCCAAATCGCCCGCTGATGATTGGGATAAGATGAGGAAGGGTAAATATCTGCAGCGTTTTATCGGGTGACCAAAGGTACCTTTCAACGCTTGGAATGAAATCTGTGAAGGGGTTAAATCCGTGGAGTTGATCTAAAACTTCGTGGCCATAACCGAGTAGAAGAATGGGTTGTGTACAATTCCCGAGCAGTTGAGCTTGCGTTAAGGTTACACCAAACGAGTTGTTGCTGGTTCCCACGCTGGGGGTGACTACGATTAAATCAAAGTCAGGAGATTGAGAGAAATTATCAAGATGCTGTGTGGTAGTGTCAAATCCAAGATTGTGAAAAAGCGTTTCCCAGGCTTCAACGGGTTCTTGGCTGGATTCATTGACAAAGTTACCGAACAGTAAGAGCAGATTACCTAAAGAGAATACAGGGAGGAACTCTTTAGGAGCAGGACCCTCGCTGATTATTGAGTTATGGTATTTTTTGATATCGTTCGATGACTGAGAGTCCAAAGCAGGAAATTCGATTGGGATAGTAGGCGAACTAGGAGAAGCTGTATCCAGAGTAGCTACGATTGGGAGTTGTGTAGGTGTTATGAGCAAACCAGCCAGTATGGGTGCAAGGAAAAGGCAGTAGGTGATGAATGCGCTGACGTGTTTCAGGTTTTCTGGCATTCGTGTTGCGTCCCATGAGATGGATGGCGGAGCGGGGTTTTTGGTTTCTTTTTAAGCATTTTGCCGGATTTCCATCATCTTGTCAACCTTACAGGGAGGCGGAACGAAGTGTTGGAGTAGATAATAGACAAAGACCGTTGTTAGGCTGGCGCCGATTAGAGCCAAAACCAAGGTGTGATAATTGAACCAATAATGAAATAGAACGGAGATTGTTGGAAGATCTGGCCAAGAGGATAGAAGTGAAATTTCAACTTCGTGAATAGGAAGGTTAGCTGACCATAATTGAGAGCGTGCATGAACAAGGACACCGGTGTGGTATTCATAATAGTAGGTTTCAGATTGAGGTGAATCCGAGCTGTAGGAAAGTTGCCAACAAAGATAATATGCGTCGTTGAGAGGAATCGAGACAAGGTCGGTCACGATAAAGGGGGCAGTGCGCAGGAGGGTATTGGTAGCTGGAGTGTCACCATCGATACGGATTTGGGCTCCAATTTGGAGGGCAGGGGGAATCCACCAGCCGGTGTAAAGAGAATGCCCTGCAAACTGGTAACTGCGATTCCGAGCGTAAGTAATCCATGCTGAATCGTGGGCCCATGTGTTTCCATTATCCCAGCTTAGATTCCATGTAATGTATCCGTTATAGGTTCGGAAACTGGAGGTATTCAGAATTAGTTCTTGTGTTCCAAAATAGGAGTTGGTGAGGTTATTGTATCGAGTGGTCACGCTGAGAAAATAGCGTCGCATTTGACTTAGCCCTGGTTGTCGTGAGGTCGGTTGAGCGGATAGGAATCCACCAAAGGAGAGATGCGTTATCAAGCAAAGAAGGATGAGGAAGAATAGGCATGACAGGAATCTCTTCTGTTTTCTTCCAATGATTGGATTCACTCTTCTGCCCCTTGATTTGTGGTTGAATTGTCAGTAAGGTGGCCAAAACCGTCTTTGCGCCCTAATCCAAGATCGGTGAGATAATAGGTAGCTTCTACAGTGAGCAGATCTGACGCGTCCCGGATTTTTCGCCTTGGTTCTTGCTCCTTGATGACACGAACCTTTCGATGAGGACTAAGGAGCTGCCAGAGAAGCAAGGCGAAAATTGCCCCAACCAAGATAAGACCTATAAAAACGCCGAATGAAAACGGAAGACTAGCTGCCGAACAAAACCTCAGGTAACCAATAGCTGCAATAACGGGAATGGTTAGCAGCCCAATTTCGAGGAGGGTCTGGCCAGGGCGTTCTTGTGCTACAGAGACAATGAGTTGCACATCCGCTCGGCTGGGAGATAACCCAATGAAAAAACAGAATGCCAAGTATAAGGCTAGCCCGTGATGCATCGGGAGAAGCTGCCAAAAAGCGACAAGGAGATACAAAGCGAAGGCAAGGATGAAGAAGGGAGCAAATGCCACTAAGAAACTGCTTGTAAATGTTCGTATTTTTGTCGCATCCATGATTACACCCCCAGCCACCCCTTCATGCTTACCTAAGAAGATACGATGTTCGATGATAGGAATGCCAGTGACTCGACAAAAGAGATCATGACAGACTTCATGTAAGACAACACCTGGAAAAGCCAAGTATCGGATAATCGTTCCTACTCGTCTGCTAAGCAAGTTAATGAGTTTCATTATGAACAGACTAGCGATGAGAAAAAGAGGGATGTAAATTATCGCTTCAACAAGCAACCCTAATACAAATAGATCGGAGGTTAGCTGCATTGATTCACCTCTCTTGGGGGGGATTCCCGATTTGGATTTTTGATGCTCTAAGATGCGCAGAGACTGGTTTGGTCGTGAGAATGGGAATTACCGTGTGAAGCCGGAACTTGTTGAAAGAGCTAAGGGCTTTTCGAAAGAGGAGGACGAATCCGAGGATACATAGAAGAATCGCGAATAGAGCGGGTAGCAATAGTGTCAGGGCTAAAAAGATTCCTGTGAGTCCGATTAGAAGCGGTAGGAAGAGAAAAGAGAGGCCAAGCATTCGAAACGATTTTCGAAGGTATTGAATTCTTTTATGTGGTGTTTTTATTTGACACCGTTGAGGGGACAAATTCTGATTCAAATATGCATTCATTTGATTCAGAGGAAGAACTTGAGCAGGATAGGCGGTTGCGCGTTCACGGATTGAAGGAAGGTAAACCCCGGGCGGATAGAGAAGTAAGGGAATAATTTGACAATAGAGAGGTTGTCCAACTTGATCAGTGAGAACCTGCGCCTTTTTACCGCAGAGTCGGATAGCATGACTTTGAAAGGTGGAATTGAGATATTGGGGATTATCAGGAAGGTCACTTTGTAGTTCTGAGAGGGCTTGAATGAGCTGAGTAGCCTCTTTACGGAGCGCTTTACTCGCCTCATTGATTTCCCTAAAAACAAGGAGATCACAGCGAACCAGCCCTTGTTTATCATAATTGCGAATCGCTAGTTGGGTGCCATCTGCTCTTGTCGGCAAGGACACAAAGTTGTGCTGGTGGAGAATTCCTTGGATATCACTTATCGATTCTTCACTAGGCGCATCTGCTGCATTTTGAGTCATGACGAGTGCGGGCGGCATTTGAAGAATTTTTAAGGATTCCTATTCCTGGCTCCAACGGCGCAAACAGTTGGTGTAAAGATTGGACAATGTATTAGAAGCGAAGGGGATCGCTTGGAAAATGTAACAGGTCAGAAGCTAGTGATTGATGGTAGTTTCGGTATTAGTGTAGCATTAAAGAAAATCTGACACAGAAGAACTGTGATGTAAGGCTGTTCAGTGAAATAGAGTTAGGACTGAACACTCTAGCAGAACCCCACTTTGGAAATAGAAAATCTAGTTCAAAGGAAGAGCCACCGGGAAACAACCGTTTTCGTTACTCAAAGTGAATGTTAGGTCCTATGATTTAGTTCATGTAGCAAAGAGGTTCAGAACGTCTGTCAAAATGCTGAACACTCCATTTATTCAATTTGCCCAAGAAAAAACAGAAACACCCTTTGTGATGTTTATGTAGTTTCTTCTATAAAGATGAGAAACAGGAGCACAAATGGTATGACGAAAAATCATTGGCTAATTAATTCTGTTATTCGACATGTTGCCCTCCAAGCGAGAGGGCCTGCATTACACTTAACAAAGGTAATGATCGAGCAAATCCCTCAACATATTTCTGCAGGTATGCCGGTTGAAATGGCGCTCCGAGAATCGCTGCTTTTAGCAATTCATTCAGCACGAATCAGAGTGCAACATTGCGTAGGGAGTGAACGTCATGCCCTTGATGATTTCATTTCAGCCTGTTTGGAAATGGAGACACTTACAGAGCGTCTTCTGAGCGTCTAACGAGGAGATAGATGCCATTATTTGACCAGAAGTTCATAGATTCAATAGATAAACTCCAAGGGTAAACCCCAGACGGTCAAATAACGGTAACAACCGAAACAGTACCTTGTGTGTTATTAGGAGGAATTCTTCGGGGATTACGTAGATAATACTAGGTTAAGAGAAATCATGTGTTTTTATTCCTTTAGGGAACTTTGAGTTCGCATTCAAGAAGAAAACCTTTAATCGCAGTTAGTTAGGTGAAGGCAACAAACACAAAGTCAGAGGTAGAAAACTGTGGCTGTATCCGTGTTCATCATGATAAAAGTATTCATGGGGCATATCCAAAACGTCCTTGAAGCGCTTCGGGAGCTTCAAGAAGCAACCAGTATTTCTGTAACAACAGGAGAATTTGATATCATCGCCCGATTCGATTTACAGAATTTAGAAGCACTCTATGATCTCACCGTGAATCATATCGGGAAAATTCAAGGTTTAGAAACCATGACAACGGCTGTTGTTGAAAAAGAATTCTAGAAACGAAACCTGACGGATGACGTGGAGAGGATATTAGTGCGAGCAGCAATGGAGCGACGCTTGGGAGCTCGACAAGCAAAGACGATCTTTTACTTCCTTTCCCTCATCTCCGGAGTATTGTATGCATTCTCTGTATTTTTTGATGTCTTCATCTATCGTTTATTCTTCTTTCCCTTCCTTTCAGACCTTTATTCTTCAGTGGCTTTCGCACTTGCTGAACAATGGTTGGCCCTGCTTTTCACCGTCGTCTTGCTCCTTCTTCTTAGCATCCCCACAAACAGAGCTCGTCGTCGAAGCCTAGGAACACAAATCGATTCATCCTTCTCTCATGTAACCTTGCCCTCCCGGAAAATCGTAAGAGACATTATTCTAGCAGGTGTCTTTGCAGGGGTCTCTACCTTTGCTTATTACTACGTTGCAGGTCAAAGTAGCGACGTCTCAGCTGTCATCCCATTCTCTCGACTTTCACTGATCTACTTAATGATTGGAGACCTCATCCTTATTCGCGATTGGCCCAGCTCTATTGAAATCCTATCAATCCTCGCGATAACTTTCGGTGTCATCTTAATTGGAATAACGCCAGTGGGTGTCTTTAGCCCAACTCTACTACTCTTTGTAATCACCGTATGGGCAGGTGGAATTGCATTTAGTATCTTCTTTCAAAGCCGGGCAAAACGTACAGAGATTCGCCATAAAACAACCACAGATTCCCTGAATCTTCGGTTGTGGATCCTTCTTTTTCTCAACCTCATCATGACTCTTTTCATGATTCCATTCATCACTCCGGATGTAATCGCATCACTCATCCTCCTCCTCCCATTGGTCTGGAGTTGGCTTCTTTTACCCGTTAGTCTCACCTTCTTCTCATTGGTCGCGTATTTGCAGGCTTTAGGACGGGGAAAAATGTCAGTTGTCCAAAGCATTGGGTCCGTGGCGATCATCCTCGGAATTCCTTTAACCTTGTTGGGTGCCTTTCTGTTTCCCAGCATCTTTAATCCCCCGGCCACTGATTTCTTATCCTGGATGCTAAAAATAACTGGCACAATATTTGTCAGTGCAGGAATCATGGCTTTGTCAACTGCAACCTTACGCGGATATGTATTCGTAAAACTAAGACATGGAACCGGAGACATTATGAGCGAGCTCCGACGAATCCATGGTGTTCGCCAGGTTTCAGCGATTTCAGGGCAATGGGATTATCTAATACGTATCGAAATTCGAACCTTGAGTAGCACACGCGTAAAAACACTGCAAAAAATCGAAGAACTGAAAGGCGTCATTGATATGGAAACATCTCTCATTCTAAAAGAGTGGGAATGAGACAATCCAGTATTTTAGTTCTCATTCAGCCTCCGTAAGCTATTTAAAAAAACCAAATTCTGCCCGTCATTGATTACGATGGAACCAAGTACCCTTTTACCTCTGGAAGGGCTCAGTGAAGGTTATGGCCTTCGGGATGAGGCTCTGGACCAAATGCTGATGACTACAGGTTACCGGGAGGTAACGCTGCAATATCGGTCTGCCATTAAAAAAGTTCAGGATGCATTCTGCAGTGATATGCGAGCCCGAATTATTTTAATGCCATTCGATGATGAGGAAGACCCCTTATGGCCACACATGGCATGGATGCCATTATGGTCTAATCGTGATACCTGCGTCTTAGTCGCCGATCCCTTACGACCCCCCAGTCGTCATGATATCGATTATCTTATCCCTGTAGGATTTGCCCAACATTACGTTCACACGGTCGAAGACTACCCGTATTATATGCCAGCCAATACTCCTGAAATGGTGTTGCCACAGTATCTAGAATGTCACCCAATTCACCTCTCCCCAATGTATGCACTCAATCCTCAAATCCCTCATGACGTGGATGATGCAGACCCTACGATTTTCTCTTTGACGCTGGAAGCCATTTTTCGCCTCCGCACGTATATTGCCGATCAACTATTGATTGACCATGGATACGCCACCGGTGTAATGTACCAGCATACGACCCTTCTATATGAATTAGCCTTATCAGCCTATCCTGAAATAGCAGAGTCGCCTTGGTCCCTTTCTTTCCTATTGATTGATATGGCACGGGCAATTATCACCTTAGGACACACTAATCATCTATCCTGGACCGGTCTCCAAAATTTGATAGACTATACTCGAAGTCGAATACGAGAACTTGACTTACTCGTCGGAAATCTTCCGCCAAAGCATACCTTCCTAAATCAGTTCGACGAACTGCATCAATATTGTACAAGCCTTCATCGATCCCTTCTTCGAGTGCCAACCGAGACCAACCAGTTTATTATTGACTTACTCGAAAAAGCAGGAATCTTCCAAGAAGATAGCTAAGTTTGGTGAAATACCAACAGGAGGTATTTGAACATACTAGAATCGGCTGTAACAGCAAAATAAACGAGTACAACAGCCAGCCCTGACATCAGGGGGAAAATTGTAGTTTAAATGCTTAAAAGCAAAAACTAATTACTGATACGCCACTCGCCCTGGTGATCCTCAATGAGTGAACCCCTGCTTCCGATTATTGAAATCTTCAAAGTCTTTGTTATGACCCTAATCGGATTGATACTCCTGGCAAAATGGTTCCGAGGTAAGAATCGATTCTATACAGACATGCCTTTCCTTTTCGGTATTGCCATGCTTTTTGCGGCAGTTGGAGAAAGTCTCGATGTCTTGATGGATTTGGCGATTCTTCCCCCTGAACTCGTCATCTTCAAGATTCGAACCACAATTGTTACCTTTACACTCATTTTCTGGTTAATCGCGACCCTATTAATCTGGTTTAACGAACGCCCCCGATTAGGATACCTTATCGTCATTGTTTACGTGGTAGTGCTCTTATCTGTGACTTGGCTGGCCCCAGAAATAAACCTCGTCCGCTTATGGGTGATGCCGTTCTTATTTGCGTTATTCATCGTGTTTATTATAACCTTCATACTAGCCTGGTATTGGAAACGGCTACCTGATGTTCATGGATTGGTCATGGCAATTGGTGTAATCATTGCCATGTTTGGACAAGCACTGAAAGTCCCCTTGAGCACCATAAATCTAACGTGGGTTTCTGAAATCCTCGATCTTATTGGTCTCAGCATCCTCGCTGTTGGATTGCTTATCAAACCAGGCTATGCTAAAACTGGTCGACTAACAGAAAAGCAATAACTCCCTTCTGAATCAGAAAATAGGGAGCAACGGGAGTCATGTGCCAAGACGACTCTCCTCCCGTGTATTTAGCCTTCGATTGATAAGTTTACGGGCAGTAAATTTTCTAGCGCGTGATCCAGGCTGGTAATTCGCGGCATTTTTGTCTGTCCAATCGCTTTGTTCTGTTCACGGAGACGTTGACGTTCAAGTAAATCGAAGGTCCCCAAAGTCACAGGATGAATTATAGCTGGGAGGACGGTTCGTGCAGCGCGAACGTGATAATAGAGTTCGTTTACATGTTGAAGGTGGATGTCAAAACGTTTCATGAATAACTCAAGATTCGAAGGGGACTGCCCGAACTCGGCAAAGATGTGATAGGTTCCACCTTTATCCGTAACCTCAGGAGCAACCACGAATTCGCGGACAAGTAGCCCTTGGTCTTCACTAGCTAATGTCAGAGCTGCACTAATATCTCCTTCAGAGACTTTTTCACCACTAATGTTGATGGTATTTTGACTTTTCCCAAGACATTGGAGAGAAATGGGGTCGAGGGAGGTGAATATCACTATATCATGGACATCATATCGCCATAATCCACTTGGAGTCGTAACCACGATTCGATACGGAGTATTGAGTTTTACATCAGAAAGGGGAATCGCTTGCGTATCCGAAGGAAGCATTCCATCCCGTGATTGGACAAATTCGAATACTATGTCATCAACAACCGGTACAACCCCTCGCTGGTCTTCTAACAGCTGAAACCCATAGGTTCCCTCAGTTCCTGCATAGGCTTCGTGGACATGAACTTCACCAACTAAATCCTTGATCACGGGGGTATACAGTTCTTTTACCACCCCAGAAGAAAAGACCACAGACATATTGGGCCAAAGGGTTTGCAAATCGATTGCATTATCATCAGTGATAGCAGCTTTGAGTCGTTGTTTTGTTTTCGGTGAGATACTTGGATCATGAACCAGCCAATCGAGAGATTCGTATTTCGTACGTCGAAGTAAGGCCATAACAAAGGATGTAAGCCCGATACAGGCTGTGATATTGCGTTTTTCAATGGCTTGACGAATTGTTTCTCGGAATTTTTCTTCCCAATTAAGGATGTCAAACACATCGGTCTTCGGAACGATTTTACTTCTCAAGAATCGATTTGCGTGTTTCATGCCATATCCGGTAAGGTACCCAATATCCCAGTTTTCCATACGCTTGTAGATGGATGGAGCCATTATGGCTAGTAATTTTCCTTGGAGAAAGGGTCGGATTGAATCTGCTGAAGCAAAATAAAGTAACTGGAACCGATTTGCAGACTTCCACGTCCTTGCCGTGTAGGGAATTAATTTGGGTTCACCCGTGGTTCCGCTTGTGGCCATCACCGCAAATACGGGTTCGGGGTATAAGACATTCTCAGTGCCCTTCAGTTCCTCGTGAATATAGGGTTGAAGGGTAGCATATTGATTGATCGGAACGTTCTTTACAAAATCATCATAATTTCGTATCTTCGAAAAATTATGACGTCTTCCATATACCGTTTTTTCAGAACTTTTTATTAGCTGTTCAAGCCGTTCCATTTGAGCTGCTGCGGGGTTTTGAAGAGTTTTGATAAATGGTTTCACTTTGGTTTGATATAGCAGCTTGGAAAGTAGTTTCCAAATCATATTCTCGCTCCCTATTCTTTTTACTGGTGAAACGAAACCTGGGACTTAGAGTAGATGGAAGGCATTGATCCACTACGCTCACTTCAAAGCCGCTAGTGGACCTAATGTCCGAGTCAGGTTCAATCAATGACCACACGGTTACGTTCCATCAAACCAAAGCTGTGAATTCAACGATTCTTAAGCGATATGGGGAGCGAATGAGAAATACAAGGTCAAATTGCGCTCTGTGAGGGTGCTTAAAAATGCAAGAAGACCGTATACCTGCATTTACGGTTGAGAATCGAATTCATTCGAGATATTTACAGTACTAATCACGAGATTTCCCGATAATTTTTTTATCAGACAAAAAACAGCATTGGATATTTTTCCCTAATCTGTATAAAGCCCAGTGTTTTTGATACTGAGATTGTGAAATCGGGCTTTAACGGTTCTTTAGAGGCAGCTCATCGATTCAATATCCTTCTTGTTAATCTAAGGATTTCACGAAACGCTTTTAAACTAAACAAAATTCGCGCGTGAGTGGACACGATCCCCCTTACATCGAATCAAAGAAGGCGCGGAACATTATGGACCCACGAACTGATGGCCCAATCTGGCCATGTTAAGGCTAAACTGCTCTAAGATTCCCGGGATGTATTGTGAAATTAATCACTGCATCCCTCCTTTCTTTTTTTACTAGCGCTTTAGTTCCTGTAGAATATGAGAAACAATTGCCTCGGCGGCATCCACACCCGTTGCCTTTTGAAGCCCACTCCAATTCGGGGCGGCATTTACCTCGCTCACCACCAATTGACCATTTGACTCCAAGATATCAATCCCTGCAAAGTCCATCTTTAATGCATGAGCCGCAGTCAGGGCAAGCTCCTCTAATTCATTAGAAACGGGACATTTTTTCGGTTTACCACCGCGAGAGACATTGGTCTTCCAATCACCAGGTTTTGCATATCGATACATAGCCCCAATAACATTCGCTCCAACTACAAACACCCGGATATCCCGACCCGGGGTTTTGATGAATTCCTGAATCAACATCGTCTGATTCGCGGTTTGCATAATTTTAAAAATTCGAAAAGCCAAATCCGGATCCTGTAACCGGAATATTCCTTGACCTTGTGAGCCACGGAGAGGTTTTGAAACGATATCTCTATACCGCTTTGTAGAGGCAACTGCGACAGTAAGCCTTTCAGTCACTGTGGTGCTTGGAATTGGGATTCCATTATGTGCTAACCAAACCAAAGTGGCGAATTTATCTTTGGCTCGCCGATGACTATACGCTCGATTGAAAATTCGAGTCCCTGTGAATTCGAGAGCTTCAAGCAGGGATATCCGACTTGTAATTTGATCTGTGGAGCCCCCGCCGATACTCCGAAGTATAATCCCATTTGCATCAAGTGACCGACGGCGTGGCAGGAGAAATTGCATTTCCTTTGAGTTCATATGCACTGAAAGGTCTTTGAGACAAAAGATAAAGTTCTCACAGGACTTGGCGTCTAAAGCACGTATCAATCGACGAACCGGCCAATTTGGGCGGTCTCGACTTATGGCGATTCCAATTCGCAACTGTTACACACTCCAACAATTCATGAAATAGTAGCTTATGCGTTGCAAGCCATTGCATATAAAAGAGCACTAGAAGGGCAAATTTAGACCGGTCGTGTGCTGCGAATGAAATGTTCAAAAATGGTTTCACTGACCGAGAGAGGATAGGGGCGAGGAGGAGCTTTAAAGCCATATGAGCACACTGCATCAATAGGACCCGTAAATCCGCGATCGAGCCCAATCTGGACGCCACGGATTACATCCAAGAGAATGGAAGTACTATTCGGTGCGTCTTGACTAACTAGGCGGAGATCAATTTTGAAGTCTGCGTCTCCAATATATTTTCCTCGTAAATAGAAGTAACTTTCCCGGCGGTTACCTAAGAAATATACATAATCTGTTGATCCTGCGGTGACTGGGACGGCATAGGGAACCTCCGTGGACACGATATTTGTTTTCAAGGATCGCTTTTGATCACGGGCGCGGTGAAGCGATTCTAAGGATTCAGTGCCACCGCCCACATCTAGCTGATAGCTCTCTTGGATTCGTACTCCGCGTTTAACTAAAAAATCTAGTAGAGCTCGATGCAATGCTGTCGCGCCTAACTGGCTCATTAGGTCATCCCCAACAACCGGCATTTTCGCTTTCAGGAATCGATTGGCCCATTCACGGTCGCTAGCTAATAACACAGGGGAGGTATTGATGTAGGCACACCCAGCGTTTAAAGCGGCGGTAGCGTAATGATAGGTGGCCTTGCTCGCCCCACTGGGTAAAAGGCCTAAAAGGATATCCACTTTGCTTTCCTTCAGAGCCGTCGTAATATCAACAGGTTTCGCTTCACTCTCTTTCACAAGTTCACGAAGCTCAGACGTAATGCCATCAAGGGTTGGTCCGCGTTGAACAGGAATCTTCATGGCAGGGACCTTGGCGAATGTTGGAGCATTGTTTGGAGAGGCGAATATGGCTTTACTTAGATCTTTTCCGACTTTGCGTTGGTCCACATCAAAAGCAGATACGATTTCAATATCACTCACAGTATAATTGCCCAACATGGGATGGGCTAGCCCTGCACTTTCTTCAGCCGTATCGGGATGCCCATAATGCTGGAGGGCTTGTACAAGGCTACTAGCACAATTTCCAACGCCTGCAATGGCTATTTTGATTTTGCTCATAGTAGATGACCCCACAATTATTTTACAGCCATGAAGTATAAAGGTGTTAATGGGCGTTCTGCTCCTAAATGAATTTAAGCGTTTCTCTTCACAAAGACTTGCATCTGTCATATTATGAGTGTGATATAATGACGAAACAAATCGTACCTTGTGTGGGTGCTGTGATTTTTAATGATGACCAGCGAGTTCTACTTGTAAAGCACGTTCCGGAAAAAGGTGGATTCTGGCGAGAAAGATACATTTGTCCCGGAGGTCGTCTTGAATTCGGTGAGTCCCTCGAAGTGGGTGTGCGACGTGAAATATCTGAAGAAACGGGATTGGAGATTGAAATTCTGCGTTGGGTTCGACCCATGGAACGCATGATACGAGAAGCAGACGGAACAATCAAAGAGCACATTCTATATTTAGACGTTATTGCGAAAGTTCAAGATGGTCAGTTCAAACCAGCGTCTGATGTAGGGGAAGGAGATTGGTTTACAAAAGAAGAAGTAGTAGCAATTGTGAATGAGATACATGAAGATACCCAACTGCTCCTAAAGGAAGCGGGGATACTGGATTAGACGTCTACTCTTTCATTTTAGATAGTGGCTAAGGTGTTCTTTGATCTCAGATGGATGCCCCAGCACGGTCATTCCTTTCATCGCACGAAGTTTTTCTACATTCTCTAGATCCACTTCCCGTGTGATAAGCTCTAATTTTGCCCCACTTGGTAACACGGTAGTCACAGTTCCCGGTTTTTGATCGACGGGATAGATGTAAATAGGAACAGAAGTTTTCATGGCTTGCGCTACGGCGTTAGTCACAAGGGTATCAGCGATGCCATAAGCGATTTTTGCTACTGTATTTGCAGTGGCTGGCATGACGACAAGAAAGCGGTGAGTCCTTTTTTGTAGGGTACCAGCAATGAATGGAGTATTGGCGTCAAGCTCTGTACGTATTTGGGATGAAATCGCTTCCAATTCTTTCATTAATTTGTACCATTTGATGACTTGCTTGCCTGCTTTGGACAGAAAGACTAAAACTTCAACATCATGTTCATTCACGATCTCTTTCATCACAGCTACTGATTCAGCTATGTAATCCCCCGCCCCAGTTATCGCCCAGGCAAATTTCACAGACATCACAGACCAGCTCGTATCCATAATATTTAGATGGTATCAGGTTATTTGGGTTATCTCTTTTTCGAGAACTATTGTATAAATCGTTTTCAACAGCATTTCTATTGGCGAATAACTATCAGCTATTCAGGTTCAAACGCATGTGAACCCCGGTAGCATAATTTTTTGGATTAGGAAATTCGGGGCTTATTGAGGGAATAGCCAACGAAAATCTTTCCAATTATTCTATTGCAATAAGGTTTAGATTTTTTGATTTACCACGCTTCACAAGACTGATTCACAGTTCAAAAGGAGACGAGGATCCCTGATGTTTCTAATAGTATTGCTTTGATGATAGGAAAAATAGTGGACGGTGCCCCAAAAGAGGGCACCGATAAAAATAGCGTATATAATGTGGGGTAGACTACTTGAAGGCATCTCTAACGAAGAAGAGATAAATTACGATTATGAGTGGGATGATGACATTGACCAACTGTGTAAAGTCAGTAAAAGCAGAATTGTAGAATCCAAAGATACCGGTGACTAAACCAATTATATTGAAAAGCAATGTGATTAGCCAGGCCCAGCCCTTCATTGCAAAGAGTCCCCAGAATAGGATGAGCCCAATGATACCCCAGATAACCATGAAAGCACCAAAAGCCATTAGAATAATTCCCAATAGCGGAATTGCCATGCCATTCATCACAGAGAGAGCACCAAGCGCAAGAAACGCAATAGCGCCGATGAGTTGTAGGATAGCGATTATTGTTACCCCAATAGGACGATCAGCCAATTTTTTCACCTTTCGTAGATTGAAATTTAATTACTTCTTTAAAGAAGCAATTGACTAGGATTCTCTCTTAGTCACCTTATAAATTAAGCAGCTTGACATTTTTTCCCAAGGAATCAAGTTTTGACACTTTTCTATTGGCGGTAGACGAGCTCTTCGAATGACGTAGCTACACTCCGTGAGGAAAGGTGCTATTATAAGATTACAGTGCCGAGGAAGAAAGGCGCGGTTGAATTCTTACTTGATGAGTGCAACTGAGCACCACATCACTAGTCTATTACAGCCCTCCTTCAAGTTTGCATCTAGGGATTGAAAGTTTCCGTACACTACGTCGATTAATAGCTTAATAAGAATCAGATAGATTACGTATGAAGTGCTTTACGATTGCGTGTTGATAATTGAGAAGGTAGATAAAACGCTAAGCCAATGGTGGTAATGGTGCACCTTAATGAGTAATCTCCCGTATCGAGTTCTTGGGATATCTGGAAGTCCGCGAAAAGCGGCCACCGATTATATCGTCCAAGAAGCCCTCAAGTATTTGAAGAACAAATTCGCGGTAGAAACGAAGTATTTCTCAGTGGCTGGGAAGAAACTGAATTTTTGTATTCATTGTGATTACTGCATTCGAAAGAAAGAAGGGTGTGTCTTTAAAGATGACATGGTTGAAGTCTATGAACTCATGGAATGGGCACAAGCCTATGTTCTTGGCAGCCCAGTCTATCAAGGCAATATCAGCGGTCAACTCAAAACCCTCTTAGATCGCACGCGAGCAATGGTTGTACGACAACCCGACATCTTTGAAGGAAAAATCGGGACAGGAATTGCAGTCGGTGGCGACCGGAGTGGAGGTCAAGAACCAACGCTGCGCACCATTCATGATTTCTATATCATCAATCATATCTTATCGACAGGTGGTGGAGCATTTGGCGCAAACCTTGGGGCAACAATCTGGTCCAAAGACAAGCGTGCGAAAGGTGCTGAAGCAGATAAACGGGGATTGAAAACGCTTTACAAAACCATGGACCGCCTGTACGTTTTATTAGAAAAACTCATGAAACCGTAAGTCCGCTAGAGATTAGTTCCAATGTAAAAAGCGAGTGCCCCTAGCCAATTATCAGAAATCGCGCGAGTATTTTTCCGAGCAGATAGTTCACGATAATGCCCAACCATAAGCCGGCAAGCGCGACGAAATGAGCAATTTGTACTGGATAGCCCGACAAGAAAATTGTAAACCAGCAAGCAGCAAATATTCCGATTGGAATGAAAGCAATCAATGCGCTCAACACTCCGACAAGCATCATTTGGGTTATATGTTGACCTAATTCAAAACCAATAAGGCGCCCTCCTCCAACGACCCGTGTAAATAAGACCAGGGTGATATAGGCGGAAACATAAACAGTAGGCACCATCGATGCGGCAATGAGAAAGGAAACCGGATTCGTGAATGGCTTAAAGAATGAGATGGCTATCACAAAAACTGGAATGGCAATCGCTGTTAAAGTTAACAGTTGTGCTTTTGCTCGAAGAATTCTTTCAGTTGGCAATGGTAAGGTCATCGTGTAAGCCATTCCGCGAGCTTCTACACTGAGAAAGAAGATGGAGAAAAACCCCAACATGACTGTTGGAATAACGATGAAAATGAGAAGATCGGAGACGTGTACTACCCCAATTTCCCAGATAAACTGGAGGAAAATCGGAAGCATGGTTATGAAGGGAAGAAAGAACATTATTGCCTGCCCAGGAGTTCTCGTGGCGATTCGCAAGTCCTTCCGCAACAGAGCAACTCCGACACGACTTAATTTAACAGTGACAGGATGAACAACATTCGAAGTAGAAACTGTAACAGCACCTGTGCCAATATGTTGCAGGAAATTGCGCGACCAACGAAGCCCAATGAGCGCTAAGGCCACATAAAATCCGACAACTACGAAATCTAGCCAAAAGGCGGGGGTACCGGGAATTCCGGTAGCTAACACGACGAACGTGCCCATGGAGAAAGGATATGCAAAATAGAGGAGATACCAAAAGGGGGTTAGTTGGATCGCCAGACCTTCAAGGAGGGGGATGATGATGTTCAGTAGCTGGAAGGCTAAGGAAAATCCCATGATAGCTACTACCCAAAGTACGATGAATAATAATCGTACTATTGATCCGAGTCGGGATCCACCGGTTGATTGGATACGAGTATAAAAGTAGAGAGCAAGTAAGAGCATAGTGGTGATTGCTAGCCCGACGCTGACGAGAAAGCCGACAAGACAAGCGAGGTAGCCAAGAAATGCGGGAATAGCGAGTCCAGACACAAAATAAAGGGCAATAGCATAGGCTAGGGGAAATCCAACGACGATAGATATCATCTGGGCATCAAATAAACGCACATACGACAGGAGAGCCAATTTTCCTGTATCCACTCGAGAGACCGGAAGATAATGACCGATGCTAGCGGCATTGGATGAAATAAACGAAGTAGAAACCATAATTCCCCAAAAAACAAGGAACGCGAAACCCAATGAGCAGAAGATGGACACCGTGAATGCAATGGTAATCCATCGGAATTCTTCAGGTGTTCCATAGAGGCCACTAAGGGTACCCCACACCACAAAGCCAAACACTGCAGCTAGCATAGTAATGAAAATGCTGACAGTCAACTTGCTAAAGCGGGCATTACTTCGAGCTTTATCGATTTGCTTTTCGACCGTCTGAGTCATTGCCCCGGAGCTCATGGACATTGCAGATCGGAACTGCACCTCGAACGCAATCTTTCCTGCAATTCTCCAGGCTTCCCGCCAACCAATGTTCTGTTGTGTCTCCATGAGTGTTGACAAGGTTTCTAACCCACCCAGAACATCACTGATCATTATTCTTTGCTAAGGCTTTTCGGAGTGCTTGAACAGTTTCTGCAACTTCAGCATCCTGCTGAACGGCGCGGAGAAAGATTTCTTCTAACGACCCATGAGCTTTGACCATCTCCCGTAATTCATCAACCGTTCCTTCTGCCACCATTCTACCGTCATCAATGATTCCAATCCGGTCACAAAGACTTTCAGCCACCTCGAGAATGTGACTACTAAACAGCACCCCACCCCCATTTTCTAAGTGAATACTTAAGATGTCCTTAAACACCCGAACCGTGCGAGCATCTAACCCACTGAATGGCTCATCTAGTACTAAGAGAGGGGGATCGTGGAGGATGGCGGCAAGGATACTGGCTTTTTGCCTGTTTCCATGGCTTAACGCCGCAATAGGCTTATCATAATACTCTCGAAACTCGAAAGCGTCAATCAATGATGTGACCCGTTTCTTCAGCCACCCTTGGTCGAGTTGACGAATGGATGCGATGAAATTAAAAAATTCTCGAGGGGTTAGGGATTCATAGAGAATGTGGTCTTCGGGAACCAAGCCAATTCGGTTTTTCACTTCGATTGGTTGATTCATGGGATCAAAACCAAACACTTCGACTTCTCCAAGAGTTGGTGGAAGCAGGCCACTGACCATTTTCACAGTCGTAGTTTTTCCAGCACCATTCGGTCCAAGCAGCCCATAGATTTCACCTGGACGGACTTCGAAAGAGAGGTGATCCACTGCAACGACCTTCCCAAACTCCCGAACCAATTCCCGGGCAACAATGGGGATGCCATTACCAGTCAAGGTTTCATTCATCGTCTTTCTCCTGCTAACTCCAAATTAATTCAAAGCTAAAAGATTTCTGAACATTGTAAATTCTTAGCTAACCTTATCGGTACGACGCTGGTGAACAACTGTCACCAGTACCGCAGCAAGAACCCCAAGAAGTGCCATTAGGAAGAATCCAGCTACCCATGTGCCAAACAGAAAGGCACTAACTGTGATGATGGGAATTCCAAATGCGCCGAGACCAAAGCGACTGAAGAAACTCCACCCGAACACCTGACCCCGACTTTCTGGATTTGATAGGCTAGCGATCATCGTATTCGTTGCGGCTTGTGCAGCAAAGTAGGAGAAGCCGAATAAAAGCACAGAAAAGATCAGCAAGGCGTCATTCCAGATGGTGAGAGTGTATGGAACTGATAAGAGTACTAAAGATCCAGTTGTAACTAATGTCATGCTTGCTAGAACTCGCCGCCAACCAAAGTGATCAGTGAGTCGCCCGCCAATTTCTTGCCCAAAAATTCCTCCAACGTACACGAGGGTTCCAATGAAGCCTGCGATTACTAGCAGAGTCCCTAATTCTAAGGTAATGTATACAGGAAGAGCAGTTACGGTTCCGCGATACAGCATCCCTCTTGCAACGAGAATTATGGAAACGATGAACATCATTGCCGGAGTTACAAGGCTAAAGAAGTTGCCACTTTCTCCTGTGTTTGAATTGGAAGCACTTCGCATTTCAGCTGTTTGAACGGACACACGTAGAATTATGAAGGCTATTATAATGCCAACAGCGGCTAGAAAGAGAAAGATGATTGGCCAAAAAATCGTGCTCAAAATAATTGCAGAAATGAGGGGTGCCATCATTTGACCAATACTTCCACCGATGCCATGACGACCTAAGGCCTTCCCACGGTCCGTTACGAAGGTATTAGAAACCCAAGTTGTTCCAGCAGGATGATACAAACCAGCTCCAAACGCGTAAGTCATGAAGAGGAATGCGATAATACCGATACCAAAGGGCCACAAAAAGAAGAGGGCAACTCCTGAAAATACTGAAAGCAACAAACCTAAGACAATCACCTTTCGAGGACCAATTCGATCACAAAGAACCCCAGCAGGAAGAGCACCAAACCCAAAAACAAAATAAGCCGGGGTATTGAGAAGCAAGACAACGAGCCATTCAGTACCTGGAGGTGTGGGAGCAACCAACAAGAGCTTTGTAGTAATATAGGGAAGAGCGAGCATTAACAGGTGAACCAAACCGTGCGAAGCGCCAGTGATTAATAAGGTTGTATTCCTTTGATTCACTATCTTAGCCACCAAATACTCGCATTCAAATTGAGGGGCTATTACACTATCCCTTTAAGATTTTTTCACAGCCCAAGAACTTTTCAACCAAATACTGTAACACCTTTTCCAATAGGATAGAAAGACATTAAATCATTAAGCGATTGGTTACCGGTAAAATTTGGGGCTATACCATGGAAACCACAAACAAATCTCCCCCTACAAAACCATGGCAGGGGCGTGATAGGTTGACTTATGGCATCCTGTTCATTCTCGGCATTGTAATCGCGGCAGCCAGTGCTCTATTACCCCCGATGACCGGAGTCCTTGTTACCGCTTTGGGCGTTCCTTCAGATGACTGGATTGCCCTCATCGTGACCATCTTTCTACTCATCTCCGGTTTCACTGCCATCCCCTGGGCTTATATGGCGGACCGTTCAGCCCGGCGAAATCTTCTCATTATTAGCACCTTCTTCTGGGTGTTTTGGTTTATCCCCCTCCTTCTTCCATTCATCACATATTGGCAGCTGCTACTCTTTTACAGTCTTGCCGCCATTGGTGTAGGTGCCGCAGGTCCTCTCTCACTCTCGATGACCATTGATTGTGTCCCTGCACACTATCGGTCCACGACCATTGGAATCCTAGGGACTGCAGCCGGCGCAGGATATGGACTTGGATATATCATCTCAGGGCTATTAGTAGAGACTTTTGGTTGGCAAACGCCTTTTCTCGCTATTACAGTCTTCGGAGTTACTACCGGCTTGCTCTTATTCCTGACCCGTGAACCCCCACGAGCACAACACGAAGAATGCCTAGTCGACTTGTTAGACACTGACACTGTTTATTCTTATACACTGAATCGTAAAGACCTGCAACTCATGTGGCGAAAAGGAACGAACATATGGTTACTCATAGTAGGAATTATCGCTATTATTCCCACTGCTGCTTTTGGAGCTTGGGCGGTTCGGTGGCTCAATGTTGACCATAGTCTCAGTATCTTCGTCGCTACCTTATTCATGACCATCGCCCTCGCAAGCCAAATCATTGGAACCGCCGTCTTTGGCAGACTAGGTGATCGGTTTTTCAGACGGAATCGACGAGGACGAGCTTACCTGATTCTTCTATGCTGTCTAGTAGCAGGTCCCATTCTCATCACTGCAAGTCTTTATCCGTTCACTGTTGCCCCTAGCTCAACTATATTAGACCTCTTTCTAAATCCGGCAACTTTCATCTTTTTCTGTCTCATCTTCATAGGAACCCTCTTTGATGCAGGAATCACCCCATTAATCTATGTGAGTGCTGGCGATGTCAACCCGCCAGAAATCCGAAGCACCGCTCTATCTCTAAATATGCTAGCTCACGTGATTGGCGTTGCGCTAGGCACTCAGCTAGTCCCCACCATCGCCGTCACACTTTTTGGCGGTTTTTATTCAATGGCGTTTGCTATCATCTGTTTGTTCTTCTTTGTAGGTGCAGCTGCAACATTCCCCATTATTTGGAATATTCGCAAGGACATCAGTACCACCGAAAATCAAACCCGGCAAAGATTTGAAGATCAAACTAAAAAAGAAGCAGAGATGGAAACCTAATCAGGTTTTTAACCTCAAGCGTGCCCTAGGCATTCATCAACCTTAAACGCTTCTAACTTATGGTGATGGACCTTGACAAATTCTCCGGTTAAGATGGGACTTGTTAGCACAGGAGTATATCTACCTAAACACCTGCACACTGCAGCCTATATCGAGGAACAAACCGGAATTCCTGAAGATATTTTAAAAACTAAATTCGGGCTCAAGAGTAAAACTGTCGGTGGTCCTGAAGATGGACCAGTCACCATGGGAACCCGAGCAGCGAAAACAGCCCTAAAAAAAGCCAAAGATATCACAGCAACAGATATCGATGTAATCCTGTGGACAGGAGAGACATTTATTGAACGGCCAATGCAAGTAGCAGGCGTTAAACTCTCCCATAAAATCCACGCTACAAACGCGTGGGCTTTGGACCTAAATGCCCGCTGTGCCACCTTGATGAGTGGCATTCGTCTCGCTAAAGCGCTAATGACAACTGAGCCAGAGATTCACACGATTCTCCTTGCTAGCGGATACCAAAATTGTGATCTAATCAATTATCAGAATGAACGTAGCCGCTTCATGTTTAGCTTAGCAGCTAGCGGAGTAGCCGCTATTCTTCAACGAGATTATCCTCAAAATCAAGTATTAGAAACGGCAATTATAACTGATGGAGCTTTCGCTGATGATGTCTATTGTCCTGCGGGAGGAACAGAAATTCCCATCAGCTGTGAAGCCATTGAACAAGGTCTTCAATACCTTGATGTTCCAGACCCTGCTAGTATGAAAGAACGCCTGGATAAACTATCCATGCAAAACTTCATTAGTGTCGTCAAAGAAGCGACAGAACGGAGTGGCTACGCCATCAAAGACATCGATTACCTTGCCTTATTGCATATGAAACGCTCCGCTTTCATTTACGTACTAAATGAATTGGGGTTGACCATGAATCAAACGACCTACTTTGAAGAATGGGGGCATATGGGGCAAAATGACGCAATCGTTTCCATTGAGGAAGGACTGAAGGTAGGAAAAATCAAGAAGGGAGATTTAGTCTGTATGGCTGCTGCGGGAATTGGCTATACGTGGTCTTCGACCTGTATCAAATGGGGTTAATGGCACACCGTTAAGCAATTTAGACAATTTTAGACCAGCTCGCAGATTCTAGACTGATCGGATTTTTATTTTGTGAATTCCGGAAGTAGGAACTTGAAACGCGAGTAATTGGGGGTTTTGGGTTTCTTCCAAATCAAGATCTGGAGGCTCAATTCGAAAACCGTGAGGATAATGAATTTGTGGAAGAAACAGAATCGAAGGCGCATCAAGGCTAGGATCGGCTTCAAATGTGAATTCAAACACCTTCGTCTTCGCTGAGAAACTCATGATTAACGGGGTTCCAGCGACGGCAACAAAGTGGGGGCGACAGAATCCTTCAATAGCCCGTTCACCACTGTTGATGTCTTCAGGATTTGTTTGCTGGGAGAGACTGAAAATAGAGAAGTCCTCTTGATTCCATTGGTCACCCCAAGTATTGTCATTGTCCGCTGTGTAGTTCCAAAGCATGGAATGAAGAAGATTTGCATCCATGGCATTATAATACATGGTCAGTGCCTTGCTGTGTTTCCGCCATGCTTTCTTTGGTTTGATTTTCCAATAACGAAACCCCTCGCGATCATTTAGGTCAAAACATACACCAAATTCCCCGATAATCGTAGGTATCCCACCGCATGATTCTTGGGAACATGCCTTGATTTTTGCAAGTTGCCGGGTGTACATCTTCTGCACATTCTTCGTCCCCAACACAAGCTTGCTCCGTGTTGTGTCATAGCTTAACCATCCCCGAAATCGCCTTAACCCCATCATAAGCTCATCATACCAATGGCTGCTATTTACACTATTGGGAGGTGGTTCGCGAAGAAACGCTTCCCCTCGCATGCCAGTTTCCGGTGGTGGTTCAACTCCAACTAAACTTTTAGGACACACTTCACGAATCGTATTTGTGAACCGTTGGATAAACGGAGATAGAAACTGGTGCAAAAAATCCACTTGTGAACCATTCACTTCTCGAAAATGATTATTTTGAAGAATCACCGGCTCTCCCGTCTCATCAACATCCCAGACCTTATGCTGCCGCCAGATATCCGAATACCCCTCCAGCCAGCAACTAACGCCCTTGGGATTCAATACGTCGCGACGAATTTCTCGCACTGCAAACCGTTTAATGAGACTATAAGGAATTTCTCGTGGAAATCCAGCGGCAAGAGCCATCGCATCAAAGGGGGTGACACCATAAAATAGCTCACGAGAAATGATTTTCGACACCCCGTCCACCCGTTGCCCAATCCATCCTGGACTAGGTTCATTCATGGCTTCAAATCCAATCACATAGGGATTGTCATGAACATGGTGGGCTACCTGCTTGAGGGCATTCAGATAGTGTTCCTGCAAATACTCCTGTACCGGAACACCTTCAACCTTACAGAAGGGAGCAAACACACTCCCACCAAAGAATAGTGTGAACATCGTACAAGTTGCGAAGCGGGCATAGTTTTGCAGCCACGACATCGGAGGATAAGAATCGGGATTCTCAGGATCATAGCGATGTTGCATCACAAATGCCGCATCTGATTGATCGAATTTTGTGACATCAAGCCCAACCTTTTCAAAGGTCCAGATTGGAGCGCCATCACCGCCAGAAGCACGACTCCATAAATCTTGATGGGGATCGATGAAGGTGTAAAGTTGATGTTCAGCTGCCACCTTGAGAACTTCTTCAACGAACTCCAGATACTCTTTATCATATTGTCTAGGACCACTGTGTTCAATGGCTTCCCAGGTGACAAGAAAGCGGAGGGCATTAAAGCCCCAATGACGAATTCGATGAAAGTGCCTATCAGCTTCCTTGAGAGGAAAAGGTCGACCAACAAAAGACACATCATAGTCGGTGAAATCTGTTTCATGATGAGTTGCTCCGTTGGGAGTAAAAGGCACCTTGGAGCTCCCACCAAGATTGACACCACGGAGTAACACCTTCCGACCAGCATCATCGACCAGCCACTCATCCTCAATGGTGAGCAACGAAGAACCTCCATCCAATGTGGATAACTAAAGCAAAGTATGCATAAGTCTATTTTATGTATAACTTACAAGAATGCTAATTCCATAAGAACTGAGGCTGAACACTCATGACGGATTGGATAAGACAAGCATTTGGAGATGCTCTGTATGGAAAAAATGCCCACTACGATGTGCTCAAAGCGCTGCAGGGAATCACCGCAGAAGACGCAAAAAAACAGCCTATCAAAAATGAACGATCGATTTGGGATCACCTCTACCATATTGTGTTTTGGCACGAAATAACGTGGAAAGCCATCGAAGGCAAAGAATTGGATTGGAAAGCAATCGAAGGCACTGACTGGTTACCCAAAGGCGCCAAACTCACCGAGAACGCCTGGAAACAACTTGTTGAGAACTTTTCCGACCATCTTAACAAACTCAAAGAAATCGCTGAAAAAGCTGATTTTGACCGCCTTATCAAAGGTTTTGGAAACACACCCCTTGGACGGGGAATTATTATCGAATTCCAGCACAACGCATATCACATCGGACAAATTATCCTGTTACGAAAAATCTTGGGAATCTGGCCACCACCCGAGGAGAAAGAAAAATAGAAAGGCTCATTTTCGAAGACAAACGATTTCGTATTCAGTTACGGGGATGAACCACCACGAACGATAACGAGCGATATAGTCCAGTGATCAAACGACTCCGACGTCGAATGAAAAATTATGTGGAAAAAGGACCTACTCCCGGAGCCACGATGTCTGTGGTCACGAGTGCTGGTCCCATCTGGACCGAGGGGTTTGGGCATCAGAACCTAGCAAGGTCAGGTTTAGTGGACACCCAGACGATCTTTCAAATCGGGTCCACTACCAAGTTATTCACTGGACTCTCGTTCATGTTAGCAGTTCAGGATGGTGTAGTCACCCTTGATGACAAGGTAACTGACCACTGGTCCGAATTCAAGATAAATTCAAGACACGGTCCGAAAGAACACGAGAAAATCACCTTCAGACACCTTCTATCTCATCGGGCTGGTCTCCCAAGAGAGCCCCGGATTGGAGGAAACTTCGGTAATGAGGAGCCCTACACCTTCGAGGAAGCAGTTGAATCTATCAAGGAGTGCTGGATGATTGCTCCTGTCAACGATCGCTACTATTACTCAAACATTGGAATGGACATTGTGGCATATTCCCTTCAAAGTGCAACTGGCATGACTTACCCGAGGTGGACAAAGAAGAAACTGGGTGAACCACTAGGAATGACAACGCTCCGATATGGAAGCAGCGAGGCTCTCAAAGAAGGCAACGTCGCCATAGGAACAGAAACTGGTAGACATGAATGCGAGTTTGGTGCCTCTGAGGATTATGGGTGTGGAGATGTCTGGATTGGCCAGGACGACCTTGCAAAGGTCCTGGTCCTTGTCTTGAACGAAGGTAAATACAATGGAAACACAGTCCTCAGAAAGGACCTGTTTGGTCAGATGATACGTCCACATTTTACCAAGGATAAGGGATTCAACTATGGGCTAGGTGTTGACATTTATGGGGGTTTCACTCCACGAATTTTAGGACATGGCGGCGGCTCCATTGGTTATGGAAGTACCTTCTACTGGATACCTGACTATGATTTCGGAGTGGCTGTCCAGACCAATCGAGAAGATTACACCGGTGAAAAGAAGAACCCACATGAGTTAGGAAACCAAGCAAGAGAACAGCTTCTCAGAACACATGGCGTCACACTCACTCGAAAACAACCAAAGGAGTTCCTTAAAGAAAAAGTGGAAGCGCCCATAATAGAAGATAAGTCCAAATTTGCAGGTTTTTACGCAGGTCTATGGAATAATGTCGTTCTCGTCACCTACAAAGATAAACGGCTCTATTGGCATGATCAATATGAACTCACACCAGAGGGAAATGGATTCATTCTTCCTTCTGGGAACGCCGTACGATTCAATTTCAAATCAAAGAAATCCCAGCGCCCGGAAAGTGTTACATATGTTGGAGCCAGGTATCCTATAGCCGAGCTTAATATGACACGTGTGACCCCTATTGAACCAACCCCAAATACCCAACCAATAGATTCTGAACAGGCTGAAAAGCTAACAGGGATTTACAAAGCCACTTACTATGGAATTGAACCAACCTTCAATCTTGCGAAGGTCGATAAGGGACAACTCTACGTCCAAACACTCTATGGGATGCGACCTGCCTACCCTCATGAGTCAATCGAAGGACTATGGTTCCTTCCCAAGGGAGAGACAGTTACCTTCGATGGCAAAGAAGAACTTTGGGTAGAGAACTGCCGCGGAGTCAAATGGGATGACCCAGTAACTGAACTCAAAATGCTAGTTGAAACTAATCCCAAACACAGATTGCTACAGAAGTGGGTGCTCAACCAAATTGCATCGCATCTTAAGACGCTAGACCGAAAGAATGAGGCAAAAGAAGTCAGAACAATCAAAAGAGAACTCTATGGAAAGAAGAAAGGGTGAACACCATCAATTCACCGCGCATTGTTCCACCTGCTCCACAATTCTATAAATTCCTCGCCTGGTCCTCTAATTTCCGTTTATCAATTTTACCTGCACTCGTTGTAGGCAATTCATCAACGAAGATTATTCGTTTTGGTATTTTATACCGAGCAAGTTTGGACCGCATAAATTCAGTCAACTCACTTTCTAATACTTGTTTGCCTTTCTCCAGAACAATAAAGGCACAACCTACTTCACCCCATTTTTTATCAGGCATTCCGACCACAGCAGCTTGATCAATTGCGGGGTGCTCATCTAATACCCGTTCAATTTCAATTGGGAAAACATTCTCGCCACCTGAAATGAATAATTCCTTCTTACGTCCAGCGATATAATAAAAGCCATCTTGGTCTTGACGAACCAGATCTCCTGTGTGAACCCATCCATCAGGTTCAATTGTGTCTTGTGTGGCTTGAAGGTTGTTCCAATAGCCGCTGAAGGCGTGAGGTCCCCGGAGAAGAAGTTCTCCCACTTGTTCTTGTGGCACGTCTTCAAGGTCATCATTTACTACGCGTAGTTCATTGTGGAAGAAGGGTAATCCGACTGCGGTGGGTTTAGTTTTTGAGGCGCCTGGTGGCATGTAGAAGTTGTTGGGTCCAACTTCAGTGAGACCGTACCCCATGGCGAATTCTTGGCCACAGTCCCAGAAGGCTTCCATAATGGATACAGGGCATGGAGCCCCGCCGCTGAGCCAGAAGCGTACTGAACTGAAGTCAGTAGTAGCAAATGCGGGGGTGTTAATCATGAGATGATACATAGTAGGGACACCAATAACGATGGTGCAGCCTTCTTTCTCGATTCGTTGGAGGGTATCGAGTGCATCAAATTTTTGCCAGAGTAAAACACGAGCACCCACATGGAAGAGGGGAATGAGGAGGACGTTCCAGCCACCGGTATGAAAAAGGGGGAAGATTATGGGGCAGACATCGGTTGGGCCAAGTCCCCAGTTGATGATGGTATTCACCGAATTCCAGAAGACGTGGCGATGTGAGATAATGGCGCCTTTGGGGAGGCCGGTGGTTCCTCCGGTGGGGAGGATAAAACAGGGATCTTCAAAGTGCATAGTTGGTCTTTGGGGCGGGCTTGTTGATTGTTTCTTGAGGTGTTGGAGATAGGAGTGAATCTTAGGTATAGAGGTTTTATCAACGGCGAGGAGATCAGAAAGGCTGGGGGTATTGGGGTGAAATTCGCTGATGACTTCATCGAAAATTTTCTCGAAGATGAGCACTTTGGGAGTCACATTGTTGATATATTCTTGGTGTTCGACGGCTGCAAGCCGGACGTTGAGAGGGACTAGAATGGCTCCAAGTTTTCCGCAGGCAGCGAATGCATCGATGCATTCGAGACGATTGTTGAGTAGAAAAGCAACACGGTCTCCCTTCTTGATTTCATATTGTTGGGAGAGCAGGTTGGCGAGTTGGTTGCCCCGTTGATTTAACTCGGTATATGTATAACGGCTGTTGGTAGTAACATCAAAGAGGGCTTCACGGTCTGGAGTGAGAGTTGCGCGACGTCCGAGCCAGTCACCGATCCATTCCCAATCTTCAGGTGGTGAAATATTCATCATTGTTGTTCACATAAGAATAACTACACATTTAATCTTCAGTTATTACTATCAACTTCTGCTAAGAAGTCTAGTACGAGTTGGTTGAATTCCTCAGGATTATCTACCGGGGTCATGTGTGATGCGCCTTTCATCACGATGAATTTCGCGTCTGGTATCCAACTTTTTAATTGTTCAGCGTGCCACATCGGTACTGTTTCATCCTTCTCACCTTGGATGATCAGAGTTGGCGTGCTGATAGTCTTTAATGCATTTGCGATGTTGAATCCAGCTGTTGAGAGAATGGCTAAACGATAGTCTGTTTTGTCAACTCGTCGTATCATTTCTCGTACATGATTTTTCGCTTCATCCGATGCCAGTCGAAGAATTTTCTTTGTTCCCCAGTCAGCAAACCAGTTCATATCGTGATCATCCATGAGTGTGAGGCGATCGCTCACAGCGTAATCCGCAATCATCGCTGCAGAATCAGCTAGAACCAGTCCCTTGACAAGCTGAGGATATTTTATGGTCAATACTTCAGCTACCATCCCACCCATTGAGAGCCCACAAACATGTGTCTGAGTGATATTGAGATGGTCAAGTAATGTCTTGAGGTCATCTGCGTGAGAATGGACTGGATATTCTTTTCGGGGTTTTGTGGATTTGCCAAAACCCTTTAAGTCAACTGCGATTACTCTATAATGCTTGGCAAAAGGGGTAATCTGGTATCGCCAGCTTGTTAGGTCGCTCAATTGTCCATGGATAAGGAGGAGTGGGAAACCGTCACCATTTTCTTCATAATAGAGTGTCACTTCTTCACATATTTCGACTTCTGGCATTTCTGGAGCCTCTTAAGAAGAATTGGATAGTGAAAATTTCACCTATTCATGTTTAAATATCTTGACTGTGCGATATATGAAACGCCAAAACGTCAACTGGTGTTGACAAAATGTCAGAAGAAAAACCGTTAGAAAATCAGATGTGGCGTCCGGTTATCACGAAGCGTCGGTGGAACTGGATTGTTTCAGGTTTGGTTAATTTCATCATTGTCTTCATAGTGGCCCTTGTTTTCTGGTATATCTTCATGGACTGGAGATTCTCTCTCTTCTATTGGTCTGGCTGGCTATTTTTAGGATCAGCTATAGCTGGATGGGGAATCCTAGTTGTTGTCCTCCAAATCTGGTTTGAACACTACCTATCGTCCAAGATGAAAAGCTTGGTCACTCAGGGAATCGTCGGTACTTTACTCAATATCTTCGGTATTGCAATGATAATCCTGGTGTTCTGGTTTATTGTTGGTCCATACATGATTCCAATGTTTAGCCCCTTTGCTCTCATGAACGTCTCTTCGATTGGAGGTAACTGGTGGCTGGCACTCTTTCTGTCATCAGCAGCAATCGGTACAATCCTCTCGTGCGGTTTCAGTTTTGCATCCATTTGGGCAGCTGGAGGTATCTATTGGCCCTTCACAGAGTTAGAGCAACCCAAGCGTGGCTTCGTCGTTATGCTGATGGGAGTGGTGCTCACAACTGCGACCTGGCTCATCCTTTACTGGCCTTTTCAAATCGCAACCTCACTTCCCCCTGCTACCACTACTGTTGATTGGACAATTTGGACTGCTTGGCCTTTCTGGGCATACGACCCAATTGCAGGCGAAGTAAACAATGGTGGCGCATATCTATCATTAGCGTTTACCCAGTGGATCATCTTATTCGGATTGCTTACGCTCATGACGTGGGAATATCAACCATGGAAAGCCCTAAAGAAACAACCGTGGATCGGTTTAGCAGCACTAATTGGTTGCACTCTCCTTGGTGCTCTCTTTGCATTCGTGATTATGCCCTTTTTGCTTGCGGGAATATTAGTAACAATGGGATTTGCAGCGATGCACGGGTACTCAGCGTGGATTGCGGTATTCATCATAGTGAATATCTTCATCTGGACACATTATTTTGGCAACTGGCCAAACCACTACAGTACTATTATGAACATCATAATTCGTACTATCCTTGTCATCATCTTCGGAGTCATTAGCCTCTTCCTTTACTTCTTCATCTCACCAATTCTACTAGGAGATTTCCTCCTTACTGGCGTATTCAATCCTGTCAATTGGTTACTTTGGTTGCTTTGGGCGATGTTAATTCACGTCTACATCTGGAAACGTGCTCCAGGCTGGAAGAGCGTTTAAAAAGAGCAAATGGTCGAAAAACCGAAGAGCTACTAAACGTTCTTCCCTTTCCCCTTTTTTACCTCTTGATTCTATACAAGCCCAAGGAAAATCCCTGTTGTAAGGATTGCCAAAGCTACAAAAACAATTCCAAGTAGGTCACCTACCGTTGTGGTTAAGGGAGGGATAATGCTATCAGGATCCCGTCCTGAACGATAAACGACCCTGGCAGCCAATAAGCCAATCAAGCTTGTTAACGCGGTAGCTAAAATACCTGCTAGCAGAATAGCAATGAAAAGGTGCGGAAAGCCGGTGATGGGAAAAATTGGTCCGATTATTGGTTCGAACCCGAGAGTGATAGCAATTACACAAACACCTAAGAATGCATAGGCTGTCATAGAGACGAGGAGTATAGCTATCAGATTGGAGAGGAGAAGTCGGTAGGGTCGAAAGCCTTTGTCAAGTTCACCAGTATATAGGTGGCTGGTGATTCGAGCACCAACGACACCGGCAAGATCACCTGTAATATCGATGAATGCAGGAACCATGAGAAGGATTAGAGGGAAGATAGTCTTGAGCCCTTCAAGGGTGGTGTCCAGGAATTGTCCGGCAGCCAAGGCAAAGACTAAGACTACGAGGAGCACAGGGAGGCTCTCGATGAGAATTTTTCTCACAGTGTATTCAACCATAGTCTTCACCTCGTCATAGGATGACAGGAATTAACGGAATGAACGCTAATGCCACTTGAATAGCGATAATTAGGCACCCGATAGTGATGATGTCCCCAAGTGCCGCAACTAGAGGAATAGTGATATTATCCGGATCAAGACCCCGAGCATGGGAAAATAACGATACGGTGACAGTAATTGTTACTTGAAATACACTAGCTAGCAGTGCAGTGATTAATGCAACGGCGAGAAAATGTGGCAATTGAAGAGTAAGGCCAGTTTGTGGAGTAATGAGCTGAAGTAAAAATGCAACTACCCATGCCCCGATTCCTAGTGCTGTTGACATAATGATGACTAGAAAGAATGCGGCTTTGATGTTAGCCTGGAGAGGCTCATTGAGCCCTTGTTTCCATGATATGGTTCCCAGATGCGTTCCTGATCCTAGGCGCTGGGCAAGGCTGGTAGAGATATTTCCACGTAATTGCATAAGACCGGGGATGAGGATAAATACGCCTATGAGGCTGTGGAATGCGATGTCAAGTTGAAGAAGGAGAGCGCCTGCAAGTAGCTCCGCTAGGACTGTAAAGAGTAAGACAGGCATCGCTTCGCGGTATACCCGCCAAATTAGTGAACGCTCGTGTGAGCGGCCGTTGGCCATCCCCATCATCATCACCTTGCGGGCTCGTAGGGGTCAGTGTGGCTCGTCGTTGAGCAGGTCGTATGCAGTCAGTCATTGGTTGGTCACCCTTTTGGAGCTTTGTATTACGTGCCTTAAATTTAGGCACACTTAAAAACCTTAGCAAGAGCAATTCAATAAATATCTTTCGTCAGACCACAATTACCAAACGGTCATTATTTAGTGAGAAGATATTGGTGGATGTTTCGAGCAGCCCGTTTTCCTTCCCCAGCAGCTGCAATGACGGTGCCTTCGCCACCTGTGATATCACCAGCAGCCCAGACGTGCGCTATTGAGGTTTCGAGGGTTTCGGGGTCAACGATGACATCGCCCCACCGATCACAGTCTAACCCTGGTGTACAACTGGGCACAGAAGGATTTGCGCTCGCACCAATAGCAAATATCACCGTATCCACTGACATTTCAAACTCTGAACCTTCAATGGGTTCGGGACGACAACGTCCACTTTCATCGGGTTCTCCAAGGCAATTGCGGAGACAACGCATAACTTTGATTCGACCTTGATCGTCTCCAATCAACTCGATGGGCTGGGTGAGGAATTGGAAGTCCACTCCTTCTTCTTGGGCATGATAATACTCTTCACGCCGAACCGGCATTTCGTTTTCCGACCGACGGTATACAATATATACCTTCGTTGCACCCAAACGGAGTGCGGTACGGGCACTATCCATAGCAGCATTGCCACCACCTATCACTGCAACAACTTTGCCATGAATAATGGGTGTGTCATAATCAGGGAATTGGTAAGCACGCATAAGATTGACCCGGGTCAGGAATTCGTTGCTACTGTAGCTTCCTACGAGATTAACTCCGGGAATCCGAAGGAATCGTGGGAGACCCGCACCTGAAGCAAGGAGAATGGCGTCAAAGCCCTGCTCGAAGAGATCATCGAAGGCATATAATTGTCCGATAAAGGCGTTCAATCGGAAGTCGACACCGATTTTTTTCAGGTAGTCAACCTCCGCTTTGACGATAGCTTTGGGGAGGCGAAACTCAGGGATACCATACACTAGCACACCTCCAGGTTCATGCAGACTTTCAAACACTGTCACGTTAAGTCCCAGCAGCGCAAGATCTCCTGCCGCAGTAAGTCCTGCTGGACCACTCCCCACAATTGCAACTTTGCGACCAGTCGATTTAGGAAGCTTGGGGACTTGCACTCCATGTTCGCGTTCCCAATCCGCTAGAAATCGTTCAACACGCCCAATTTCAATGGGATTGCCTTTTTTGCTCAAAATACACCCTGCTTGACATTGGACTTCTTGGGGGCAGACCCGACCACAAATTGCGGGAAGACTATTTTTCTCTTTGATAATATTGATTGCTCTGCGATAGTCCTTCTCCCGAACCGCTTCTAGGAAGCGACCAATTTCGATTTCAACAGGACAGCCACTAACACATTTAGGATTCTTACAAGCCATACATCTTTCCGCTTCTTGAAGAACTTGGGATTCGGTATAACCCAGATTGACTTCATCAAAGTTCTGAATTCGTTTCTTTGGATCCTGATGTGGCATCTCAGGCGGCTCGATTAGCCAAGGACGAGGCCGGTCTTCTTTTTGTTTCTTTGGTGTCATGTGTAACCCTGCTTGTCTTGAAACCAGTCATCGAGGGTGCCAGTGTCACAGAATTAAAGCCTTCCGCAAATACAGAGAAAAAACGAACTACAACCATCGAACGATTCAGAGCCAGATACAATCTCATTAGGAGCTGGACCATAGATCGCTAGCAACCTCAACCAGCCTAAGGCGCATTAAAGTATCCCGAGTTGGTTTACCTGTCTTGGGGTCCCAATGACTTGCTTCATAAAAATCATGGAGTTGGCGTTCTACATTAGGGACCTTCCCTTCATTTAGTCCTGTAGGAAGTGGTTTCAGTAGCCCTGGGGGAAGACAATCGTCTTTTGCAGTGATTCCACACCGAATATTGAAAGCTCGTTTCAGATTCATTGAACGTTCACCAATCTCAAGGAGCTGTATCGGAGTAAGAGTAAGCCCCGTTGCGGCATTATAGAGCTGTGTAACAAGAAGAGGTTCAAGAAGAGTAAGTTGACAAAGGGGCAGTGAATTAAAAAGCGTCCGCCAGTTCCGAAGCGTGGCAACCTTCATCCCTTGATTTTGGTCGGAATGGCGGTCTCCCGGTTCAATACCATATTCGGGAATTGCAACACCCATTTCAATTGTAGGCACATCGCCCTGCATATGAGAGGCCCCAATTGGGGAAACAGCATAAGCGGTAGCTAAGCCAAAGAATGCACGGGGGTCATGCATTGGGATTTCAAGCCCTTTAACATGAAATGCCATATCTTGTATACCAAACCTATCAGCCACTCGTTTCACTCCTTCTGCAAGGAGATCACCTAAACCTTGGCGTTGAACTATCATCTCAATAAGCTGTAGAAGGGTCTCGCCATTTCCAAACTGGAGTTTCAGAGAACCGAGCAGTTTCTTCGGGAGTTTTTTGGCTTCATTTGCTGCGAAGGCAAAGGCGATTGTGTTACCGCAAGAGATGGTGTCTAATCCGTATAAGTTACAAAGGTGATTTGCTTGGCAAAGAATCGGAAGATTATCGACTTGGCAGAGTGAGCCAAAGGCACCGACGGTTTCATATTCGGGACCAGCAACATCTTTGAGTTTTACATTCTCCTCTTCAACGGTGATGATTGGTCCGCATCCAATCGGACAAGCATGGCAACGGAATTGACCGCTTCGATACTGGTTCAAAGCAGACGCATTGATTTTTGAAATGTCCATGGATGATTCGGAGAAATAGCGAATCGGCATATCATTAAAGAGATTCATCAACATGTCGGCACTGTAAAGTGTTCCATTATCTCCTAGAATCGGGGAAAGTCCTTGCAGTAATTGGTTTGCCGTTTTGACATGCACTCGAAATGTGGTTGGGTCAGCTAGTTCTGGTTTTTGTGTTCCTCGAACGGCAATAGCTTTCAAATGCTTGGCTCCAAGAACCGCCCCTGCGCCTGCACGAGCACTGGCTCGCCCTTCATCATTCATGATGGCAGCAAAGCGGACTCGGTTTTCGCCGGCTGGACCAATGGAGAGAATGCGAGTTTTTGGATCATTGGTATCGGTTTTGATGGTTTTTTCTGTGGTAAAGGTGTCTTTACCCCAAAGATGTTCAGCAGGCTCAAGAGTCGCTTCGGTCTCTGAGATATTGAGATAGACATGTGATTGTGCCCTACCAGTAATTAGAATACCATCTAGACCCGTATGACGTAGTTCAGCACCGAAATAGCCACCAGCTGTTGACTCACCCCAAATACCTGTAAGCGCAGATTTGGTACAAATAGCATGGCGTCCAGTACACGGGGCTCCGGTCGCAGTAAGTGGACCAGCGAAGATAGCTACTTCGTTTGAAGGATTGAAGGGATCCAGGTTTTCAATGTTTAATCGAGTGTAGAGTAATCGAATCGCATAGCCCGCACCGCCAATAAAATCACGCGCATAATCCTTGTTAAGTGGTTTTCGTTCAGTGGTTCCCCGGGTTAAGTCAACGAGAAGAATTTCTCCCATATACCCAGGTAGAGCCGACATTAAGCTCACCGCTTCTTCATACGGTTCATGAGTTGAAACATCTGTTCTTGAGTTTCAATTGCATCCGGTGGAATCGTTGACAGTTTCTTTTTTCCACCCGTCGCTGCGGAAGCTAATAAATAGATGTGGGCAACTCGTTCGAGAAGAAGAGAATTGTGAAGGGCTATTTCGAGCGTAGGACCACAAGATAAAGCACCATGATTTGCTAAAAACACCGCATTTCGGGGTCCAAGGGCTTTCACGACGTTTTTTGCCAATTCTTCACTTCCTGGCATCCCATATTCCGCCACTTCGACCTGCCCCCCAAGACGGATTACAAATTCATCGACAATGGGAGGTAATGGTTCTCGAAGTACAGCCATAGCTGAGGCATAGATACAATGGGTATGAACAATCGCATTCACATCAGGTCTTGCTTTATAGATGGCAAGATGCAATGGATGTTCGATCGATGGATTTCTATCCCCTTCAATGACTTCACCATCCATGTTGATGATTAGTACATCATCTGCAGTCATGCACGAGTAATCAACGCTGCTTGGAGTGATGGCCACATGATCTGTGCCCTCAAGTCGATAGCTTGCGTTTCCTGAGCTTCCAATCACTAACTCAGCTGATTGCATGCTCTGACAGGTTTTGAGGACTCGTTGTTTTGCCTCTTTTTTCGTATCGAGTGTCATGTTAATCCGCCTTTCTTTAAAGCTGGTAATCATAAATTTGTGGATTGGTTATACAAGGTTTGCCATCGGGTGAAATAGGTGTTGTACTTGTTATGGATTTCCTTTCGTGGGACAAGTTCAGATTGGAAATACACCATGTGACGCGCCGCTTCGGTGAGTGATTTGTAAAAGCCAGCTGCGGTTGCAGCACAAATAGCAGCACCTAAACTCGATGCTTCAACGACCCGAGTACACTGGATGTTGAGACCTGTGACATCCGCAAGCATTTGAAGCCAAAAGCTGCTTCGCGTCATTCCCCCGGCAACAGAACACTTTTTGAACTCACATTGTGCCAAATTTTGTATTCGCTCCAGATTAATTCGAATAGCGTAACAGATATTTTCGAACAAGGCGCGGGAGATTTCTTTTATAGAGATGGGAGTTACTACTGGGGAAGTAGGAGGAGGAAAGAGGAAAATCGAGGGACGAACCGTGGTCATATCAGTGGCGTCCATTATCTGAGGACCAAGTAAGGCAACGGTATCAAAAGAGCCCACTGGAGCCTCAGAGGCTAACTGCTCAGCACAAGTGAATGCCTGTGCTGTTGATTCGGCCAATTCACTACAAAGAGGGATGATTATGTTGGTAATGAACCAAGTTAGAACGGAGCCGGAGGGTCCGCAATTCGCTTCGAGCACCCATTTCTTGGGCAGGAGGAACCGCCCTGTCCACAAGCAATTTTTGGGATCAATCAGGGGTTTAGAGGTTACTAGTTGGATTGGTCCTGTATTTCCTGCAACGACCGCCACATCTCCAGGTTGAGTGGCTGACGACCCCAGAAGGGCGCACTGAGTATCGGCGCCTCCAATACTGACCTGTGAGGCTTTTGATAATCCGGTGCTTTTGCTCGCTGCAGCAGATACATTCCCAACAACCGTGCCAGGCTCACAGATTTCCGGTAATAGGTTGACAGACAGTTCAGCCATCTCAAGAATTTCTGGAGACCATTGTGAAGACCGAATATCCATCAACTGGGTATTGGAAGCTTGAGTGGGATCGGTTGTTGCTTTACCAGTGAACTGGTATACAATCCAGTCACTGATGGATAATACGTGTTCAATTTTAGAAAATAACTCAGGTTTCTCCCGTTTATACCAAAGAAGTCGACACAACGAATAGAGGAGAGGGGGCCAGCACCCGGTGGGAGGACAGGCTTCAATCAAGCCCATCAATACTGAATCTTGGATTAAGACTCCCCGTGCATCAAGGTTTGGTCCAGCATAAATAACCCCACCTTTCTTATCAAGAAAAACAGCACCATGTCTTTGACTTGTCGCTGCAATACTTGTTATATCAGCCGGTTTGGACTTTGCCTCTTTAAGCGCGCGAGGAATCATTTGACACATTGTCTGCCAAGCGGCAGGGGCATCGAATTCTTTCCCGATGCCAAAAAGTCCCTCTGAATCAATATAATGGATAGGTACGAATTGTCGAGCCTGCACGTTTCCTTCGGGAGTAAAAAGCATGCATTTAATTCCTGATGTCCCAAAATCTATTGTGAGAAATTGTTCCTTGGGCATGCCACTCGCTCATTATGATTTCTTAAACACCTCTGGGTTGGCTAAGTATTTGGGCGTTTCTCCCTTTAAGAATCGGTCAATATCCTTGGATAGAATCATCGATTGTCGATAGATCACATCTTGTGTGTTGCCTCCGATATGAGGTGTTACTGTCACATTATCAAATTGTAGGAACCGGTTATCCGATCCCACGGGTTCCCGTGAATGCACATCAAGTCCCGCGCCAGCAATGGTCCGAGTTTGAATAGCGTCAAACAGTGCATCTTCATCGATGATGGCTGAACGAGCAGTATTAATTAGATGCGCAGTGGGCTTCATCCAAGAGATTTGTTCCTTTCCGATTAGGCGAAAGGTTTCAGGAGTCGCCCGAGTGTGGAGCGTCACAAAATCTGATTGCCGCATAAGTATCTCCAATTCCACCTTTTCTGCATTCACAATTTTACCTTCTTCAGCGCTTACATGAGGATCATAAAAGATTACGTGGCTACCAAAGCCTTGAAGTCGTCTGGCAACGCGGCTTCCGATTTGTCCTAAGCCAATGATTCCAACCGTACTCCGACCCAGTTCCTGGCCTTTGAGCGACTCATACAACTGGGTAAAGTCCTCAGCACTATGAAGCGTGATATTCGCGGATTTGAGGAGACGATCGGTGATTATGAGTTTTCGAGCTTGGGCGAGTATCAGGAGAATCGTTAGGTCAGCAACTGAATCTGCATTGCGTCCCGGAGCATAGAATATGGGTACACCATGTTTTGTCGCTGACTCAATATCCACTTCTTTCGGACTATCACGGGCACTCCCAATGAACTTCAAGAGAAGACCATCAAAAACCTCCTGGGTCACGGCATCAGCTTCTACGATCGCCGCGTCTGCTTTAACGGCTATGAGTTTTTCAAGAAGTTCTTCTCCCCAATAGACATGACCAGAGGTTCGCCAGTCTTCATGAATGACCGTTCCATGTTTGCGCAGGATTCTGAGCCCGTCTTCATGAAATGATGCTGTGATGAAGATACGCATACTCCTTCGCTCTCCTATTGTAGAAAGCTTACATAAGCATTTGGAGTTTCAAGAGGTCGGTCATGCTACCCTTAGCTTTCAATTTACCAACTGAATATGCATCAAGGGGGCTAAGATTCCCCTGCATGATACCGACTAAGGTGCTACTATCCGTTGTTACCAAGAGATTAGGTTTTTCTATGTCGCCTTCCAAAAAGGAATCCATTTGTCCATCATGGATTCGCGTGTAAAAACTCGTTTCAAGATCTGTGAACACGAATTGGAGTGTTCGATCAAATCCTTCGAATTTAGAGTTTATATCAGGAGTGTCAAATTTCTCTCGTACACCCTCAAGCACTTGTTTGACCTCGTCTTTTGTTGTCATGACTCATTCTCACCTAGTGCACATTCCAATTACTAAGTTAGTTAAAAACACTCCCCATTCAGAATAAACGAATGGCGGATTTCGATTACCATCAAGAAAACCAGTACTCATACGGGAAAAGAGGGTAACAGAAATAGCCCTACCAGACCGATGGCTAAAAGCAGGGCCCCTGTAGCTAGAACTACAACACCGCTTCTTTCTTGCGCAGCCCGTCTTTCTGAGTAATGCCGGGTAGTGTCTCGAGTCACTGGAGGATTCACGGAATACCGTCCTGTTGCAATTGCTTCGATAAAAGGTGTCTGTAAGCACGCTCCGAAGATTAGCAGAATTAGACCCATAAACATCAAAATCGTGAAATAACCGGAGGGAGTCCAAATTAGAAAAATCAGTACTGTTGCCACCCAAGCAACGAGAAGACAAATTACAAACAAGATAGTCAAGCGTTTACCGAAGGAAGACCAATCCATTTAGGATCCCCCAAAGAAAAAGAGAAAAATCAGCGTCAAAAAGTTACGGATTTGCCTGAGTCTAAATCGAAGCCTCGTTCCAGCCTAACTATTGGCACATTTATGTTGATACGACTTAGTTGCAATATTCTCCTGCTCTTTATAGGTATCAAGACGTGTCATAAGTAAATCAAAATCTACTTCATGAGCATCAAATTCAGGTCCATCAACACAGGCAAACTTCATTTCTCCTCCAACGGCAACCCGGCAAGCACCACACATACCTGTACCATCAACCATGATTGGGTTCAAACTGCATTCTGTTTTAACACCGAAGGGTTTTGTAGTAGCCGCGACAAATTTCATCATAATAGGAGGACCAACGGTAAAGACATAATCGATTTTTTGATCGGACTCTAGAAGTTCCTTGAGTTTTGTTGTGACAAATCCTTCTGTGCCTTTGGAGCCATCATCAGTGGTAATATGGAGTTCATCACTTATCTGACTGAGTTCAAGCTCGCAGACTAGAAGATTTGATTGACGTGCTCCCAGAATGGTTATTAGATAGTTTCCAGCCTCCTTAAGTTGTCGCGCCCGGGGGAGGGCGGGTGCAGCGCCACAACCTCCAGCGACTACGACAGCGGTTCCATAGTTTTCAACGTGTGGAGCAGTTCCGAGTGGTCCGAGAATATCTTTGATGGTATCTCCAGCTTTTAGTTTGGAAAGTTCCATAGTGGATTTTCCGACGACTTGAAAGACAATCGTAACAGAACCTCTTTTACTGTCCCAAGCTTTGAGGGTGAGAGGAATACGTTCGCCCATGTCGTGTAATCTATAAATCAGAAACTGGCCAGCTTTAGCCTTGGTCGCAATTTCTGGAGCAAACACTTCAAATTCAAATATATCAGGGGCGATTTGGCGAGTAGTTAGTACCTCGAACATTCTGGTGGCTCCCTAGCAGGGTTTGAGAAATTCTGAGTGAGGGGAGATTTTCGGGTGTATAAAGATTACTCACGCTTCAATTGTAATATTCAATCCATCGACAGTGTATGGATAGGATTCATAGGTGTTGGGATTGTATCGGCCACCTGCTTTCTTTACTCGAAGGAACCGATGGTTATCATCTCGATTTAACTCAACAACGACCTGAGTTGTGTGTTCAATTGCAGCAAGAAAGGCTTTATCATGAGCATGCCGGTTTATCGTCCAATAGGCTAAAGTTTTGTAAGCATAGAGTGCGGGACAGATATGGCCAAAAAGAGCCCGGGCATTTTCCTGACCCCAGAGAATTTCCATTGCGGTGAGACTATTAATTACGAGTCGCGTTCCATCACTTACGAACTCTCGTTCTATTCGTCCAAAGAAATGATGAAATCGTTCTACCTCGCGAGACATGGGAACTCTTCGAATCCAAGATGGAGCTTTATCATAAAAATCAGTGAAAATCAATTCACCACGACCCCCAGATTCGGAGAAACAATCAAGGACCAAGAAATGATCTTCCCATCCTTTCGGAAGAGTACGAATCAAGGGTTCGAGAAATAATAACAGCGCTTGTGGTGGATATATGAAGTCTAGGTAGATGACTTGATTCTCAATTTCAATCCCTTGGCGCATAAAATTATGCATGAATTCATTTACAAAAGTTCCAGTTTCATATTCCCAAACCACATTTTCGCCCAAGATTAATCCTTTCCCAAGAATTTCATCAAATTGTGGAATACCTGTTGAGCAGCGCATGGTGACCAACCACATGCAATGGTTAACCATCAACGGATTATATGTATCGCTGTTGTTTCATGTACATCTATGTACAAGATGAACACAACCTTTGAATAGTTGAACACGATATTCTATCTTAACCAGGTGAAGTCACTTGCTTAACCTGGTTGAATTAACTCCAATTGAATTGGGCTTGCAAAAGTTAATGGTTGACTTTTTTGCCGAAGAGCCCCATTACACTGCGGGACTTGAACAAATCACCTCTACTCATTATGCTTTAATGACAGCGTTATCCGAAAATTACAAGATTCCCTTCGAAGACACCTCACGAATCTTCAATTGCCTCGCAACGAAGATCCGCAGTGCCGAATACATGAATGTTAAGTGCCCTGATGATAAATCAGGAAAAGGCTGCTTAACCCGGCATGAGCTTCAAATTTTAAACACGATGTTCGACTATTTTGCGGAACAACCCTCCTATGCAGAAGCGAGCTTAATAACCGACCGCCGAGAAGCATTCATTGACTATTTCAAATGGATTCACGGTGGCGACATCGAGACAATCACGCAGAGCTGTAATCATTTAATAGATCAGCTATGCACCGCGACAACAATCAAGATTCAAACCCTTGATACAGTCACTCCAACTCCAAATCCCTACGAAGCCGCACTCGAACAGCTGGATCTCGCTGCCGAGAAACTGGGTTTGGACCCAGCCACTCACGAGGTACTTCGTCACCCACAACGAATTCTCATCATCAATATTCCAGTCCACATGGATGATGGAAGCGTCCGTGTTTTCACTGGATTTCGATCCCAGTATAACGATGCACTGGGACCTACTAAAGGAGGTATTCGCTATCATCCGGATGTAACATTAGATGAGGTTATCGCATTATCTGCGTGGATGACATTCAAAACAGCTGTCGTGGGCTTGCCCTTGGGTGGCGGTAAAGGCGGGATACGGTGTAACCCCAAGAATATGTCACTTGGTGAGCTTGAACGCCTTACCAGGGGATATACCAGAGAAATGGTGCGATTCATTGGCCCCCAGACGGACATACCTGCACCTGATGTTTATACTGACTCTCAAACAATGGCCTGGATCATGGACGAATACGTTGAATGTACAGGTCTTTATTGTCCAGGCGTGGTCACTGGAAAACCCGTAGGAATCGGAGGCTCGAAAGGCCGAGATGATGCAACCTCACTTGGTTTGGTCTATACTGTAATTGAAGCAGTTCAAGAACTTGGAATTCCACTCAATGAAACGCGAGTGGTTGTTCAAGGATTTGGAAATGTTGGTTTTCATGCAGCACGGATACTCCATCAACATGGCTGTAAGATCATCGCAGTCTCAGATTCAAAGGGAGGCATCCTTAGTTCGGAAGGGCTGGACCCCCAGAAAGTGAGACAGCATAAGAAGAATACGGGCTCAGTCATTGGCTACAAGGACGTAAGTCAAATAAGTAATCACGAACTCCTCGAACTTGATTGCGATATACTCATACCTGCAGCATTAGAAAACGTCATCACCGAAGAAAACGCTCCTCGAATCAAAACAAAAATCATCGCTGAAGGAGCAAATGGCCCAACCACCCCTGAAGCTGACAAAATATTCCATGAACGAAACATCTTCCTCATTCCCGATATTCTTGCTAATGCAGGTGGTGTGACGGTTAGCTACTTTGAAATGGTTCAGAACCACATGAACTACTTCTGGACCGTAGAAGAAGTCCAAAGTAAACTGAAACAGATCATGCAGACTGCTTTTCACGACGTCTTAGTTCTCTCGAAGGAACACAATGTCCCTATGCGAATTGCAGCATATATTCTAGCTTTAAGTCGAATCAGCTATGCGATGCAAACAAGGAAACGTTCACTAGTAACAAAGCCTTTTGTACAGACCACAGAAAAAACCCTCGAGTCAGTAGGCAGTTGATGCTGCCTATCCTTTTTCTTTTTACAGACCCTGATGTGTTCATTTTGACCAGTTTAAAAAAATGTGTAAAAAATGTACAGGAATGAGACGTGTTCAATATGTACAACATTAATAAACGTGTGTACATCGCTGTGAATTGAGGGGCTTTTGTTGTCTGTACATATACACACAACCATACCCAAGAAAGCTGGAGCGATTCTAGATGAGTTGGCAGGCACTTATGGTACTAAAAGCCGCGTTCTCGAGAAGGCATTAGAAACCTTAGTTCGTGTCGACAAAGTTGGCTCCTGTGAAGATTGTGAGATAAAAGCACAAATCGAAGAACAGATGAAGTTGCGTGAAGCATTGGAGCTGGGTTCAGTTCGTCGGGATTTGCTGGATGAACTCCTTAAAATTGCTCTTTCGGATCAAACCACAGAAGAATTTATTCAATGGCAAAAGAACGAGGCACAAAATTCTATTGAACTCATTCAAAGCACAATCCAGTGGAAAGCGCCTACACAATTTCGGGAATTTCTAGTGATAATTGAACAAATTAGTGAAACTACGCGTGTATTTGATGTTACTTCTTATCGGGAAATGGATAATACCATAATACTACGACCCTTAGTGTTTCTCCGATTACCCGAATTAGTTGCTTTTCAGTTGGCAATCATTCTCGAAGGAATTGGAGTGAATTTTGATCTCCGGATTATGCGAAAAGAAATTATCGTAAAAATGCTGCGAAGAGAGCTCTCGGTAATTCGGACAACCGATCCTATGCAGTTAATTATTCAAGGAATTCGGGAAAAACTAGAAACCCTGAAACCGCAACTTTTCAAGGACCAACTTGCCCTCGTAGGACCATCGTTTCTGAAGTGGGCGGCTAAAAATCTTGAAGGTTCAATATCTGATTTGGGAACCGCTGTTGAGGATATTCAACTATTCCTCAAACCCGCAGAGTTATCTGAGGTCCCACAAGAATTCATGCAAGAATTGCTTGAAGCCACACGAGCCATGAACTGGATTTCACAATTCAAAATTAGCCAAAACGACAACCAGTACTCAATCACATTTCAGGCTACTTCCCCCCAAATAGCAAATATTGCCACAGTCACTTTTGCAGTAATTTTAGCTACACGCGGATGGAAACTCATTCGATACTCTACCGAATATAACCACGGCAACCTAACCATAGAATTAGTGGGGGGTGGGTCCCAAGATGTACTTGATCAACTGAGTGAACTAAACCTGTACCGTGTTGTCAATGAGCAATTTTTGGATTCAATTCCGGTGCCCCGTGAGTTATACGAAGCTTTTGCCGTTAAAATCTTTGATAGTGATAGGCGAAGGTTTGAGGAGATTTACCGGAATATGGGTTATCGGGTTGCCAATGCCATTCGGATGTTAGCTAAAAATGATGAGGCGCAAATAAGACGGTTATTTCAAGTTTTCATCGAAAAGAATGTGTACCAATCTCAACCAAACGCCGAAGTTCGCTTTCTTGACGACGAGAACTTTACAATCGTATTCAAAAAGGTTAAACTAGTAGCAATTGCCAGTCAACGATTAATTTTTGGTGCCATGCTTGAAGCATTAGGATATGAAGTAGCATTTACAGAATTTCAGAATTTGCTGAATGTCACGATGAAAAAAGTGGATAAACCATTTCTTAGCCCGTTGCATCGAAGTGAAGTAGTTCAAATGGTCAGCGATGCCATTGCTGCGGATTCTGTTAAAGCCGCCCTTAAACAAGTCAAACCCACTTTAGACGAAATCTTTCCGCTTGATTATCCTTGGACCATACACGAAATTGGAGATAGATTACTTGCAATGTATCGAGAATTAGGAATACAAGTAGAAATCGAATATTTCGAAGGCGGATTTACACTCAAATACAGAACCTGCCCCTATTACAAGCTAGTGAAAAACAACCAGAAAACCTGGCTCTGTACATTCCGTAAAAAAGCCATAGAATACATTCTCTCAAGGGTTACCAAAAGTGGAAAAGGACGGATAAAAATCATCAAATCCCTTATCCAAAACGGAACACATCCTTGTGAATATGCAATCTTCTTACAGGATTTCCTTGCAACATAGGTTTCAAAAAGCGTGAATCTGTATGCTAAAATTAATAGTAAAAATGAAGCCCGGATTAGTAAGGATACACCGTAACTTGATGAATGGGAGGAGGAACCGAATATGGTAACGACCAATTTGGCGCGAATTTTTAATCCCCAAAGTATTGCATTAATCGGAGCTAGCGAAGAAGAAGAATCTGTCGGCCAAATCCTCATGCACAATCTAACACAAACTGGGTATCTGGGGAAAATCTATCCCGTGAATAATAAACGAGAAAAGATCATGGGCTTCAAAGCGTATACAAAAATAGGCGAAATAGAAGAGCCTGTAGATTTAGCAATCATAGCAACTCCAGCAAAAACGGTGGCAGGAATTGTTGAAGAATGTGGAGAAGCGGGTATTCCTGGAGTCATTATCATCTCCGCAGGCTTTCGTGAAATCGGGAAAAAGGGACGAGAACGAGAAGCCAAACTGAAGACATTACAAAAAAAGTATAACCTACGAATTATTGGACCTAATTGCTTAGGCATTATTCGTCCAAACATCAATCTAAACGCCACCTTCACCGAAACCCAACCCAATGTAGGTAATATTGCCTTCATTTCACAGAGCGGAGCCTTAGGATCAGCGATACTTGATCTGGCTGTGAGCCAAAAAATCGGTTTCAGCGCATTCGTTTCTGTGGGCTCTATGATTGATGTTGATTTCGGTGACCTTATTGACTATTTTGGCACCGATCAACATACTCGAAGCATTATCATGTATATTGAAGGTATTACTGATGCTCGAAAATTCATGAGCGCAGCACGTCACTTCGCTAAGACAAAACCAGTAATTGTAGTGAAAGCTGGTAAATTCAGTGAAAGTGCAAAAGCAGCGGCAAGCCATACTGGATCATTAGCAGGTTCAGACTTAGTTTATGATGCAGCTTTCAAACGGGCAGGCATTGTCCGCGTTGAAGAAATCTCTGATCTTTTCAATGCTGCAGAAGTTCTCGGAATACAACCCCTCCCTCAAGGTCCCCGCCTGGCAATAATCACCAATGCAGGTGGACCAGGGGTAATGTCTGCAGATGCATTGATTGCCCGTGGAGGAAAACTAGCAAAATTAAGTGATTCTACGATTGAAGGACTCGATGCAATTCTTCCACCGTATTGGAGTCATGGTAACCCAGTGGATTTATTGGGTGATGCAGATGCCGAGCGGTATCGTGCAGTTATGGATCTCTGCTTAGCCGACCCTGGGGTCGATGGAATATTAATTATCTACACTCCTCAAGCCACAGCGACGGCTTCCGAAATTGCACGAAGCATCGTCGGTATGTGTGATGCGAGGGGAGGATGCAAAAAAACTATTTTGACCTCTTTTATGGGTGCAGAAAAAGTCGATGAGGCTAACAAGATTTTCATCGAAAATGGTTATCCTACATATTGGACTCCAGAACAAGCAATTGCGACTTTCATGCACATGTATCAGTATGAGCGCAATCTCGAACTACTCTATGAGACACCAGAAGAATTACCCATCGAAAGTGCCCCACCCAAACGACCGGTCACTGTGCTTATTCGAAATGCATCTAAAGAAAAGCGGGAAATTCTGACTGAAGTTGAAGCCAAACAATTGCTAGAATTCTACAATATTCCGGTAGCCAAAACCCGAATTGCTAAAACTGTGGATGAAGCTGCTTCAGCAGCAGCCTCAATAGGATTCCCGGTAGTACTTAAAATTCATTCACCAGATATCTCCCATAAATCCGACGCGGGTGGAGTAAAGCTGGATTTGAAAAACGATAATGAAGTTCGAGATGCGTATAATGAAATTATAGAATCCGTGAAAGCACATAATCCGAAAGCAAAAATTCAAGGCGTAAGCGTCCAACGCATGATCAATCCAATAGGTACTGAAGTAATTCTCGGGGCTAAACGTGATCCCCTTTTTGGACCGGTTATCATGTTTGGAATGGGTGGAATTGGAGTTGAATTCTTCAACGATGTTTCGCTAGGATTTCCACCACTAAATCAAACCCTTGCCCGGCGCATCATGGAAGATACACGCGTCTATAGGATTCTAAAAAAGGGTTATCGAAGAGTTCCACCTGCTAATCTAAAAATGTTAGAGGAATTAATCGTCCGATTTTCCCAAATGATCGTTGATTTTCCTGAAATCAAAGAGATGGACATAAACCCGTTGCTCATTGATGATAAGCAGGCTACCTCTTTAGATGCTCGAGTCGTTATTGATTTGAAGCGTGTTGGTAAAAAAGTAGAATCCCTTGAGGAACTTGTAATTAGTCCTTACCCAAAACGGTATGAACAGATATGGTGTATGCGTGACGGACGAAGCGTATTATTAAGACCAATAAAACCAGAAGACGAACCACTTTGGTTAGAGATGTTCCAAAACTTTTCAGAGGAATCAATTCGCTATCGCTTCTTTGAAATTATCAAAGACACTCCTCATGAAGTTCGAATTCGATACACAAACATCGATTATGATCGAGAAATCGCAATAGTCCCTGTTTTACGTGAAGATAGCCGAGATCGCATTTTAGGTGTTGTTCGACTCATCGAAGAACCAAATGGGAAACGGGGAGAAATCGCATTCATTGTTGCTGACCCCTGGCAGGGACTTGGACTCGGTTCAAAAATGATTGATTACATGATAGAAATTTGCATCGACCGGGGTCTTGAAGAAATCTATGGAGTAATGCTTCCTGATAATTACCGAGCACATCGATTGATGGAAAAAATGGGCTTCACATTAAAACGTACAGAGGAAGGGCTTGTAGAGGCCAACCTAGATTTGAATGCCGAAAGGCAATGGAGGACCTCTAAGGAGTTCAGTCCAGCGCCAGAGGATATTTTGATGGAAACGTCCGACGCAGTTAAGTCCAAGAAATCCAAAAAGAAACAAAGGAAAACAGCCAAAAAGTCCGAAGCTAGTTGAAGGATAGAAAGGTCTTTCCTATGACGAACTTATGGCGAGATTTACCAGCAGGTTCAGATCCTCCAAAACGGGTCAATGTGATAGTCGAGGTCCCCAAGGGAGAGACGAATAAATACGAATATGACCCCCAATGGGGTGTTTTTCGGCTTGACCGGGTGCTTTATGGAGCCTTATATTATCCAGCGGACTATGGAATCATTCCACAAACTTGGTATACGGATAATGATCCCTTAGACATAATGGTTCTCACATCAAAGCCTACCTTTACTGGTTGCATTATGGAAGCTCGACCCATTGGGGTCCTCACGATGGAAGATGAAAAAGGAGAAGATGATAAGATCATTGCCGTTCCGCTCACTGATCCACGTTTCGAAGAGCTAACGGATTGTTCCTTAATGGCTACACATCTTCGTGCGGAAATTGCAGATTTCTTTCTAAACTATAAGAACCTAGAACCGCGTAAATGGGTCAAAGTCAAAGAATGGAAAGACTCGCCAACAGCGGAAAAAATCATTAACATGGCCATTGAGATGTATCAGAATGAATTTAAGGATCAGTGACGCACGCTCTTTTCTCTGCGACGGGTAAAGAATAGTCGGATATTAGGAACCAAGAAGGGAGTTTTCCGCTTATATGTTAGATATTCTTCTCCAAATCGCTGTTCTAGATTGGGTTCTTCACGCACTTTGATGATAACGAGTTGTACTCCAAGCACTATGAGAGGAATTAACACGGACATCCCCAAGGATCTGAAAAGTAATCCCATGCCCACGGGGAGAAGCGTGTATCCAAAGGTAATGGGGTTTCTTGTATATGCGAAGATTCCGGTTGTTAAAAGAACTGATGATTGAGAGCGCTTATCCGCTTCACCCCATGGAAGGCCTTTTCCAATGGCATGTAATTGTCGCGTGGCTTTGATGCCAATTGTAGCTCCACCCAACATCACTGTTATCCCAAAGACGATATTGAAAGGAAAGGGAGGAAACGGGGGGAGATGCAATACCACATCAAACCATGACCCGAGAAGAAAAGTGCCAATAGGTACTAACAAAAAGATCAGTAGATACGGAATGAAAAATCGTAGGCGAAGAGCGGGTGTGGAGTTGAGAAAGGTCGGAGGTTGCATATTAGATATCATAATGTTCATCCGGAAATGGCGGGCCCGCGGGGATTCGAACCCCGGTTCTTCGGCTTAGAGGGCCGATGCCTTATCCGGCTTGGCCACGGGCCCAGATTAAGTGGAATAAGGAATTCGGCATATTCGAAGAAGATAGCAGTAAGAGCCGGATATATTTTTATCTATACATCGTGTTGTGTGAGTGGTATTGTGGGTGGATATCGATGGAAGTAGATTTTGGAATCACACAGGCTGCGTTACCTAGCGGAGTTTCAGAGATTCGATTGACTGAATCTAAGACAGTCCGGATACTATTAAAGGAATTGGGATTGCTTCACCGACATTATGTGGTTTTGGTGGATGGAAAACGTGCCTTATTGGATGAGCAAATCGATGAAGGGCAACGCGTTATTGTATTACCAATAATTGCAGGCGGTTAGGACCATCTAATCAAATTCGATTCTTTTCTCAACTGGTAAAAACACAGGTATCGAACTGTCTAATTCCTGTTGAAGCTTTTCGATTGCTATGGTGTAATCTTTCTGCGAAACCCTGGTTGTCAAATGAGTAAGAAGAACTCGTTTTACATTCGCTTTATGACAAATTTCGAATGCTTGTTGTAAGGTTAAATGTGGTGCTTCATTCGGTGGCTCCCATTGAGGATAGAGCCATGAAGCATCAATAATAACTAAGTCAGCATCGCGAACCGCATCTTTTAGATTGGGTGAGGGGCCCGTATCGCCTGTATAAGCAAGCTTTCGATGGCGCAGGGGGAGTTGATAGTCGCGGAATTGAAAGATTTGTGACTTGAAACGAATTGATAGATTCTTAGCTAGCGTGCCCCACAGCTTCTGAGGAATTCCCTCGGCTTTAAGTTTCTTTGTATCTAACCGTGGCTTGAGAGGCTCCATAATGGTAAACCCACAACTTGGATCAGGATGATTTACCTCGAATGCCTGAATGATTAGACGCCCAATATTCACGGATTGAGAACCGGGTTTGAGAGGCTGTAATTTCACGAATTCTGGTTCTCCACTAATACGAAGCATTTCTTTGATCGATGATTCAATTTTAGGGGGATAAATGAGGTTGAGCTCATGGTTCCAATCACGTTGATCTAAAAACCACAGTAATGGTGGTAGACCCCAGAGATGATCAAGATGGGCATGTGAGAGAAGAATCGCTGATAACCCGCGGAGACGGAGTTTTCGACGCCAGATTTCAGTCATTGTCCCTGGCCCACAATCCAGGATGAATCGATGACCCTCCCAATGAATCATGGTTGAAGTCGAAAGGGAACCCACCCCATGAAGTGGAAATACAGAAATCATGGTAGTTAGAGTGTAGTTAATGGGATGTTAATAAGAAGTGCTCCTACCAGAAAATCTTTTAAAAACCTTTGAACATTCGGGTTCACTCCTATAACTTGCTTCAAAGCCTCAATGGTGTATAACCGTGAAGAAAAAGACCGCACTGATTTCCCTACTTCTCCTAGTAGGCATACTCTGCATTAACCCTATTCTTATTCCTGTTCTCCAGCTTCAACAACCCAGAATAGGTAGTACAAACGAATTGACTCCGAATGTACCACCGCTACCACAAACTCAGCCGGACTGGCTTGACGTCACTCTTGATGTAGAATACGCCATTGACAATGATGCGGTTACAATTACATGGTCTGGACAGCCACGAACTGGTGCCCAATCCCCTTTTAATCCCCTCTACAACTGGACCAAGGCGGGCTATATCGATGGTGGCGTCTGGGAGGGAAATCCCGGTAATGCCACAATTTACGCAGAAGCCTGGGACAACCATACCACCGCTGCCGAAGTCCGCGATTTCCTGAACTTTACCATGATAGACTATGTTCGCTATACTAGCTATCCCAGTTTGAACCTCTTCAATTTTACAGCCTATGAAAATCAGACTATCTGGATCTTTGTTGATAGTATTGCTTCCCATGAGGAATTCCTCAACAACACCTTCTATCTAGTTAACAATTCAACAGCCTACCTAATGGATGGATTCAACGCTACAGAGATAATTGCAGACGTTTTGGAGTATCACATCCATCTGGAATGGTTTGAAAACCAACCCATCGCTAATGTCACCTTCACTTACACCATCGCGAATGTCATCGAAGATCAGGCTGGTACATCCGTGTTTCGGCTTGGAGACGCCTTAGGCACCCCCAATCCGTTAAACCTCACAGGAGAAGGACTTGTAACTGTCCATGGTCCTTACAACCGCGTCTACCTTGATGGCACTCCTGAATGGGTGTTCGAAAACATCAGCTTCCCCTATTACCCGCTTGGTGTAGAGGAATACCAATTCTCTGATTCGAATCAAGAGTTCGATTATACCATTTCATTCCAACCAGGATCGTCTGTTCTCGCCATTACTCGAGAATTCAGTACGAATGTGCTAAACCGCGGTGATTCACTAAATGTGAAAATTACTGTCGTAAATACCGGGAACACCTATTTTTCGACAGCAACAATTAGTGATGTCCTCGCAATTGAAACAGGGATATTCCAGCTTACCAGTGGAAAAGCTTCAACGACAGTTATAAACCTCCAACCAGGTGAAAATGTCACCTTAGAATATTCAGCTATGGCACTTGTTGCGGGAATTTATGAGTATCCTGGAGTTCAAGCGTTAGGCATCGATGTGTTCTTTGAACAAACCACGTTTCAAAGCATGTCAGAATCGATAACGATAAACAATGGATTGATTCCCAGCGAGGTAACTCTTATTGGAATCGCAGTTGTCGTTGTTATTATCATCATCGTGATTCTTATCATCTACCGTTTTCGACGTCGCATCTTTTAGTTAAATCTACGAGCATTAACTGCTACATTGGTATAATTGGCCTTCAATAGTACCTGCAACGGTGTTGGGCAAAGTCCTAAAAGCCCAAAGCCCTAACATCCTTACAGGCGGTCATTTAATATGCCAACAGACGAACCTGCAGGTTATTTGGGTGCGGCACAGAAAGTCTTGGACAAAGCGAAGGTTCAGATCGGTGATCGGATTTTCATCCAAACTACGGATAATACTTTTGAAGGTATTTTGATTCCTCGCGCTGAGATTGGGGCGGATGATCAACATATCGTCCTTAAACTTGACTCCGGATACAACCTGGGAATTCGCGTGGGTAATATACAACGACTCAAGCGAGTTAAGGCGGGGAAGACGGTTAAACCTGAGCTTCCAGCAGTAGTTCGAAAGATGAAGAAAGGAGTTCCCTGGGTGAGTATCCTCAGCACCGGAGGAACCATCGCAAGCCGAGTTGACTATCACACAGGTGCGGTCAATCCCGCTTTAACTGCAGATGACCTATATACCGTTGTTCCCGAACTTGGTGATATTGCCAATATTCGTGCTGAAGTCCTCTTTAGTGTCTTTAGTGAAAACCTGAGACCAAGCCACTGGACCACGATAGCGAAACAGACGGTAAAACATCTCACGGAATCAGAAGGAGTTGTCATTGCACATGGCACTGATACCATGGGATATACTGCCGCAGCCCTCAGTTTTGCCTTACAAAATCTTCCGCGCCCTGTAATTCTCACTGGCTCGCAACGGTCATCAGATCGCCCCTCTTCAGATGCGGCATTAAACCTAACAGGCGCAGTAATGGCTGCGAGCCAAGCTCCATTTGCTGAAGTTGTCGTTGCAATGCACCGATCACCCGATGATGTCAGCATCGCTCTTCATATGGGTACTCAGGTGAGAAAATGCCACACTAGCCGCCGTGACGCCTTTTTGACTATTAATTCGGATCTCCTCGGAGAGGTCAAGGATGGAAAAGTGCAGATGCTTGTTGATGAATCTGCCTATCACCACCGAAACCCCCAGCGCCAGATAGTGTTACAACCTCAATTCGACCCAAAAGTTGCATTAGTAAAAACTGCACCAGGAATGACGGGCGACCGAATTGATTGGCTAATTGATCAGAATTACCATGGTATTGTGCTTGAGGGAACAGGACTTGGTCATGCTCCTGGAAGTTTATTCACTGCTATTGAAAGAGCCCAGGAAGAACAAATCCCTATTATTATGACATCCCAATGTATTTGGGGACGAGTGCAGATGCGTGTTTATCGGACTGGGGTGGAATTAGTTCAGCGTGGAGTAATTCCGGCTGAAGACATGATTGCAGAAACCGCTTATGTCAAGCTGATGTGGGTTCTTGCACAAACACGAGACTTGTCCGAAGTTCGCGCGCGCATGCTCGAAAATCTAGTTGGGGAGATAACAGCGCGCTCCACTCGCAGCCAATACAAAGAGATGAACAATCGATGAACAAAATTGATTACGAAAAAGTTGGAGCACTCATCGGTATTGAAGTCCATCAACAGCTAGACACTAGGACCAAATTATTTTGCAACTGCCCAACTGAAATCCGCGAAGATGAACCGGATTTCACATTCTTCCGTCGATTACGACCCACACAAAGCGAGCTAGGTGAAGTAGATCCTGCAGCTCTCTTCGAATTTCAAAAGGGTCGGATCCACATTTATGAAAACTACGATGATACAATTTGTTTAGTCGAACAAGACGAAGAACCACCACATCTTCTTGACGAAGAAGCCGTAGATTTTGCCCTCGAAATCGCCCTATTAATGAAAGCCCAGCCCGTCGATGAAATTCAAGTAATGCGGAAACTGGTCATTGATGGATCCAACACAACCGGATTCCAGCGAAGTGTCGTTGTGGCTTTTGGTGGATCTATTGAGGTCGATGGATTGACAGTGCCAATCCAAACTATTGGTGTGGAAGAAGATGCAGCCCGAAAAATCCGAGAGAACGGAACCCAAACCTATTGGCGACTTGATCGTCTTGGGATTCCCCTTATTGAAGTAGCTACTGCCCCAGTGATGAAAACTCCAGAACAGGTCCAGGCTACTGCTCTACGTATGGGGCAAATTTTCCGAGTCACAGGCAAGGTGAAGCGGGGATTAGGGACTATTCGCCAGGACATCAACGTGTCGATAAAAGGAGGTGCAATCATCGAAATTAAAGGCGTACAAAAACTCAACCTTATCGGACAAGTCGTCCAATATGAGGTCCAGCGACAAGTTGAGCTTCTCAAACTCCGAAATGAATTGAAAAAACGAGGGGTTCGGGTCGGACAAATCAAAGACCAAGTTCATGATGTAACAGTACTCTTTCAGAAAAGTGACAGTAAGGTGATTAAAGGCGCGATAAAACGAAAGGAAGGCGTTTATGCGCTGATATTGCCAGGATTTGGAGGATTGGTTGGAAAAGAGATTCAACTAGGACGCCGACTAGGTAGTGAATTTGCAGATTATGCAAAGTTCTGGGGAGGCGTAAGAGGTCTTTTCCACACGGATGAACTCCCAAATTATGGTATCACAGCAAATGAAGTCGCAAAACTGCGAAAATACCTGAAGGTACACGAAAGGGATGCTATAATCCTGGTGGCGGCTTCCAAAGGGGAATCAAAGGATGCCCTTGAAGCCGTCGCTAAACGGGCAAAACAAGCTTTGAAGGGAGTTCCAGCCGAAACACGTGGACCACTAGCTGACGGGACAACCAGATATTCACGTCCAAGACCAGGAGCAGCGCGAATGTATCCTGAAACCGATGTAGCCCCTGTCACAGTAACTCAAAAACGCCTTGAACGAATAAGGCAGGAACTACCAGAGCTACCAGAAAAGAAATTGGAAAAATTCCGAGAAGAATATCATTTGAGTGAAGAATTAGCTGGAATCATGATACGGTCCCTTCGAATCGATCTATTCGAACAGATTATTGAGAAACACCCAGAACTAGCAGTTACTGCTGCCTCTACCCTTGAGACAACGTGGCGTAACCTCGAACGAGAGGGGATTAATGTTGATGATATTCCTGAACAACAGATTCTTCTTCTCTTTGATCGACTCGCAGAAAAGAAATATGCCAAAGAAGGTCTTGAAGATCTTTTAACGTGGCTTGCACAGCACACTAGTAAATTTGTTGATGAGGCCCTTCATGAACTTAAACTAGGGGTTATTTCACAGGATGAATTAAAAGCCATCATTGATGAGCTGGTGCAAGC
>JBHLPR010000120.1:0-2642 GCA_048939245.1 Promethearchaeota archaeon | reverse complement strand
CGTGAAATGAAGACGATTAGGGTTAGGTTGGCGAAACTGTCTGGCAGGTGTTGCGCGTTTATTGCTTCTTCGTTTAGTATGATGAGGGTGACTTTTTTCCTGTTTATATCGGCTGAAAAGGTGGGGTTTTCCTGAAAGGTCTCACCTGTGATGCTGAAAGGATAGTGGTCGAGAACTTGTTTTGCGATGTTTAAGCTTGCGGTGTCTTTGCGTGAAGCAACAAGCAGAATCATTACCTCACCTATCCAATTGAAGAAGTGTTTTCGCGAGAAAAAGGTTTCCATAAAGCTTATAATCGTTAAGCAAGGTTCACCTTTTTCTGTGAGAGACGAGAGAAAAATGCACCTAATCAACTTTAAGGAGCTATCCGCTCAGCAGCTTAACGCGTTGGTTGACATGGGCATCGAGGTTAAGCGCAACCCTAAGAAGTACTTGAAAACGTTAGAAAGCAAGTCTTTAGCGTTGATTTTCCAGAAAACCTCCACAAGAACCAGAGTTGCGTTTGAAGTGGCTATGACACAGCTTGGCGGCCACGCGTTATACATAGACTGGAGAACCACGAACTTCACGTTGGCCGACATTTACGATGAGACACAGTATTTGTCGCGCAACGTTGACGCCATAATGGCGCGATTGATGAAAAACGCGGATTTGCAAAGGATGGCACAAGCGTCGCGTGTACCAGTCATTAATGGATGTGACGACATGTATCATCCGAGCCAAGCCATAGCCGACTTAATCACAATGAAAGAGAAGAAGGGCAAGCTGAAAGGCGTGAAACTCGCGTTCATAGGCATACACAACAACGTTTGCAACTCGCTGATTGAAGGCTGCACTAAAACAGGAGTTAAGCTGACTACGGTTACACCGATAATCAACGAGCACGCACGGGACGACGAGCTAATGCAAGCGGCGAAGAAAACTGGGTTGTGGCAAACCACCTTAGACGCCCGAAAGGCGGTGAAGGACGCGGATTTCGTTTACACGGACACGTGGATTGACATGGAATTCTTCACCGACCCCAAATTCGCAAAGGAGAAAGAGAAACGCCTCAAACTAATGATGCCCTACCAAATCAACAGCGCATTGCTGAAAGGCAGCAGCGCCTACATTATGCATGACATGCCCATACACAGGGGATACGAAATAAGCGCTGACGCAATTGAGAACCCGAAGTCAGTGATTTACGAACAAGCAGAAAACAGACTATACTCAGCCAAAGCCATACTACTAAAACTAACACAATAGGAGTGGATTCTTGGAACTGATGTGCTCACCGAAACTTATACCCCCTCTATAAATACTCTAAAATTAGAAAAGATTAACTGCTCGGAAAAGACTATAACCCCCTTATATAAAGGATTGAAACGTAGTCAAAAGTAATGGTAGGCAGAATTCTCTTTCTCTCCCATTTCTTGACTCCACGTTACGAAGGTACATCAAAAACCATAATAGTTAAGAAAAGTTCCCTGTTTTTGTCGTCCTTTTGGTGAAAAATATATCTAAAGCCAGTTTCTAATTTGTACTCGAGGGTGCTCTTGAAATTTGAATGCTTCTTGGCAATACTTGGTATTTGCGATAACACGCTAGATAAATTCTTATTTCGATTAAATAGAAGAATAGCAGTCTTTGTGTCTCGCCAACTTACATAGTTTAGCATTTGGTCTATTGTGTCCCTTAGTGCTTCGGCACCATTCCAAAACTTGCATTCCGCTATAAAGATGTTTTTTCCTTGGTATCTTATCAGGATGTCTGTTTTCCCTTCATAATTGAAGGTTTCGCCTGTTGCTTGACCTTCATATTGACCATTCAACTGTACGAGAAAATGTTGTCGAATATCCTCCTCTCGCATAGTCTGAAAAGCTTTGGGGCTTCTTTCCATCACTAATGCCATATTATTAATTATATTAAGAATATGTTCGTAATCATCCATTCCTAAAGATGGTTCAGGCTTATATGGCTCTATTGATGCCGTAGGTTTTGGAACTATTTTTCTTCTTATCTCTGGAATTATGTAAGTCGTTGAAACGTTTTCTCTCTGTTTCAATGGAAAACCAAGATCTGCGACTAGTCCTTTGGCTTTGAGAAGTCTTTCTTGCCGCGCTTTCACTCTAATTTCAATACTTTGTGACAAGCTTTCATTGAAACTTCCAACATCGGCGGAAACCCAACTCAACCATTTCTTAATATCCGCCAAGCGCCTCTCAAAGTCTTGCCTAACCTGCTCAGGCGCTTGGTCTACCCCTTCGAAGGATAATTCAAGTTCCTGATTACCGACATGACCCATAGGAGGATTATATGTATAAGTCGAAGGTTTGTACTTGAATAATTCCAGGTTTCCTTTGAACGGGATGAAATATGTAACTTTCGTGCCCTTCACAAAGAATGGTCTGCTTCTATCAGTTATCCATCTACGAGGGTCTCCGCTAACGTCGATATCTCTTTCTTGCTGATCAACCGAAATCTTAGTTTCATCAAGTACAATTGGCTCAAGAGAATACTTTTGAAAGAGATACTTACAAAAATCAGAGAAATTCACATTCAGAATATAATTAGCATCTTGTTCCTCTATTTCCGCCAAAGCGTTTTCTTTCCTCACTTCTAGGAAAACCCGCAATTCTCCTTCAATGAATAAATACATT
>JBHLPR010000032.1:0-25155 GCA_048939245.1 Promethearchaeota archaeon | reverse complement strand
AGGAGGAACGGAGAGCACCGCCATCGCTATTGTGGAAGGCGATTTGTGCATGGAGGCGTGTGAGGGTATCGAAAAGCTGCCAGGGTTGATTGAAAAGAGTGAGCCATCCGCGTTTACTTTTAAAGTCACCGATGTTGTTTGCTATTGCTTGCCAGGCTTCAGTGCGAATGTGAGCACCAGAGACGACACTTCGTTCATGAAGTAAACTATCTACACAATCTTTGATTCCAGAGCGTATGGCTTTTTCTAAATTTGGTTTTGTAATGGGGGGTTCAATGGTGTATGCTGCGTTTTTCCAACCTTTGATGATATTCCGAGATTCGATTAGTTGTTGAGTGCTGATGGTGAGAGGTTGGTTGCTAAAGTCCGATATATGTACGCGTTCTTTGTCTATCTCGATTCCATATACGGTAGCAAGGTGTCCTGAAATCCATGGGTAGGGAAGTGAATAGTAAGGGAGAAACGAGACGAATTCGTCGTATAGGAGTGGAGGGAAAAAGTCTGGATTATCGTGGTAACGGTCATATACAGCTTTGCGCGAGTGGAGTCCCTGCCATATGGATAACTGGACCAGTGCGGGTTTTCCTGCTTGGACTGATTCCGAGAGAAAGTTGGCAGCACGTTCACGATTCGTCGTCTCGTGAACCGTCAATGGTGCATTAATTCGTTTAGCGAGTTTTTGTAAGTATGCCTCTTCTTTTTTCTCGATGTAGTTCTTGTTATGATGAAACCGGAGATATAGTTTGCTTTTTCGTGGACGGGAAGGGTCTATTCCTTTGAACGCCCAGGTAGCATATTCGGCACCTAACCCTCCTCCAATTCCCATAAGCAGGGCTTCAGTATATGCCTCTCCGTTATGGGGAGCAACAACACCGTAGTGGTCTAGGATATTACGTAGAGCACCGGCTACTTTTTCTGTTGCTCCAAAATGAGAATATTCTTCGATAACCACCATTCTCAGGTTTCTCCTTTTCAGTTAGTTAAGATTTCGATTTGGTAAGCATGACGTGGTGGAGCCCCTCTTCTTCAAGGTCTATTTGAATTTTCCAACCCGTTTCTTGCACAGTTTCTTGAAATTCCTGATAGGTTGGAAGCCAGATGGTGAACCAAGATCCGATGTATCCTTGGTATCGGAAGCGAATGGTAATTTGCCCTTTGCGGCGTCCTTCAGCGAGATTGCGCTTATGAAAGGCAAGGTGGAAAGGATTGGTTGTACTTGATACATCGGCATAGGACAAGAGTATTCGAGCAGTGGGTGTACCAATGCGATATAGATTTTGAAGTAACGTGATGGTATTGGCGGGATCACCACAAATACCGAAATTGTTGAAAAGCAGCAAAAAAGTGCTAAACGGCTGCTTAAATGGAGGTAAGTCGCATGCAGATCCTAGAATAATTCTTTTCAATCCACGCTTTTTACACACGTAAACGGCGCCTTCGGAGAAGTCTAATCCAACGACATCTAATCCTTGGTTTTGGAGATAAAGCGCGTGGCGACCTGCACCACAGCCGATATCAAGGACCGGTGATTTAGCGTGTTCAAGAATAGTCTGCTCGTTTGTTGACCAGTCTTTCCATTCCCTAAAATACCTCTGCGTATTCGCGCAGTCGATATACCCATCGTTCCGTTCGATGGAATGATACATTGGTTCTGTGGATTCGAGTTGCCGTTTGAGAAGCAAGCCAAAGAGATCTGGTGTTTCATGAACGTTATCAGGCATTCACTCACCTTCAGCAATTATAGGAATGGTGCCTAACCTATTACTTAAGCCAAATGATAGGCGATTTATATTCACCAACCATGTGTGTTTTAATATCTGGTGAAAAGTGAGTTACCACAATATACCCATACTCAGAAGTGTTAAGGGAAATTTATGACAGAAAACGAGTCTCAAAAACGAATGTTCAATAGAACACAAAAACCAACGGAATCAGATATTACATCCTTCATTGCAGATTCTGAAGCGATAAAGGCATGGAACCAACTTGTTGAGTATCTCGACACAAATTATGAGCTCAAAAAAGAAATCTTGTACTATGGAGACAAATACGGGTGGCTTGTTCGGTATCGGAAGAGTAAACGAACAATTGTGTCCCTGTTTCCCGAAAAACAGAGTTTCAGTTTCTTAATTGTATATGGAAAAAAAGAGATTGATAAATTCTTGACCAGTCAATCCGAGTTCCAGCCTTCCATTTTAAAGGTGTTCAAGAACACAGAGAAGTTGCATGATGGGAAGTGGTTGTGGATACGTGTATCCGATTCGTCACTGTTTGAGGATTTGAAGCAGCTTCTTGCGATTAAACGGAAGCCCAAGTAGTAGAGAAAATGCTTCTAATGAAAATGGCTCACAATAAACATATAAAAAATAGATAAGAGAAGGAAGATTGCGTCCTCCTTCTAGAGTGAATGTGGTTATTTGTTCTGTTTGTAGAGACTTTCAACGAAAGGACCGAAGCCCTTCTTGCGGCCCTCGAAGTCTTTCTTCTCTTCGCCGTGATCTTTGCATCGTTCGCATTTGAAGAACCATTCTAGCTTCTTCTTTGGATTGTCGGGTAGGGTGTGTTTGACTTGGATTTTGTCCTTGTAATTACCGAATTTGTCGATATTCGCCCAAGGGATGAACCCTGCGAGTGCACCAGCAGCCATGGAAACAAAGGATACATCAAAGAGACCGGTTTTTGCAGCATGGAATGCAATGCCTTGGTCAGTGACGACTACGTAGCCAGATTTTTTGTGGGCACCCATACCTCGTTTCAAGACTTCTGCACGAGTTGTGTAGAGAATGGTTGCCCCTTCTGGAACAAGTTGTTGGAATCCAGGATCGAGTTGGTCAACTGGAATATAGAGATGTTCAGACATAATGATATCCCCAAAAGCGTCGTCACGAAGTTCTTATTTAAAGTATAGACTCAGCCGTAACTCATTCGCATTTTGGCTAAGTTTCTCTTAACGAGAAGGAGGAGCTGAATCAATCTAATTGAGTCTAAGAGTTCTGTTTTGAAAATTTCCAGTAAAGATGTTGATCATAGACACGGTTGGGATCTAACGGACCTACATGAACTTCTGGCGTGTGGCTATAACATTCATAGAGAAAGGTGGGTTTCCCTAAAACTTTAAGCCGTTCGAGATTCTGAGCGATAACACCACTCTTGTTCATCCAGATTACAATGGCTTCATCACAATCCGCAATCATGTTCTTTTCCCGTTCTTTGAGGTTATCCCCGTATTGAATAGCGGTCCAGTTTCCAGCGTTATATCGCAGGCTCCGTGCGTGACCCACAACCACATTGTCATAGCCCTGTTCATGGAGGTAATCTTGGTATAGTCGTGGGGCCCCTTGCGCTTCTCCCACGATGATAATCATTCCTTGATGTATTGCCGAGTCGATGCGTTGGGTTATTTCATTCGGTAATTTCCGGTTTTCGTAGGCTTTACTGCCCATGAGTAATAATTTCTTAATTTCAGAGTTTCCAGATGAAGCCATGTATTTCCTTCCACTCAGAGTGTTGGATATTAATTTGGAGTTGGATACTTTTGGCGATTACTTTTTGTAAGGTCTCTCTAGGTTTATACGTTTAATGTAATTATTATGTCACTTCGAAACTGAGCAATTGTCATAGCCGCAGGATAAGGGAATGCCCATGGACATTCATATCAAAGGCGCAAGGGAACATAATCTCAAAAATATTGATGTTCAGTTAGGTGATGGTCTTACCGTAGTTACTGGTGTTTCTGGGTCTGGAAAGACATCACTCGTCTTTGATACCTTATACCATGAAGCGAATCGACGCTTTTTAGAAATCTTCTTGTACGGTCGGGGCGGTCAACGGTTAGCCCCAGCAAATGTTGAAACGATAACAGGTTTAGGCCCCACAATAGCCGTCGGGCAAAACTTGCTAAATCGAAACCCAAGATCCACACTTGCTACTGCCTCGGGGCTACACCCCTTTTTCCGATTACTTTTCGCCAACTACGGTGTTCGCTATTGCCTCCAATGTAATGAGCCCCTAAGTAGATTCACCGATGATGACCTTGTTGAACGATTAGCTTCTCTTGCTAAACAGGCACCGCATCAATTATTTGCCCCCCTCCTCCGGAAAGTAAAAGGTAGCCATCAAACCTTACTATCAACACTTAGCCAAGAATTTGACAACTCACAGATTATTGTCGATGGGAAGGAATGGGAAGGAGCCACCTTGTCCCCAAGCGAACCACACTCGATTGAGCTCAGAATAGGGCTGATTGATAGCTCGTCATCGACAAATCAAATCAGAAAGCTAGCCCAACAGGCAACCGCTTTAGGGGCTGGAGCCCTCTGTACTCAAAATCCCGAATCTAGCACCACATTAGCTACAACCCAGATTTGCAGTGTCTGTGGTGCGGGTTTTCGAGAGTTACGTCCAACACATTTCAATCAACCCTGTCCCTACTGCAAAGGGAAAGGATGTACACGCTGTGACAATACAGGAATGCATCCCCAAGCAGCTTCGGTACGTTGGGAAGGATTCCGTTTACCTGAGCTCTTGGAGCTCTCTGTGGAGGAGAGTAGTGCATTATTCAAGCAAGTTACCCTTCCCTCGACCGCAAAGCGATTGCACTCCGAGATTCAACGTCGGCTAGACGCCTTGAAACGTGTAGGACTAGGGTATCTATTGTTGAATCGAGCATCACCCACGCTTTCCCGAGGAGAATCTCAACGAGTGAGACTTTCCATATCCTTAGCCAGCCGATTGGAAGACATCCTCCATGTGTTAGATGAACCGACGATTGGTCAGCATCCAGCAGACATTGCTCGTCTTCTTCCCGCCTTTCGAGAATTGCCAGGACCTGTGATTTTTGTAGAACATGAACGGGTAGCAGCTGCGGCCGCGAATCATGCCATTGATTTGGGCCCAGGTGCAGGTAAAGAAGGAGGCAAAATTGTTTTCACAGGCTCTCCTGCGAATTTATGGCTTGCAGATACTGCGACTGGCCAATACTTCAGCCTCCAGAGGAGGGTAATGACACCCAAGCCACGTCCTGCACCTGCTGAATTTATTTGGGTAAAGAAAGCGTATCAACACAACCTAAAGCACCTTGATGCGAAAATTCCTCTTGGCAGATTAACCGTTATTTCTGGTGTCTCAGGTTCAGGCAAAAGTACCTTCGTTGAACATGTTTTAGTCCCTTCACTTTCACAGAAGAAACCAATTGGCTGTAATGCCATTGAGGGACCCTGGATTAAACCAATCTTGGTGGATCAAAGCCCTATCGGTCGGAATCCACGGTCTAATCCAGCGACATATACTAAGTTAGCAGATATTATCCGTGACCTCTTTGCGGAAGCCACAGGATTAACAAAATCCCATTTCTCCTTTAATCGCCCCGAAGGCGCTTGTTCTGCTTGTAAGGGAATCGGGGCCACAGAGGTGAAAATGCAATACCTCCCATCCATTTGGATTCCTTGTGAAGAATGTGAAGGACAACGGTTTAACCCAGAAGTTCTCTCGAAGCAAGTGGAATTTGATGGTGAACAACTATCAATCGCAGATTTCTACAAGCTGCCGATTAGTGAAGTGGGAGAAAAACTCACTTCACCTCGTCATCTCTCTTCAACAAAACGTGAATCCGCGCAACGGATTCTCGATGCGCTCAATGATGTAGGATTAGGCTATTTGGAATTGGGACAACCGTCACCAACCCTGTCAGGTGGAGAGGCGCAACGAGTCAAACTGACCAAGTTCTTGGGTCGAAACCGATTGAACAACCAGCTTATCGTGTTGGATGAACCATCAACGGGACTTCATCCCCAAGATCTTGATGGATTACTTATCGTACTGGATCGATTGGTACGCCATGGAGCAACCATCGTTGTTGTGGAGCATAATACCGATTTGATTCGTGCAGCAGATTGGGTAATCGATCTTGGTCCAGGTGCGGGACCACGAGGTGGAATGGTCCTGTATGAGGGACCTCCAACCAACCTATTAGAGAACAAGCATTCCCTCACTGGCCGAGCATTAAAAAATGAAGAAGCGGTGCAACCACGAAAAGCGACCAAGATAATGTCGCCAACAACCTCAGTAATTGCAGTGCGTAATGCTCGAGCTAATAACTTGAAAGGTATCGATGTCGATATTCCAAAGGGCACCTTAACTGTGGTTACGGGTGTGTCGGGTTCAGGGAAATCTAGCTTAGTGCAAGATGTTTTGCAGACCGAGGCACGGCGTCGCTATTTAGAGACTCTGTCGATGTTTGAACGCCAGGGCATCCGAGAGGGACCCGAGGCGGTAGTGGATTCGATTAAGGGTTTGGGCGTAACATTGACAGTAGCGACACACCGGGCGCACCTTTGGAGCCATATCCCTCAATTTACTCGCCGGAATATCGTGGGAACACTGACCGAGCTCAGTTTCCATTTAGCAAACGTTCTGGCGGCGCTAGGTCAGCGAACTTGTTTGAAATGTGAGGCTCAAATGCAACGTGAAGACCAATGGGTCTGCCCCAACTGTGCTAATACCGCCCCCATCGCAAAGCCTCAATATTTTTCCTCTTCGCATTGGCTGAGTTCGTGTAAGAAATGTAACGGATTAGGTATTCTACGACTGCCCCAACCTGAAAAGCTCATTGTGAACCCCGATAAACCATTATGTGCAGGGGCAATGTGGTCGCCAGGATACTGGCCAAAAACCTACTTGTGTAAAGACCAGCCGATTATTCCCGAGTTGGGTAAAGGCTACGGCTTTGATCCGTTCAAAACCCCCTGGAATAAAATGTCGAAAAAAGCCCAAGAAGTCTTTTTCTATGGCGATGGGAAAACCTACAAATTTACCTATACTAGTAAATCCACGGGCAAGCTGAAAGGAAAGCAACGACAGACCAAGTGGACGTGGAAGGGATTCTATCAAAAGGAAAGCTGGATCTATAATTGGGATGTCCATGGAACCTACACTAAAGAAGTCATTTGCCCCGAATGTCAAGGAGCAGGTCTTCGTCCTGAATTTCTCACTGTGACGTTGCAGAATAAGAATATCTACGAAATGAGTGAGATGCCACTGGCCGAATTGGAGACCCTCATCAGCCAAATACCAGCACCTCCTGCTGATATCCCGTTGGTTGAGACCAGTATAGAGCTCATTCGTCGTCGGTTACGATTTTTACGTCAAGTTGGCATCGGCTACCTTCATTTGAATCGTCCCATCGGCACATTATCAGCCGGAGAAGCGCAACGGATTCAGCTCGCAAGTCTATTAGGTAGTGGATTAACATCCTTGACAATTCTCATTGATGAACCATCAAGAGGAATGCACCCTTCAGAATTAGAAGCACTCCTTGAAGCGTTACATGAAATATGTAATCAGGGCAACACCGTCATCATGGTTGAACATGACCTCCAACTAATTCGGGCAGCAGACCACATTATTGATTTAGGACCAAAGGCAGGTGCCTTCGGAGGAAAGGTTGTCGCTGAAGGCACGCCTGCAGAACTTATCACGGCAAAAACACTAACCGGCAAATGGTTACAGACCAAGAGAGGTAACAAGCCTTGTAAGCAGCGTGGACTGCTAGCCTGGATGGACTCCCAGAATCGACGCCCACCAAAATCATGGATGGTTGTTACCGGTGCACGTGAAAACAACCTGCAAGGAGAAGAAGTACGATTTCCCCTCAGAACCTTTACAGGCGTCTGTGGAGTATCTGGATCGGGGAAAAGCACCCTACTAATCGATACTATTGGTCGTGCTCTAATCAAGCAATTGCATTCTTCGTCCTTTGCTCGAGAACCCCTCGAACCTGGAGAATATGATACAATATCTGGCAATCCGCACCGGACCTTGATGGTAGACCAGTCACGAAGAGGAATAAAAAGCCCCGCGAGTTATTTGAATCTTCTCTCACCTATGTACAAGCTTTTTGTTGAAAGTGATGATGCAGAAGCCTTGGGATTAGAGAAAAAAGAATTAACGAAACCGTGTTCAGCTTGTAAGGGACGTGGGGTTCTTCGAATCGATATGGGTTTTCTCCCCAACGAGTTGATTGAATGTGAAACCTGTAAAGGAAGCGGGTATCGCCCTGAAACATGGGAAGTCCGGGTTAATGGTGTAACATTGCCTGAACTCAACCAGATGACCTTAAACGAAGTTTCTGAACTCTTTAAGGATGAACCACGCCTAGCAGAGCCCCTTGAAATAACTCGGGAAGTAGGATTAGGATATCTTGTATGGAATCAACGCAGTTACACCTTGTCCGGTGGAGAAGTCCAACGATTGAAAATCGCCAAAGAGCTTCTCAAAAAGACAAAGAAACCTACGCTCTATATTTTAGACGAACCCTCTGTGGGACTCCACATGGAAGATATTGCACAACTTATCACAGTGCTCCAAAAATTAGTTGATAGCGGACACACGGTGATTGTGGTAGAACATCACCCCTACATCCTCGCATCATGCGATTGGCTAATTGAGCTTGGCCCAGTAGGAGGTCCTAATGGAGGTCAAATCATCGCCACAGGAACCCCTGAAGCCATCGCTACAACCAATACACCAACAGCCCCCTATCTTAGGGAAGTTCTGGAGGGAAACCCATGACATGGATTCCGTTACTACTTGCTGATCCATCGCCAAGTCTTCGCCTGCTAGTACTACGCGACCTCTTAAACCGCCCTGATTCCGATGAGGAAATCCAAGAACTGAAAAAGCTCCAATCCGCAGATCCTATGGTTGAGAAGTTTCTTGCATTGCAGGAAAAGGATGGGTCATTCAGAAGTGGAGAAGGGGGAGGGGCTATCCTGGGTCGAATCCGAATGACGGCTCAAGCACTCATGGGATTGGGCTATTTTGGATTAGGTCCCGAATCACCCTCGGTAATGAAGGGGGCTGAATATCTCTTTGCTCAGCAAGAAGCTGATGGTGCCTTTCCATTGATTACCCAAGGCGCTGTTCTAGATGGAGGAAAGGCAGCTGATGTTAAATACCATGCCATGCCGCTCCAAACAGCTTTGCCATTATTAGGTTTAGCTTGGGCTGGCTATGCAACAGATAGGCGGGCTGAAGCAGCGTATGAATGGCTGCTTCGCGAGGAGCTTCCAGATGGAGGGTGGCCATCGGGGCGTCATAAAGAAGAATTCATTTTTTCAGCGGGTTATCGACGACTCCCCCATTCAAAATTCGGGTGTCGAACTAACACCACTGCAGCCGTGAGTGCATTGGCCTTACATCCAACCCGTCGGACTAGTGAATCAGCACAGCGGGGGTTAGATAAACTCCTTGCTCAAGAACAACGACAAGCTCATACACTTGGCTTTGAAGTAGCACGAATTGTGGGAGCGGAACCGCCACGTGGTGGCTTCACATATTTCAAGAGATATGATGTAGGGCAGATATTGGATTTGTCTTGGCGGATTGAAGCAAATCTCGAAGATGCCCGTATTGCAGATATCGTGAAGTTTGTCAAGGATTTACAAGGACCTTATGGCCTTTGGGAATATCAACAGCACCCTGAAGTATCACGCTGGGTGACATTTGATTTACTCCGGTCCCTATCACGATTGGATCAGAAAACCGACTGGTTAAGTTTAGAACCCAGAACCCCTTTCCAAGCCTATCCGAAGAAGCCACGACGCTTCTAATCATTCAGCTCCCGATCCCAATAGGCTGCATCAACCCATCGGCTAGCGAACTGATCAGCGTCTTTAGGATAACTGTAATCTAATTTCTCTGAGACTTCTTTGGCGATCCAACGAAAAAGTTGCATAGTAATACTAAGAGCGTACCAAACATCCTCTTCTTCATAATGTGTAAAAGCACTCCGGAGTTCGGTAATAATGCGGAGATCCAAGCATCGTTCAAGGAAGCGTCCACCGAACCAAGTGTCGTAGTCTTGATCGTGAGTGACGCGAGCATGCCATTCAATCATCGGTAAAAGACACTATGTCTTCATGAAGAAGTCAAGGTAGGCTTTTCTTTCCCATAATTCACCACGGCGAACTCGAATCCGATAACTGAACTCATCAAAAGGTTTCATGAAATTCCCTTCACTTCAGCTATTAGATCAAAATATTCTCCTAATCGTAGAGCCTCAGCCTCAATGTTTTCGATTTGTGATTTCGTGAGTGACTCAAAAGGTTCTACTACGACATTGATTTTGTTGCTAGTGCGCTTCTGTTTCCATGTTCCAATAGCTCGTCCCTCATAGAGCAGGACAGGGGAAATCCAAGCTGCTTTCCTAAACACCTGCTTGTAATGAGCTTCATCGACGATGTGATACTTATCTTTGTGACCAAGCAAAAAAACATCAAAATGTGGGAGAAGTCGAAGAGGTCGTGAATCAGTTTGAGTGTTAAGTAGTGCCTCATAGTCCTCTTTCAAAATCCAGAGTGATTTTTTATCGAGAGCAACTTCAGCGAATTGCGAGAGGTTTCGCGCCCAGATTGGATTGATCGTTTGCATCTTGAGACCGGACCAAGCTGAGAAATCTTGCGGGGTCGCAGGTCCATAGCATTGAAAGTATTTCATAAGAATTGTGTCTTCAGCTTCTTGCTGATTTATCGTAGGTTGTTTGGGAAGCCATTGACTTGTTAAGACTAATGTTGCTTTGCCATTCAAGTCAGGACCAAAGCAAACCGTACCTTCATAGGCGAGGAGCTTGGTGACAATATAGTATCCTGTATCCACCCATCGGCGAGCTTCCGGGCCAATCTCGTCAGCAACAACCGTTGCTACTTCCTCTCGTGTTGCGGGACCAGCGGCTAGGGCTTTTGAGATAGTAGTGAGAATGGCTTCGAAGTCGTGTTGAAAGGGGTCGATTTTTGCGATTTCACCGAATTCTTTCAATCCGCGTTTTGTGAGCCACTCTTTATGTCGTGGGATACGTGGCATAATAATTGCTTTTAGAAAAGCAGGAAAGTCTTTCAAGGTAAGGTAATGAGCGGTCCCGCGCATACACCAAGTCCGAAGTAGTGTTTTCTTAGTCCAAAGCTCTTTATTCACATCCTCATTCTTGAGATTATGGATTCTAGCCCAAAGTTGAAGATTGGCTGCAGCTGGCATCTGAGCCTGGATTCCACACACTCTTTCCACTACAGACGTGATATCTGATCGTGAACCCCGCTGTGTTAAGAAATGCCTCTCCATCCTGAAACCATTTACTTGACTTTGCGTGATTTCTGGCACCATACATTTCACGTCAGGATTTTACTAGGAGTTGTATAATTCTGTGAGAACTCAAAGATTTTATGTTATCTCTCTATTGCCATTCATGAGCAACCTTTATGGTTGGCAAGTCTATTATCTTCAAACTACAGACAATATTGGGAATCACGATGTCCTCGCAGCAGATTGCTTGCATTCATTCTGACACGCCCCGAGCCCTCGAGGCGTATAAAGTATTGAAAACGCGATATGATTTCGTTCCAGTGAAAGAAGCTGAAATCGTTGTTGCACTTGGGGGTGATGGGTTCATGCTTCGCTGTTTCCATAAATTTGTCAATCAAGATGTCCGAATCTATGGCATGAATCGGGGAACCATCGGGTTCCTGTTGAACAAATACCAAGAAGAAGGGCTTCTTGCTCGAATTCAAGTGGCGAAGGAAGAGCAAATCTATCCATTAAGAATGACGGCTCAGACAGCAGATAAGAAAAAATACGAAGCGATTGGATTTAATGAAGTTGCGATTATACGACAAGCCCAACAATCTGCGCATATCCGCATTTCAATTAATGGCAAGGTTCGGCTAGAAAATCTCATTTGCGATGGTATTCTTGTCGCTACGCCTGCTGGTAGTACAGCGTATAATCTCTCAGCTCGAGGCCCAATTATCCCCATTGGATCGAATGTTTTGGCGTTGACTCCCCTTAATCCCTTCCGTCCCCGACGTTGGAACGGGGCTTTACTCCCCCAAACGGCGAAAGTGGATTTCGAAATATTAAATCCGAAAAATCGACCGGTCTCCGTTTCAGCGGACTTTGATGAAGTGAAATACCCCATTTCGGTTCATGTGCAAGAAGATCGGTCTCAATTTGTTAAGGTCCTATTCGATGAAGGGCATTCACTCGAAGAACGTATCATTCAAGAGCAGTTCATACAGTAGAAAGTCTACTAAAAATTCGTCTTTTTTCATTTCACTATGAAAGAGTGCAAAAGCAAATTCTATTACATTTGCAAAAAAATTTCAAATTCGAGTGATAGCTATCAGATATTGAGGACTAATAGTTGTTTATCGATCAGTGAATATTCCTAAATGGCTTGTGCGAATAATAAATTCACTGTATTAAACGTAAATTCAGTAAGTTTTATATATAACGCTAGGCAAAAAGAACACGGGGGAATTTTATTGGAGAAAAAGAAAATACCTTTGCGAATGGTTGGGGCTCTTCTACGACCCCGCAATATCTTTCAAGAGATTGCTGAACATTTAGATCTAATCGGAGCAGTTGCTGCAATAATTAGCTTCTACCTCGTGAATGCCATAGTGTTTGTGGTTAGTTCGACGACCTATTTTACCTTGCTTGGCCGATATGGAGTGTGGATTCAAATTATGCTTAACAGGACCATTCTCGAGAGAACGATTATCGGATTATTCCTTTTACTGGGGGGTTGGTCGTTGATCAGCCAGTTGTTTAAAGTAGCATACGACTTGCCGTCATGGAAGAAAATCGCTTCCCCCTTGGGATACGCGTTCATGGGCGGAATGATCATCGTCGCGATAGAAGCTCTTACGATTCCCTTTCACCCTCATATCACCCTACCTGGACCAGAAGAATTTCAGCTTTATGAGCAGTTTATGAGTAACCAGCCGATAATGCAGCAATGGCTTCTTATCTCATTAGCATTCCGATTCGCCATAAATCTGGTCATATCCATACTCGGTAGTTTCGGATTCAATGCGTTTAAGGGGACTCTCTCTCAAGCACAATTATTTCTACGAATCTTTGTTTGTCTCACTACTTTCTCCTTTATACACGTCTTATTTTTTCTACCTATAGAATACATAGTAGTTTTGGCAATAGCGGATTAAAAAATAATCTTCAAAATCTGATAATAAACAACATAGGCTCAAATACTATAGTAGTTTTGTACCTATTTATCAAAACGCAGAATATCTTGAATTGTTTCACTTCAATCAATGAGAATGATTACGAGCTTCCCTCGCTATTCGGCGGTTACAGATGCTTTATAGATCTGTAAAAAAATTGGCGGGGAATGCGGTCTATTTCATCTAGAATATGGCTGTTGTGGGAAGTATCAACAGCTAGAAGTACATTTGTACTGACTGATGCAAAAAAGCTAATTATCTAAACTCGGCATATCTGATGCCTACTTAGAATACATGAGGTGTTCTTATGGCGAAACGTGCAGGACCAATGGATATCTATCCGCTGCTCCCCCAGACTAATTGTGGTGAATGCGGTGAAGCAAATTGTATGGCCTTTGCCACCAAGGCCGCAGAATACACAATCGGCATCAAAGCGTGTACCCCATTGTATCGGGAAAGACAATATGCTAACAAGCGCGAAAAACTCGAAGAACTCATGCGACCTCCAGTAAGAGAGGTTCAAATTGGTATGGGGGAGAAGAAGGTCTTGATTGGGGGAGAGCTAGTTCTGTACCGCCATGACCTTCGATATCTGCACCCTACTGCATTCTTTGTGGATGTAGCAGATACTGCATCTGCTGAAGAAATGAAGAAACGCGTGAAAGCTATCGAAGAATGGACATATAGGTACATAGGTATGGAGCTTACACTCGACGGCATTGCCTTACGCTCTGTATCGGGCGACCCAAAAAAATTCGCAAGCGCAGCAAAACGGCTAGGCGAGTTGACCCATTGGCCAATTATGCTCTGTTCACTTAACCCCCAAGTCTTAGCTGCAGGTGCCGAAGCCCTTCAAGGCAAACGTCCATTACTGTATGCCGCAACGAAAGACACCTGGCAGGTACTCTCTGACGTGGCGTTGACCCACCAATGCCCGTTAGTAGTTTATGCTCCAGGCGAGTTAGATACACTCAAATCCCTGGCTACGACCTTGAGTCAAATGGGTATCGACGTGGTTCTCGATCCGGGGAATGAATTTGGAGCCGCACTTGGCGCTACTGTTGACGATTTCACCATGCTTCGTCGAGCCGCAACACGCGAAGGCGATGAAGGAGTTGGTTTTCCATTATTAGCCTCGCCCATCTCAGTCTGGGGAGATCATAAAGAAGGCGAAGCAGAAGAACTGGCCAAATGGCAAGAAACCCTTGCAGGTGCATCTACAATCATCCGCTATGCTGACATCCTGGTGCTACACAGCTTAGACATGTGGGTTACATTACCGCTCACATTTCTTCGAACCAACCTCTATACGGATCCAGTGAAACCAGTTGCCGTTGAAGCGGGATTGCGCGAATTCGGTTCGCCAAACGAGGACTCACCTGTAATGTATACATCGAATTTTGCTCTGACCTATTTCACAGTGGAAAGTGACATTAAACAGGCAGGAATTGATGCCTATCTTCTGGTAGTGGATACAGAGGGGCTCAGCATTCAATCCGCTGTTGCAGGACGGAAATTAACAGCCGATGGGGTTGCTGAAGCCATCAAAGAATCGGGAATCGAGAATAAAGTAAAACATCGTATTCTAATCAGTCCGGGTATGGCAGCCCGCCTTAGTGGTGAAACGGAAGAGGCAAGTAAGTGGACTGTTAAAGTGGGACCAAAGGATTCCAGTGGTATTAGCCAGTATATCGGCGAAGGGAAGTGGAAGGAAGATTAACAATTCTTTCATTTTCTCATCTCTGATTCAAAGTACCGAGTAGATGAACAGTTAATGAGGAATGGTAAAAAGACACCTTTTGCATTCTTCACGAAAGATACTGTGTAGTATTATGGAAACTGAAGAGATGCGACCCCCGCCTGGACATGGACATCATTTTGAACACCGAGAAGGTGATTCCCGCGTATATCGGAGAATCGCTAGACAGCGGCTTCTACTGGGACTCTTTTTAACGGGTTCTATGATGGGGGTTGAGTTAATCGGCGGTATACTCACCGGAAGCCTTGCCATAATTAGTGATGCTGGGCACATGCTTTCCCACTTTCTTGCTCTCCTAATTGCATTAGCAGCGATCATTATCGCTACTCGTTCAGCACCTCGACGGTATACCTTTGGTTATTACCGGGTTGAAATCCTTGGAGGTTTGTTTAACGCCATTTTTGTTATCATAGTCAGTATTTTTATTCTCCTTGAAGCCATCCAACGTTTGATTAACCCGGTACCAGTGGCAGCTCTGGAACTCCTTCTTGTTGCTATCCTGGGATTTCTTGTGAATCTCGCAACGATGGTTCTACTTCAAGGAAGCAGTCAAGGGGATCATAATGTCAAGGGTGCCTTCCTTCATGTAATCAGTGATACTTTCTCCTCAATCGGAGTAATCATTGCTGCGCTCCTTATTTTGTTCACAGGCTGGGTATTCATTGATCCGATTGTAAGCTTCTTCATCGCGATAATCATCCTTATGTGGGGAATTCAACTCATACGCACAACGACAGCAATTCTCCTTCAGTCAGCACCTCAGGGCTATGATATTGATGAACTCGAGAAAGAAATCAAAGTTCGTTTCCCAGAAATTCATCATGTTCATGATGTACATCTTTGGGAACTTACCTCAGGAATTTATTGTTTGTCCATGCATCTGAATATATCGGAGGATTGCTCAGTAAGTGCTACTCGAAACCTTATCGATTCAGTGAATAAGTTTCTTTGTGAAGAACACGGGATTGAACATACTACGATTCAGGTCGAATGTCTTGCTGTTGAGCCTTATTATGAACAGGCATGTTTCGTTCCATCGACAGACCCAAATGGGCATAGTCATCAGCATTGAATCAGAGGAGCCTCGTTATTTTCGATGGACCAAGCTTTGCTCAAACATGTGAAGAATTTGCTCTTGTCCAAAAGTTTCAATAGACCCAGGACGCTTATCGCGTACTTCTGCAATAGCCTCATCCGTCCCCATGCCTTCACTAATCAGATATGCGGCAAGTAAAGTTCCAGTTCTACCCCAACCCATGTAACAATGAATTGCGATCGGTCGATTCTTCGCACGATTCGTATTGACTAAGTCGACGAATTCGTTGATTTGTTTTAGTGATGGTGTGCCATAAGGAAGGATCGGAAAGTAATGGTATTCAAGCCCCACTTCTTCAACGAGCGCCGTATTAAGAGTATCTTCCATAGCGGTGACAAGTACTTTGATGCCTTCAGTAACGAGGTGCTCAAGGTCTTTGCGTCCACGAGGTAGGCTGGAACCAGCGAGAACCCCAGGGATTAGGTAGCTAAAATTAAGCATAGAGAGGGCATCCGGTTATTTCGATGTTTTTCGGCTAATTAGGTACTCTGATATTCCATATCCAAAACTGGGATCGCCTTTAAGGGTGAATTGTGAGACTATTTCATAGATATGGGTTTCATATCCAGCCTTAGCTTGTCGTGGTGGGTAGACCATGGTTTGGAGTTTCGTTGATTCGAGGTGCCATTGTTTCTTTCCTTCGTCTGTGAACTGGACGGTGAAACCTTGAGGGGTTAGACCATCCGATTCGAAATGGGTTGTGAATGTGATATCAGTGAGGTGTTGGTTACCGATAAGGCTTGACAGGAAACCCGCTGTTTCATGTTTTTTGCCAATATGCAGTTTGAGGAGGTTGATAGTGCACCAAGAAAATTGAACAGCAATCCAGTTCCATTCATCGATGGCGGCATAATCACGAAGTCCCCAGGAGTGGTCTCGATGTCCAAAACAGCTGAGTTGGTGTTCGGTGCCATCAGCTAATCTAATCGTTCCATTGACGAAACAGCCTTGTTCGTAGTGCTCTTGTTCTAGAATACCCTTCTTGTATGCTTGTTTGGGATCATAGGCGAAGGACTCGAAGCGTCCGGTAAATTTGAGATTTGTAAACCTTTTTCCATCGTCGAAATGGATTTTCCATTGGTCATGGGGTTTGATGAGCTCGAATCGGAGTTTCCCATCTTCCAATTTGTCAAGTTTTCCGGAGGTTGGAAGTGTATTAAGATAGATATCGGTTTGACCATCATGAAGGAAAGCAACGAGATAATCGCGTTTGGGAATGTTAGGATAAGCGGAGATGTAGAAGAAAGCGGCCAATTTAGTTTCAGGGTTGTATAATTGGAAGTAGTAGGATTCCTTCCAGTCTGGATCGTTGGTAGGTTCATGGAACTGTTCGTCGGATTTGGAGACTTCACTTGACATGATGGAGTGCACCTATTCGTCGAGAAGTTCGTAGAAGGTGGGATCTTTTTCACATTCGGCTGTGCTGCGAAAGAGTCGAGCCCACGCAGGATGCCCCATAGATTTGAGCATGAGTTGGATATAATCACCAACCTTGTCTTCGTCTAAACCCATGGTGATTTTATCAGTGATGTTGCCCATGTCAGTGAAGATGTAGAACCATTTTAGGAAGACTGATGAGCCAGCTTTGAGTCGTTTAACATCATCCCATTCAGCGAATTCGAGGTAAAGTTCGGTTTGGACATCGGTAGCAAACTGCTCTAGATCGTTGAGAACTGAAAAGGGAGTAGTTTCGATTTTGTCGTCGAAACGGGTGAAGAGCGCAAATTGGGTGATATGGTCAGAGTAATCTTCTGGTTTTGGAAAGAGCGTAGCAAAATCAGTAAAGACGAGTTCGTCCATATCCTTCACGACTAAGGCAACGGATAGATTGGGGACCGGAGATGTTGCTTTCGTATCGTGCCAGTCCCAGATAAGCCGGGAACCATCATAGAGAGGTGAGAATTCTCGGAAGATGAGATACTCGTTTTTACTAAAAGGGTATGGTCCCATTTCATGGATACTAGCTCGACACTCACAATATGAGAGAAACTCAGCAAGGTAAAGCTGCGCCATGGTACGTTTGAGTTGCATCCGCTGGTCGTTATCTAATGGTTGGAGCTCTTGTTTGACCATTTCGAGAATATTCTCAGGAAGCACACAGGCCGTATCATTATTTTCAGCAGCAAGGGGTTTGTCGCTATCATAATAGCTGGTGGCCATGCGATACCAGAAATCAATCATAAATCTGGCTTGTTTCCGGCGTTCGGGTTGTTCATGTTCTGCTCCACCAGCATCATAGAGGTCTTGCATGCGTCCGAGTCCCCAGAGACCAATAAATGCCCAAACGCCTAAGACGTTTGGATAAGCGGCCAAGGTTCGACAGCGTTGACCAATCTCCTCTGGAGAGACATGTTTGGCGAGTTCTGTGAAGATATTATACTGGTAATCGCGATAGATTTGAGCACAGGCTACACTATTATATGCTGTAACGGGGAAAAGTTTGGATTCAAGGGCGGTTCGTTGGGAGAGAAGGTATGTGCTAGCGGCGCTAGCTCGGTGAAGGAAGGTGTTTGCTTTGTTGGTGCTAAGATCTCCAATCATAGCATCACATCTCTTGGGAGATAGGATGCCTGGATGTTGCATTTAAGGATTCTAGTGCGACCAGCTTTGAAGCTAAAGTCGATCATCGAGTTCGCGTAGTTGTTCTAGCATTTTAATGCGGTCAGTGATATCTCGGCAGACACCCCGAAATCCTAGGAGTTCACCAGATTCGTTGAAAATGGGTCGACCGCGTGCTTCAAGGATTACATCAGATTCATCCCGATGAACCATCTGGATAACAATTGTACGGATAGGGCGTCGTCTTTCCTTGAGCTCTTTCCATGTGTCCTGTGCCCGACTGATATCATCAGGGCGTAAAAAGTCACATGGTGTGCATCCCAAGACTTGTCCTGCAGAAAATCCGATTATATCCTCAACGGCATTATTCGTGTAGACGAATTTCCCGGTGAGATCCATTTCCCAAACCCAATCGGAAAGATCTTCTACTAATGCCCGGAACCGTTCTTCAGATTCTTGTAATGCGGCTTCAGCTTCCTTGCGTTCAGTGATATCGATGTAGGCGGCTTGCACCGCAGGTTCTCCCTGATATTCAATGCGATGCGCGAAGATTTCCACCCAAAGTATGGATCCATCTTTTTTCACCATGCGGTATTCATATTTTTCAGGAACGGCTTTGCCAGCTAATCGTTCCTCAGCGCGTCCAATAACCAAATCCTGATCAGACGGATGGATTAGTTCTTTTACTTTGCTCGGAGACATGGCTAGAATTTCTTCGACAGTATAACCGATCATTTCAGCGAATGCTTCATTAACGAAGAACATCCGAAGTGGAGGACCACGAGAAATTACTATTCCAAAGAGCGATTGCTCAACAAGCGTTCGATACTTCTCCTCAGATTCGCGAATAAGCATCTCTGCTCGTTTCCGCTCTGTTACATCGGATAAAGTCACCTGTATTGCGGCTTCGCCTTGGTAGTCAATCATTTTGACCCAAATTTCAATCCACTGGATTCGACCATCTGGTGAAAGTACTCGAATTTCGTAACGATCTGGTACTTCCTTTCCAGCGAAGCGGTCTCGAAAGCGGTCTTGAATCCATTGAATATCTTCAGGGTGAATTCGTTCCCAAAACGCGTTGGGAGGCATCTTAAGAAGTTCTTCTGGAGTTATGTCCACAATTTCTTCCATTTGCGGATTCGCAAACACAATCTGATTATCTTGGATGATTATAATACCTTGAAAAGATTGTTCGATTAGTGCCCGATATTTTGCTTCAGATTCTCGAACTGCATCTTCACTTCTTTTACGATTAGTGATATCCTCTAATGTCCCTTCATAATAGACCACTTTCCCTTCTTTATCACGAATTGCCCGTGCGGTTAATTCAACCCAAATTCTTTCCTCATCCACCCTTTGAAATTCAGCTAGAACTCCAGTAACGACATCTTCTCGGGCAACGGCAGTTTCCCATTGTTTTCGGCCAGCAGGGTCCACATAGAAACTGGATGCTTTCCGTTTAAGAAGGGATTCTTTATCATCAAATCCCAACATTTCAATTAGAGCGGGATTGGAATCAAGAATGGTTCCATCCGGTGTTGTTCTAAAAAGCCCAACTGGAACGCTATCAAAAAGTTGACGATATCGGGCTTCAGCTTCCTTTCGCTCACTAATATCGCGAATGACTCCGATGAATGCTGTGGGGTTCCCATCGGTATCTTTCATGAGAGTCGCATTAAGTTCAGCTGGGTAAGGTGTGCCATCTCGTCGAAGTAAGTTATACTCTAAAGTTCCAGAGGTCCCTTTCTCTAGTGTTTTTTGCATGTTCTTCATAGCAATTGGAACATCATCGGGAGAAATTAGTTCAAACGCATTAACGCCAATCAATTCCTTTTCACTGCCAACACCGTACAGTTGAAGAGCTTGACGATTCACCATGATGACTTTGCCTTCTAAGTCTGTAACTGTTATAGCATCAGGGGACGTTTCCACTAACGTTCGGTATTTTTCTTCACTTTCTTTCAAAGCAAGTTCCGCTTGTTTTCTTTCAGAAATATCTCGAGCTACACTTTGAATATGAACTGGAATGCCTTCATTATCGGTAACGAGTGCAGCATTGATTTCTACTGGAAATTCTTCTCCGGTTTTTTTCCTGAAAATACGTTCATAGACTGGAACATGATCACCTGCTAATAACGATTTCAAGACGCGTCTACTGTCCTCATATTCACCTTGTCCAACAACCTGCTCAACCGGCATCCCAACCATCTCGTCCAAGGTATAGCCTAATAATTCAGCAGCACGCTGATTAACATCCAGATGCTTCAAATCAAGTGAAATAATAAACACAGCATCGTTGGTGCGTTCAAATAGAGCACGATATCGGCGCTCTCGTTCTTTGAGGGCTTCTTCCGCCTTCACCCGTTCAGTGGTATCCTCTAAGGATCCTTCATAATATTGAATTACCCCTTTTTCATCACGAATTGCACGGAAAGTATCACGGACCCAAATAATTCTGTCATCTAAACGTTTGAATTGTACCTCATGACCTGTAACAATTCCTTCTTTGCCTAATTTTTCTTTAAAACGTTCACGTTCATGACGATCTACATAAAAGTCTGACGCATTCATTTCTAGAAGTGTTTCTTTATCTTCTGCACCAAGTAATCTTACAATTGCAGGATTTGCGTCGACAATATCGCCTGCTGCGCTGGTTCGATAAAGGCCAACGGGTATTTCATCAAAGAGTCCGCGATAGCGGGCTTCGGATTCTTGAAGCTTAATATCAGCCTCTTGTTTTTCGGTGATATCTAGGAATGTTGCTTGAACTGCTGGTTTCCCTTCATATTCAATTACAGTGACAAACATCTCTAACCAACGCTCAGATCCATCTTTGCGAATTGCTTTGAATTGATAATGAGAGGGAACAGATTTGCCTTTAAGGCGATCTTGCATCCGACCCCATACCCGTTTTTGATAATCGGTGTGCACTCGAGCTTTGACTTCTTCCGGAGTAAGGTTTAGGAGTTCTTCAATTGTATATCCACTGATATCAGCAAATGCCTGATTAGAAAAGACTACGTGCATATCTTGGATGATGATAAGACCTTGGAGTGAATGGTTAACCAAGTCCTGATGAGCCTGAGCAATATGTTTTTGTTTGGTAATATCAGCGACCATAGCAAGGATTGCGGGTTTATCCTGAATTTTGATTCCACGTGGTAGTATTTGAAGCCACCTTTCCATTCCCTTCTTGTCTTTTACACGAACATCATAGAATTTTGTCTTAATTTCACCTCCAACAGCTGAATTCAACCTTTGGCTTGCTCCGAGTTTATCAGCATCGGCAATAAATTGCATAAAATCATTCGTCGTCATCCTGTGAAGATTTGACAGACTAAAACCAATGAGTTGGGCAAGTTCCTTATTTGCAAAGAGAACCCGATCATCTTGGATAACGATGATGCCTAGGGGGGATTCTTCTGCTATCAGTTCTAAAATCGCTGAATCCTGAGTCTTTTGTACGGGTTGCTCGTCGGGAGGCATTAAGATCACCTTTTACGAATTTGTCGGGGAAGGGAATATGACTTGGCTGACCTTTCGTTCCCCAAGCTTCAATCAAGCCTGAAATAACTCTTTCAAAGATGCCATATATCTCCTTCGTTGAAAACCGGAAAGTTTCGAAGAGTGTTGAGAGCTGCTGAATGAGAAGAATATGACAAAGAGGCCTAGAATGTGGTTATTGGTCGGGTCTGAAGGATGATAAATGAATCCTCTTTTAATGTCCATTCGATGTCTTGAGGTAGATTCATTGCCGTTTCGATTTGAAGACCTAACCGTGCGAGCTCGTAGAGTTTTTCGTCAGCAATCGAGAATATTTCCCGTTTTTCTTGAGGTGTTTCTAAAAATAAGGTACATTCAGGTCGATCAGCGGGATGTGGAGCACTATAGAGGGCTTTCTCACCAAGGTGTCGCTTGAGGATTTTCAACGGAGCTTTTTGGAGAAAAAATGAATCGGGGATTACCTTACCAGCAACAACGCTTTCGCCCAACCCCCAGGTAGAGTCGATGATAAGTTGATCAGGATTGTTATTGACAACGTTCGTGGTGAACATAGTCCCTGATACTTCACCCAGCACCATCTCTTGGACAATCACGCCCATATACACGTGATGGGGGTTGATGCTTTTGCTCTTCAAATAGATGAGTGCTCTAGCTGAGTTAAGAGAAAGCCAAGTGCGTTTTACAGCTTCTAGGATACCGGAGAGATCCTTTACGCAAAGAAAGCTGTCAGCTTGACCTGCAAAGGAAAATTCATTGACATCTTCGGTTGTAGCAGAGGAACGAACAGCATAGCCTGCATGGACATCTTCATGGGTTTTTTCGAGTTGTTCGAATTTAGTAATAATTTCTTTAGCGACGCTCTCAGGTAATTCAAATTCTTTTGCTTGGTTTTGAAATTCCTCTGAAGAATGAAGAAGCGTTTCAAAATCTGTCAGTTTAGTATGGAGAGTTTTATAGGATTCCAAATCTTGATAGGATGACTGAAATTGAATAAAACACTGAGTAGAGAGGGCAAATCCTTTGGGTATTGAAATTCCCATTTGGTGAAGCCGTGCCAGGTTCACAGCTTTTCCACCGAAGAGTTCTGGTTGATTAGTTGGCACACGATCAAGAAATTCAATCTGGAGATTCGAGGGAACGAATTTTCTCGGTGGAAACGGTGGCATCTTCATTCTCCCGCAAGCATCGGTATTATTCATCAATAAGTAGAACACCATTTGGTGTATCACGTGGCTCAATTTTGACTTGTTGCAATTCAAGTTTGCCAGCATAATCTATTTTTGTGCCCATGAGAGCGGGGATTCCAAATTCACGGGTTACAATGGCAAGGTGAGATCCTAAAGCTCCTGAAGTACAGACCACCCCCTTTAGACGAGAAAGAATTGGAGCTAAGGTTGTTGTGCCAGCATCCTCAACGAGAACCAACGTTTCAGTAACTGAATTCGATGCCTCCTCCGCTTTAAGGTCTTTAAGCAATTTGAGTACATCTTCTATCGAAGAAATAATTCGAAGAGTTCCCTGCGCTGATTTCTGGAGAGTGATAAGACCTTCTCCTATTTGTTTCATAACCATCGCCTCGATTGAAAATCACCTAGCACACTTAGAAATTAAAAGTCTTGCCAGTTCCATAAGAATTGTATGATAAACTTAGAGCAAGTGAAAGTTGATATTATGAATCACTAGTGTCAAAATCGGCTTTCTTCTTTCGCTTCTTTAGTTTTGGTTTAGGCTCAGGTTCTTCAAGCTGTAAACCTTTCATCCGAGCCATTAATTTCTTAATTGTCGCTTCCCGTTCTTTGGGCGTCATGATAATCAGTTGTTGGACAAGGGCATCTTTATCTCCATCACTTATTACCGTGAATTGTTCGAGCCCTTCCCTCAGTACCGCAACTAGTGTTGCTTGTTCTACAGGGCTCAACCCAGGTTTCTCAGGTCTCTCTTCAGCAGGTGCTTCTTCTTCAACTTCAGCATCCCCTGTTTTTAGATAATCAAACCGACCTTCCGCCATTTGCCGTTTCATGTCCTCCATGAACCACACCCGGTCTTTGGCTGGAATCTTTTTCATTTGTTCAAACAGCTGTTCTTTTTGATTCTCACCTAAACCCTCCAATTGTTCCAATTCAAGTAATATGGCATCATCTTCAGATCTTCTTTCAGTAGGGAGTTCAGCTGTGGGAAGTACATAGGGTTGAATTGTTAAACTTGAAGCTTCATAAGAGGGTGACATCATTGTAACTAGTTGAGTGTCGCGATTCGGAATCCGATTAATTTCGTTCTTTGAAAGAGAGGGCATTTGACCATGGTCAATTGATTTACTCATTTTCCGCATTTTTCGTACAATCCATGGAATTGAGTAAACCCTTACGTAAGCCAACCAGATAAGTAGGGAGATAACTAGTATAACTCCAAGAAGTGCACCAGCTTGGATGGCTGTTCTTGTGACTGGACTGAGGCTCACAATAAGCGTGGCAGTACTTTGTGTGTGTGCGTATTTCGGTGCGGCAGAGGATTCGATAATAATAGAAGATGTTCCTTCAACAAGAGCGGATAGTCCAGCTAAAGAATAGGTCCCATCTCCGTTGTTCACCATTGGTCGCAAATCTAATCCAAGACTAGGTATGGAGACATATAGGGTGGCATCGGTGATGATGACGTTATGGTAGGTATCTGTAAATGTTACATGAAGACTGAATGCTTCACCAGTAAAGATGGTAATCGTGTCTGATAATCCAGTGATTTCTGTGGGTACGTGAATCACATTTAGCTGTAAGTATGGAGCAGTAGCAGTTTCGAAATTTTGACGTGTTAGCGAAATGGTAAGGCTATAGAGCCCAGGAGTTACATCGGTGAGATTTATTTGGGCGACATAGAGACCATTCCTAAATTGAAGTACCCCACTACCCAATTGCCATGAATAGGACCCGGTTGCATTCAGAATCACCCGACCGTCTGTGTCTGTGAAATTAAAATAGATTCGTAGGATGTCTCCGCGTGGGACATCCCAAGCGGTTCCATTTAGTGGAATGATGATTCCAGTTTCTTCTAATTCCGTGGTGATTTCATCAATTATCAAAGATGTTTGACAAGGTTGGATATTTAACCCGATTGAAGTCATTGTATATTGATAACCTTCGTGATCACAACTCAGTGTTAATTGGTATACACCAACGGCAAAGATATCACTTGGAAGGGAAATATTATACCAACCAGAAAGCCCTGTGGGC
>JBHLPR010000119.1:0-2731 GCA_048939245.1 Promethearchaeota archaeon | reverse complement strand
TTCGGAGTTCCTCAATGGATGAAATACCCAGTTCTTCATGAAGCACTCGAACAGTCTTAGGACCTACGTCAGGAATTTGCAGAAGCTCAATTAATCCCGGATTAATTTCCTCCCGTAATCGGTGCAAATACTCGATATCACCAGTTTTCAGATACTCCTCGATTTTTTTCGCTAATGCTTTTCCTACGCTGCGGATATCCTCTAATTCACCACGAACCGCGATGTCATCGATATCCTCATCAAGCTGTTCTAATGATCGGGCTGCCCGTCGATATGCCCGAGGTTTGTAACTGTCCTCTTGGAGCTCTAATAAATCAGCTATCTTTAGGAAGATTCGAGCGATTTCCTTGTTCTTCACCCTAGCATCACCAACAAGGTATATGTGGGATTTGTGCTTCTTGATATTTTCGACTGAAAGGAACAATTTTCTTAGGGTAAACTAGTTGCATGTTAGATTGAGGAATAGATAATGCGTGCAATCAGAGCTCTTGTGCATGGTCGAGTACAAGGCGTCTTCTTTCGAGTTTATACTCGTGATAAAGCTGTGCAATTAAATCTTGTTGGATGGGTCCGAAATAAACGGGATGGAACAGTTGAATGTCACGCTCAAGGCACGGATCAAGCCATTGAGGAATTCATTCGATTCTTACATCAAGGCTCACCATCCTCACACGTCGATGATGTGGCTGTCATTGATGTACCCCTTGAGACAAATCTTCGTAATTTCGTAATCACCTACTAGAGGACAAAAGGTCAAGGCACCACCGCAGTTCAAATTGAAAGTGTAGACTCTTAAGGTGGAAGCATAAGTAACCCTGTGGTGAATCCAATTGAAGGTTCTTGGTGTGATTGGCTCTGCTCGAAAACTTGGTAATTGCGAAATCTTGGTAAAAGAAGCATTAAATCAAGCCCAGAGTAACGGAGCGATTATACGAGCAATACGGTTGCCAGATTTTCATCTCCTCCCCTGCAAAGGATGTCTTGCATGTGTTTTAAAAGGTGAGCCATGTCGCTTAGAAGACGATATGCACGCATTATGGGATCATTTCCAATGGGCAGACGGAATCATCCTTTCGGCTCCTACATATTTTCTGGGACCTGCAGGAGTTATTAAGCTTTTAATAGACCGACTTTTTGAATACAGCCTCCAACTCGGGCAGATTCCACCACGTCCAGGGGCAATTATTGCCACAGCTGGGCTTCGAGACTGGGATCCCTTCACACTGCCTATGCTCTCGATGTTGGCAGGTATATTGCAGTTGAAACTCATCGATCGTTTTGTTGCTTATCGACCGGGCCCAGGTGAAGTACTATTGGATCAGGAAACGATGAATCGTTCCCAAAAAATTGGTACCGCTATTGTTAACCAAATTCGCAACCCGGAACAGAAAATTCAATTAACTACACTGGAAAAAGCGTGTATTAATTGCGGAACGCCTTTCTTCAAACTTCTTGACAATAAGCAGGTTGAATGCCAGCTTTGCCAAGCACAGGCCAAAATTCTTGAGAAGGGGAATAGCTTAACCCTTGCTTGGACCGTTGAAGTGGCGAAGAATCGGTGGAGCCCAGAAGCGTTAGCTGAACATTTTTCTGAGTGGGTTCTCCGAACAGGTCCAGTATTTAAAAAACATCGAAAAGAAATTCAGAAACGTATTCAGAAATATCGCACACTACCAATAGAAAGTCCGACACATGGTCTCTAATAATCAGTATAATTAACTAATCTGGCAATAATTGCCAGAAAAATGTCAGAAGTCACATTCAAGGATGAGCTAGTCTTCTTCTTCGAGTTTCCCTTCAGCTCTAAGCTTTTCTAGGAGAGCTTTCTCTGCCGATAAATCGACTGTCTGTTGCTTTACTTCTGAAACATGTGCGAGTTTCGCGCCTTTCTTGATTTCACGCTTCAGCTCCTCGTTCAGAGAGAGTCCTTCATCTTCTTGTTCGCTCACATCGTTCACCTCATTCTCATAGGATACTTTGTGATCCCGTTTTTGGTTGATGTTTTTGAAGTATTACCATTTCACAGAGTGTTGTCTATTTCTTATCGACGACGCTGCCGACTGTCACTGAGCTATAACTGACTCGCGGGCTCTGTTTAAGTCGATCAGGGATTGCTGTTCCTTTCTCATCGACTACGAGGTCGTATCCTTGCCCGATTCGTTCACCGGTTGAAAGTAGATATCCACTCCGCGCAACGGTGTCAGCCAAACGTAAAGCGGTTCGACGTTCAATAAGGCTCGTACCCTGAGGCATAATCATTCGGATTTTTTTAGAGGTTTTATCCAGTTCACAACGGATGCCACCAGAGCCTTCTTTTGATTCGACAAAGCTTCCATCTTGATATTCGAGTACAATCACAGGCGTTCACCTTACGCAGAGAAGCGTTATACAGAGTGGTCTTTCCCCCTGCGTTCACACCGTCTCTGCCTTAAACAAAAATCCGTCTCGATTATTAAAAAGGTTTTGTGCCTTTGATTCGGTTCCAAGTGTGGATTGCGTAATAGCCAATGGATAAAAAATCGTAAAAAAGGAAAAAACCGAGACAGCCCTCGCTAGGAGGTTGTCACGGTTAATACTGCTCATAGATTTTGTATAAGATGATTAAAGCGACAACAGCGATTCCAATCACCGCTATGATAAGAAGTGAAGTAGCCGGATCCACTGAAATCAAGGTTCCCTGGACCTGATAGGCAAGATTGGCTGATTCCCTGATGTTGTCGTATACATCGGT
>JBHLPR010000031.1:0-25658 GCA_048939245.1 Promethearchaeota archaeon | reverse complement strand
CCTATCATGATGATATTGTCTGCGTTGATGTCGCCAAGCTTGGGGATTACGGTCTTTGTCATCGCTTTGTTTGCGTGGCCAGGTCCCGCTAGAGTAATTAGGTCACAAGTATTAGTTGAAAAAGAGAAAGCTTATGTGGAAGCAGCAAAAGCTGCTGGTGCCGGAGATGTATACCTCATCTTTCGTCATGTTTTTCCAAATGTGCTAACGCTGGTCTTTGTCCAACTCGCAACTGGTGTTTCAGGGGCTATTCTCTCTGAAGCTGGCCTCAGCTTTCTTGGGTTAACTCCACAGAACTTAGTTTCATGGGGCCGGATGCTCCAAGCAGCTTATGCCCGCGGGGCGATGCAGCAAACTCCACCTGCATGGTGGTTCTTTCTCCCGCCTGGATTCTGTATTGCGTTGCTCTCCATGGGCTTCGTATTCATTGGGTATGCTGTGGATAAGGCACTCAATCCTAGACTTAGGAAATTGTAGGAGAAGCTAGTAATGTCATTAAAAGTTGAAAATCTCACCGTATACTATTGTATGCGGCGCGGTGACTGCCAAGCCGTCGAAGATGTGACCTTTAATATTGAAGCAGGTGATTCCGTTGGGCTCGTTGGCGAATCCGGATGTGGAAAAAGCACGGTAGCGTTTGCCATTCTTGGCATGTTACCCGAGCCTGGTGAAATTATGGGAGGACACATCTACTTTGATGGTGACGACCTCGCTGCCATGACCGATGAGGAAATTCGAAATATTCGCTGGACAAAAATCGCTATGGTCTTTCAAGGGGCCATGAACGCTCTCAATCCTATTCTTCGAGTGAGTGATCAGATTACAGAAGCCATGCTTAAACATAACAGAGAATTAAGTAAAGAGGAAGCATTGGTAAAAACAAGAGATCTATTCAAACTAGTAGGCATGGACCCAGATCGTGTTAATCACTATCCCTTTGAATTCAGTGGTGGAATGAAACAACGTGCCATGATAGTGATGGCTCTCGCTTGTGATCCGAAATTCCTCATTGCCGACGAACCCACAACGGCTCTGGATGTTACAGTGCAAGCACAAATCATGCAGCTGCTTCGAAGACTTGCTGATGAGCTAGGAATCACACTCATGCTCATCACCCATGACCTTTCTGTCGTTGCAGAAACCTGTCGCAATGTCTTTATCATGTATGCAGGGAAAATTGTTGAAACAGGTTCAGTACTTGAAATCTTTCAACATCCTTGGCATCCCTATGCCCAAGGACTAATCGCTTCAATTCCTTCAATTGAACGCTCAAGCGATCAAACGCTTGCATCCATTCCTGGGTCTCCTCCCAATCTCTTAAATCCACCACCTGGCTGCCGATTCCACCCGCGCTGCAAGTATGCTCAAGATCTCTGTAAAGTTGAAGATCCACATTTAATAGATGTGAGCCCTGGTCATAAGGCGGCCTGCCATCTTGCCTCTGGAAAGATTACAGATGAAAGTTGGACGCCTGGAAAAAAGGAGGGTGAAGATTGAGCAAAAGTAAAGAGCCAATTGTAACCTGTCGGGGACTTCGTAAATGGTTTCCCGTGAGTGCTGGCTTCTTCTCTCAGCTTCTTGGGGGTGAAGTTTGGCTTAAAGCGGTCGACAACGTTGAATTAGATGTATACCCTGAGGATCTTTACTGTCTTGCAGGAGAATCAGGGTGTGGCAAAACTACAACTGGTAAGCTTCTTGTTGGTCTGATTGAACCCACAGAGGGGGTCGTCGAGTTTGAGGGGCATGACCTCAATAAGATTAGTCGACGTGAGCTTCGGCGACTTCGTGCAAAAATGCAGACGATTTTCCAAGACCCCTACTCTTCCTTAAATCCCCGACTCAGTCTCTATGATACAATTGCAGAACCCTTACGACTTAACAAGATTGCTGAATCTGGAGAGGACGAAGAGGATCGAGTCATAAGAGCCCTTAAGGCGGTCCAACTCGTTCCACCTGAAGAATTCACGTTCCGTTATCCCCACGAACTCAGTGGCGGTCAACGGCAACGAGTTGCTATTGCTCGTGCTATTGTAGTGAATCCTTCCTTCATTGTAGCAGATGAACCGGTATCAATGCTTGATGTGTCCATTCGCTCTGAAATTCTGAATCTACTCGAAAGGATTCGGCGTGAATTTCATATCGCTTACATATACGTGACCCATGATCTTTCTGTAGCAAGCTATATCGGCGATAAAATCGCCATCATGTATCTCGGAAAAATCATGGAAAAAGGTTCTATCGATCAGGTAATTCATGGCTCCGTCCATCCATATAGTCAGGCATTGATTTCTGCAGTTCCGTCACCGGACCCAACAAGTCTAAGAAAACGTAAAGTCCTCCCTGGTGAACCCGGTAGCCCGATCAATACACCGCCAGGCTGTTTATTTGCTCCTCGTTGTGAGTTCGCTCAAGATAAATGTCGCCAAGAAGAACCCCCATTAGAAGAGCTAGAACCTGGTCATTGGGTGTCCTGTTGGTTCCCACGACCTCCCCTCCGCCTTGAGTTCGACCCTGCAGCATCATTAAGAGAAAAGACTAAAACTTAACAACAATTATCTTAAGTTGGTTGGGACTTCACCTTGGGAGACAACCTAATTCTCAAACAATTACGCTATATCATTGACTTATTAAATAAAGCACTTGAAGAATTAGATGAAATTTCACGGCCAAAGAGTCGAAATGTGGTATGGCGCCTTTTCTTTCCCTATGGTGAATTCGCTGGTCAGAAGTCGACTGCCAGAAAAGCTGCCGCGATAATGCTGGATGTTCAAGTTCGAATGGATGATATGGAAAAAACCCTTCGTAGACGAAGCCATCCACTAGCTCCTCGAATTAGTGAAATCAATTATCTTGATTTGAAAGAACTGGGTGATCAACTTATAGAGCTTCCTCAACGTTCCCAATATATGGGAGACCAAATTGAGGAATTTGGGCTGAAAATCAAGGAATTGATCGATGAGCTTGAGCAGACTGAGTCAAATTAGTCTTTTCAATATTATCTACTGGTTCACGAAAAATAATCACTCAATTTTTAGTGGTTTCGCGAAGGCTTGCATATCCAAGAATCCGTGTCCCGAAACATTGAAGGCAATAACTGCCTCCTCACCTTTCTTTTTAAATTCAAGAGCCTTATCAATCGCAGCACACACACCATAAGACGATTCGGGTGCAGGGATGAATCCTTCAGATTTTATGAACCGACGGGCCTGAGAATAGACATACACCTCATCAACTGGATACGCAACAGCATCAAGCATGCCGAGATTACGAACCGCACTCATGATAGGCGCGGCTCCAGAGTAGCGAATCCCCTCAGCCCATATTTCAGGCATCTCCACATCATGACCCAGCGAATACATTTTCAATAATGGAGTCATTCCTGCATGGTCACCATGATCGTAGGTATATTTGCCTTTTACAAGATTGGGTGAAGCTTCGCTCTGTGCCGCCAAAAAGGTGCACTCTCGTTTACCCTGGAGTACTTCACCGATGAAAGGCAAGCTAAACCCACCAAAATTACTTCCGCCACCAAAACAACCTATAAGGAGTGTGGGGGTATCCTCAGCAATCTTGAATTGCTCAATAGTTTCAAGCCCAATTACAGTTTGATGGAGTAATACGTGGCTAAGAACACTGCCCAAACAATAGATGCTTCCATCACGGCTCAAAGCATCTTCGATACCTTCACTAATTGCGATACCCAAGCTTCCAATGTGTTTGGGGTTCTGTTTAAGCAGTTTGCGGCCAAATTCGGTTTCTTTACTCGGTGAGGCAAATACATCAGATCCAAATAGATTCATAAGCGTTCGGCGCCCGGGTTTCCAACGATAGGCCGCGCGGACCCAGAAGACTCGACATTTCAAACCATTGAGTGACGCTGCATATGATAAGGCTGAACCCCACTGACCAGCTCCGGTTTCAGTTGTAACTTCTGAATATCCTTCTTTTACAGCGTAATAGGTTTGAGCAAGGGCTGTGTTGACTTTATGTGATCCCGTGGGTGAGAGGTCTTCCCGTTTATAATAAAGACGAATGTCTTTGGGTAGTTTCAACGCCTTCTCTAATCGCAGCGCCCGCATGAGGGGGCGTGGTCGTCCTGCTTGAATGAAGAGTTCTCGAATACCATCCGGAATGTCGATCCAACGGTCAGTAGAATTTTCTTGTTCAAGCGCGGTTTTTAACAAAAATTTTGGAAGCATCTCGAGTCGTGAGGGGCCCTCCTCTGGATCCTGGGGTGGAGGTAATGGCTCGGGTAAGTCCGCGGCTAAATTGTACCAACGTCGGGGTAATTGATCAACCGATAAATTGAATTGATTATTAACTTCGGGCATAATCAACGCCTTCGTATACATGACAAATTGTAACTCATCTACTGCATCCTTTTCCCCAAAAGGACTTTCGCTTCCAACCAAAAAAGTCTCTTCTAACTTTTTTCCTTGTTTAAATTTTTGTAGATACCCTAATCTTCAACCCCTGGTCAGAATTCAACACGAAGCACTTAAAGGGATGTCAGTGAGTGATAAATTAGGAATCCAGAGGGTGAAAATCGGATGGAAGAACTCGCTGAAGTTGTCTACAAAGTCATAGTTGTTGGCGATGCAGGGGTTGGTAAAACCTCCCTTGCCCGTCGTTATACCACTGGTCAATTTGATGAAAGCTACCTGTTCACCTTAGGTGTTGACTTTTTCACCAAACAGATCAAACTTAAGGATGACACAAATATCAAACTCGTTATCTACGATACGGGTGGACAAGAACGCTTCGATTTTATTCGCGGTTTATATTTCGAGGGTGCTGCGGGCGCCATCATTGCCTACGATGTAACAGACCAACAATCTTTTGATCGGATAGATCATTGGATGCAACAAGTCTATCAACGCTGCGAAGGCATTCCCCTACTGCTAGTTGGCTGTAAGTCTGATTTGAAAGAACAGCGAGTTGTTAAGGAAAAAGAAGGGAAAGATGTAGCTAAGGAATTAAAAATGGACTTCTTGGAAAGTAGCGCTAAAGACGATTATAACGTCGATGATGTCTTCGAATCCCTTGCAAAGAAAATCTATTCTTCATATGAAAAAGCAGGAAAACCCTGGGACCGCATTTAATCTGAATTGCCTTCTTCGACTTTTTTGATTAGGGAATCAGCAATAGGTCTATTCAAGACAAGTCGGTCCATATTGCGATAAGCCGCTTCATCAGGTTGGAATTGAGACCCGCACTCGGTACACAGCAGAGTAACAACAGGTTCGCTCGTGGTATGTTGACAGGTTAGACAAGAATAGAAAAGTTCCACTGGCTTTTTAACAGGATTAACCGTTTTTGAATCAGATTTCTTTGACGCAGGAAATCGAACGACATCCAAAGCAGTTACGCTACATTGCGGACAAGCTAAACGGCTAACCACTTTGAAACCCAGACAGATTGGACAATGCGTAACACCAATTACCGGCTCGCTAGTGAAAATACCCGCTAAGGTCAGCTTCTCTAAAAAGAGACGGGTATCATAACTGTTAAGGCTTGTAAGATGGTCCGCCGCAGGATAAGTAGTTCCAATCTCAAAGTTGAAATGTGGGTCAAAAAACAGAATGTCTAACGCAATCATTTCCTTGAGGAAATCTGTCGTCTTTTTCGATGTCAACAAATCTGCTACAGGAGAACTTTGGATTTCCACTAAAAGTTCATGGTAGAGATTCTTCCAGTCTTCAGGTTTCTGCTCTTCACCTAATTTACCTTCGTGAAGAGTTTTTTGCATCGGCTCTCGAAGTGGTCCAATCGGTTCGTCGGGTCCTAACAAGAGCGCTATGATCCATGGCGGAAAAACATAGGTTGCCCAGGTTCGGTTACTTACATGAACTCCACGAAAGCCTTCACGAAACAAGTTATGGGTAGCAAAAATTGCCAGAACTTCTTGGTGACTAATTTCTTCTATGGTATCACTTTGGTAAATGCGCTGGGGGCCAATCTTCGGGTCCATGCGGAAGACTGCGAATCCTTTTATCACGGTCAGTATTCCCCTGTGCCGTATACTCCTATTCTAGACAACTGTGCTAGAACTAATAAAGAGTCTTTCGTCCCTCAAGCTAAAATGGTGGAGAACCCCAATTTTCCCATAATCAACGTTTCCACAACATTAAATCCCCCGAAAGTGGTTCTACCAATTATCCAAACTATTTGAGGCACTCTTATTGTCACTAAAATTAACACCTTTGGGGGACACCGATGATCTTTTTGTTCCAGATTATCAACAAAACATCTACCGCATCTTGCCTACAGCACTCGGTTGTATGAATGTACCTATTCCGCGTGATGATCTTTTTGATGTTCCGAGTGTGGCTAAACATCTCGAATCCAATAACTCATTGAATGCCGAACATGTCATTATCTGCATAGTAGACAGCTTAGGAATACAAAACTTCCAAGGAACCAAGCTTTCAGCCTTCTTCGAAGATTTGAATGGAATAACGCTCAGCAGTACCTTTCCTTCAATCACCTCTGCTGCAATTCCCAGTATTTATTTTGGACTCCCCCCTAGTGAACATGGAATTCTCGGACATGTTATTTATTTCAAAGAATATAATGCGCTTATCGATACCTTGAAAATGTCCGGTGATAAAACACGCTGGCGCGATGCTATTGCAGCCACTGGAATTGATGTCAAGACCTTACTTTGGGCCCCTGGCATCCCAGACCTGTTAAACAAGCGGCATCCTGAACTAATTCAAGCGGAAGGACTTCCACGTGAAATACCCGGTACAGGTCTAGGGCGGTTCTTTATTCTGAAAAAGAATGTCTTCACATATAACGGGTTCATCGATGCGTTTGGAATGGTAAGGCGGGTACTCGATGAATACCCCTCCTCTCCACTATTCACAACTCTATACTTTCCACTCATCGATACACTTGCCCACAAATATGGTGCCTACTCAACCGAATACAAAGCTGGATGTAATATATTTTATCAACAGCTTCGTGCCTTTATTGAACAACTTCCAAGCTCAGTAGCAAAGACCACTACAATTATCCTGTGTTCTGACCATGGACAAAATCCTCTCCAAGAAGGACGCTCAATCACCATCCCCCAGGAAGATCTTGACGAGATACGCGGAACACTTAAGATACCACCTGGTCATTCAGGCCGTGTAACCCATTTCTACTGTCGATCTGCATCTAAACGCCGTCAACTGACAAACTGGCTTCATGAACGAATTGAAGATAAAGCTATTCTTCTTGATCCCAAAGAACTTAATCAGAGTAAATTACTTTCCAAACCGGTAAGCCGAAGAGTAATTCAAAGGCTTGGCGACCTTCTTCTTATTGCGCGAAGTGGAGTGAGTCTTCGAGTGGAACGAGAGGACTTTGCCACCGAGTCTGTGGGGCTTCTTCCCTGGCTAGGACTTTTGAGCAGTCATGGTTCCTTGACAAAGGATGAACTACTAACACCATTTCTTGCTTTCAATGCAGATTCAATCTAGTTTACTTTTACCATGGTGTTAGTGTTCATGGAAGATATCTTTGTAAGTCGGATCTGTAGCTTCAACTTCCAGAGCTAGCTTGTATCGTTGCCGATCAATTTCTCGCATGCCGCGTAACCCCCTCCAAAAAAGAAAAGCTCCAATAATCAGAAGAGTAGCAAGGAGGATAGTGACAAACCATAACAAGACCATTACTGTTGCCAGGTCCCAAAATGCAGAGGTAGAGATTAGTACAGTGATAATCGTTATTGAAATTGCTAAGACACTAATGCCAGTTCGAAGTACGGCTAGCTTACTCCGTCGAATGGCTTCAAGGGTTCGAATCGCAGCTAGTAACGTCCGCATTTTTGCGGCTTCATTTCTGTACTCCACACTTGAATCTTGGTCTTTCATCGTAATCACTGAGTAGTCTTAGCCTGTTAGTTCACAACAGGTACCTGTACAATCTTTGCTTTGTCTTATGTAAATCTATTCACAACACAAGGCTGTAAGGTAGGTTACTATAATGGCACGGATTTTTAATATCGTTTCAAAGAATATCCCTTTTGATACCCTTCTATGCTACTTGTCTGCAAGGAGTAGCACTAAATGGCCACACCCGAAACAACCGTATCTAGAACTCGTGAATCTGCTATCCGATACGCCCTTATTGATCTCATCGCCTGAGGTGTAGTCACTGAAAGCCACATCGACACAAATAAATCCCGTAAACGAGGAAAAATAGCTCAACGATACTGTCTCCAAAACGCATTAATCCTCACGACTCCTCCTCGTCAGTATTGGCAACTCTCGGATATGCTGATTTCCACTTAAATCAGAAAATTAGGAGAGAACAGCACAATTGAATTTTTTCAAGACGTGGGAACACAGGCAGCGAAAGATACTGCTTTCACAACAACTACTCCCCAACGCTTTTCTCACTAATGTGCGACCAGCCAATTCGAAGTGTCGAGCGAGTGGGTTGTATGTCGTATGGAGATGACGGGTGTCAACTCGAAATCCAGCTATAACCTGGATTAATGAGAAGAGACATGAAGAAACCATCAAATAGGTTGTATGGCAGCCTATCTATTTATTCAATTTTATACAAATACAACAGTGCAATATATAAAAAGGCAACCCGGTTTCTCCTATTCTATCTCTCTATTAGGAGAAATAATTATGGAATTAAATCGAAATAAATGGATTACCCTAATATTTCTAGTGATTGTTGATCTGATTCTACTAACCATTGTTCTACTCACTTTGGGGCCACAATGGGTGGTTCCAGATCCTACGATTCTCTTTCCCTGGCTCAACTTAGCCTTATCGCCACTTGTTATTATCGCCATAATTCTGATACCAACAATATTCTTTTTGCGATGGGTTTGGCCTAACAAAATTCCAATTCTGGCTATTCTGCTACCATTGCGATTAGGATTGGGCTATGAGTTCCTGCATGGCGGTTTAGAAAAATTCCTTAATCCTGCCTATCCCACCGACTATGGACTACTCATGCTTGCCGCATCTTCGGCGCCTAGTCCATATATTCAAGGATTTTTCAACGCGGTCATTCTAATCAATCCAACGTTCTTTCTCATGCTTATCGCTGGAGGTGAGTTAATCGTCGGACTATCCCTTACCTTCGGTTTCTTCACTCGATTAGGCTCATTTGGCGGTGTACTCATGCAATGGACATTCCTCTTCTTGCTAGGATGGCTGAGTGTCTCCACCTTCGGTGTCAATTTCCTTGGCTCAATTGCATTCTTCGTTGTAGGAATTTATCAAGCCGGTCGATACCTTGGTATAGACCAGTGGCTCGGTCCAAAGCTTGAGGAATTCAAAAATGCAATCCTACGATTCTTGGGATTATGGACATAGATTTGCATATCGAAAACGAAATTGGAGGGCCAGTGATTTTCATGTCAGGTCCTCCAATTTTCCCCTTTCTTTTCATAGTCTTGAACTGTTTAAAAAGGAGTGCAAATAGTAAATTAGAAAGTCTTTTGATGAAAATTTGAGGGTATTGGATAGAGATTAAAGACGCGATTCTATGCAACTAGAGCTAGTGCTTCAGATTTTGATTTTCTACCGTTGGATTGCCTTAGCCCTTTTTACGATAGGTTTCATTCGAATCCTTCTCCGTTGGACGAAACCACACAAGGGTCCTGCTGAGCATACAGCTGGTTGGCTCATCGATGTACCTTTTCGCACCAAATTTACTGCTTTTGTTAAGACGGTGATCTCTGATTGGACGTTTGGTGGAACGATAAGACGCCAGTCCATATTTCGATGGGTAAAACACGGATTCATATTGGTAGGATTTGTAGGGCTCTTTCTCTTTCATGGGCTCCCTCGATTCATTTTACTTAGTGAAACTATTCTCTTTCCTTGGGCTACACTGGAAATGCGAATTATTGCTCACGATGTATTGACCATATCACTTGTAATTGGCGTACTAATGGCTTTTTGGAGCCGTATAGGTTCAAAAGAGGGGCGGGCGGTAACAAACCTTCATAACTACTTGCCACTGATTCTATTATTGTCCATTGCAGTATCAGGGCATATGGCGTTTTCATATGAATATGTCATTGGTATTCGAGGATGGTATGGAATCATTCACGCATTCATTATCTGGACGATGATTGCAGTCTTACTTTATTCAAAATTCCAGCATATCATCGCGGCACCTATAATCATGGTCCGTAGTGCGATTGAAGAAAAGTGGGAGGAGGAATATATCCGGGAAGTCACGGGGGCTGATGAGAATGACAACGAATAAGGAAAAGGTTAGTTTTCCACAATTAACTCGGAAGCAGGCGATGGAGCTAGATGCTTGTGTCGATTGTGGTGAATGTGTTAAGTTCTGTCCAGTTTTTGATCAGTTACAACGCGAAGGTGTAACAGCGCGTGGAAAAATCCGAAACCTGCGAGAAATGGTCAAACATGTCTATGGAATCATGGGGCGTGCTCGAGGGGGAAGTGTAATAGACAGGAATACGATTGACAAGTTTGTTGAAGACCTGTATCTGTGTACTGTCTGTGGACAATGTCAAACAGTGTGTGAGTCACGAATAAAAAGCTGTGATTTATGGGAAACAGTACGCGCTGATATGGTGAAACAGGGTTTTGGCCCCCTCGAACGTCAGCGAGCTTGGCCAAACAACGTGAAAACCAAGTATAACCCGTATGGAGAAGATCATCTCTCCCGTACAGATTGGCTCCCTGCTGATGTTAAAGTTGCTGAGACCGCGGATATCGCCTACTTTGTCGGATGTACCTCCTCGTATAAAATGCAACATCTAGCCATCACAACGGCTCGCATTCTAAATAAACTCGATGTTGATTTTGTGCTCCCTGGGAATGATGAACGGTGTTGTGGTTCCCCTCTTATCCGTACAGGGCAAATTGAGGTCGTTAAAGATTTAGTCCTACACAATGTGGAAACCCTCAAAGAAAAGGGCGTTAGACTCGTTGTCTTCTCCTGCTCGGGTTGTTTCCGGACATCTGTCCTTGATTGGCCAAGATACTATGGGAAATTACCGTTCAAAGTACAACACATTACCCAATTCCTCGCTAAAGCTTTAGAAGGCATTGAGATTGAACCTCTTCCAGGCGTTAATGAACGCGTCGCCTACCATGATCCTTGTCATCTCGGTCGACATGTTGGTGTCTATGATGCTCCACGGCAAATCCTTGATCTTTTACCTGGCATAACATTAGTCGAAATGATTCGCACTCGAGAATACTCTCGGTGCTGTGGAGCAGGAGGCGGAGTCAAAGCTGGAATTCCTGAGCTTGCCCTGGAAATTGCTGCGAAGCGAATCTACGATGCTGAACCTACGAGTTCTCCTACTCAGGTAAAGGATGCAGCAAGAAAACTCACAAGTGAATATCATGAACTAACAGAAGAAGAAAAGGCCGCGATGCCTCTGGAAGAGCGCATGGCGTGGGAACGAGTTGGTGAAATCATAGAAACGGGAGCAACAATGGTTGTTTCAGCATGTCCCTTTTGTGTTCTTAATTTAACGCATGGAATGCAAAGGCTTGGGTTAGAAATTCCAGTTGTCGATATTGTCACACTTGTTGGGCGGTTTTTGCGTGTAACGCCACCTAATGAATAGCTTTGTCAAATTTGAACAAATAAGCAAGGAATGTAGTTTCAATAGGTTCTGTAAGATAAAAACATATCAGCCATCTGTAAAAAGATAGAACTAGCAAGATGATTGATGGCGAGATTAAGGGCGGAATACTTGACAAAGAAATGCGCGCTCGAAAGATTATCATCCATATCGATAAGAGTGAATCTACTAACGCATCAGATATTCCTACGGAGGATACGATTTATCTCTTCTTAGTCGATTGTGCTAGCAATATTCTCTGGCGAGATGTTGGAACGTTTTCAGAAGAAAAGGAAAATGCAGTCTTAAAGGCAATCTCTGACTTCTGATTCCAGATTAAGTGTTCTCCTTCATCTTTCGGTAGGCATCGAGACAAAAATGGTGACCACTAAGAAGGCTTCAGACTTACTACTCATGGGTTTTCGTGGAGCGAATTGAAACCAGCATAGCCAGAAAGGAGCTCAGTCAAGAATTACTTCGAGGTCGCCTATGTCGTGGGGTATGTGTTCTTTTTCGCACAATTGCATTATTTTAAACATGGAACGAACATCTGCGTAATGGACAGCACTCCCATCAACACATGTCATTCTAATAACGATTTGGGATGGATCCTCTTTTTTTGCCGTTGTGTGAATCTCGCATGCATTTGGGCTTATGATGTCTCTCATTAGTTTTGAAACCTTATTGACAATACCAATGGATTGTTTACTTGATACATTGTTTAATCTATATTCTCGGAAGGCAGCTACTTCACTCATTCTATCACCTAGGTATACTCCCCGCACAGATGCAGGTGGTGGTGGATTTGACTCCGTCTATTTGCCGGAGTGTATTAAACACAAAGTCGTCCAAGTTTTCAGGTAATTTTGCTTGGGTTTTTAGAATAACATCGTATTCGCCGTAGACGATATCCGCCTCTTCTACTGGCTTCATTTTTTTAAGTTTCTCAAGTATTTCCAGTGTTTTTTCAGGAACAGCTTTGACCAAGATGAACGCTTTAAACATCACTCTACACCCGTTTGGGTAGTAAGGCTCTGAATTATGAACTTTTAAAATTTACTCGAAATTAATATCGAAAATTAATTAAAGAACAAATCATAAATATATTTAATCATCATCTGCTCAAGAAGTTGATCAAATCTTGATTGAAAAAAATATTCTAAGTACTGCATCCTTCGCTAAGCTAGGTCATAATCGTGTAAACGCGGCCACGCTTGTTATAGAATTCATCGCTGCTAACCCTAATTCAACGACTAGAGAGATTGCGGAAGGAACGAAGCTAAGCAGTGCAGCGATACGGTATGTTATTTCTGATCTACTTGCTTTAGATGTTATACAAGCCCACAGCTCCTTAGAAAAGCCAGGTAAAAGAGGAAGGGGACGTCCATCATCAAATTATGTTCTAAAAAAAGCGCTCCTTCTTTCTGTTCCTCCCCGTAGGTATTGGCAACTATCTGACCGCATTATAATGACATTACTAAATGAAATTGGCACAGATGCCACAGAGCGTCTATTTAAAACAATGGGAGAAAATGCGGCGATTGCAACAGCAGAACGGTGGAGTCAGACTTCTCGATTTCCTATGAGCCTTGAATCTTTCAGCCAAAGGCTGCGACAAGAATTGAATATGATTGGATATAACGCTCATGTTTCTCTAAGGAAAAAACGGATACTCATTACGACAAAGAATTGTTTGTACAGTGAAATCAGTAGGAAATATGAAGGTCTCTTGTGTAATTTTCATAAGATGTATTACCCAAAACTTTTTTCTTTAGTCTGCCACATGAATGTTAAGACTGTTAGCCGAAGGGGTTGTATGGCACGAGGCGATAAGCAGTGCGATATTGAACTCTTAACTATTTGACAATTGTATAGATTCAAACCAATAATAGACTCATAAAATTCTAAGTTTTTCTAAGGAACATATCCTGTAATTCTATTCATCCATATCAAGAATGGCGACGGGTAGATTCCAATAATTAGGATAAGCGCTCCGGCAATAATTAATGCAATTAAAATCCCGCGAGGTTCTGCAATTCTGGCTGAGATAGTAGTTTCATCTAGATACATACGTTTGATTATCCATGAATAGTAGCCCAATGAGAAGACGCTATTGAGAATCATAACCACACCAAGCCAAAGAGCATCGGCTTCAACGGTGGTCATGAATAATATTGCTTTGCTCCAAAACCCATTAAACGGCGGGATTCCTGCTAGAGCAAACAGCGTCAAAGCTAATATAAAAGCCGTCTTTGGCATGATTTTAGCTAATCCATCATAACTATCAACTGAGGTCTTTTTCAGGGCTATAGAAACACCAGCCGCAGCAATGAACGCTGCTGCGGTCATGATGGCATGATTCAGGATATGAAAAAGGAGACCAGGAATGCCATACACCGTGTTTGGAAATGCAATACCTATTAACATATATCCCGCGTGGGCAATTGAGGAATAGGCTAGCATGCGAGGAAAACTCTTCTGAGTCAAGGCCGCAATATTGCCTACTGTCATAGTAATCGTGGCTAGAAATGCAATAGTAAAGCTCCACCGGGCTAATATTATGACCGGTGCCGAAATAATGACGATCGTTAGAACTCGGAGGGTGGCTGCAAATCCTGCCTTTTTAGTTCCACCTGCTAAGAATCCACTAATGGGGGTCGGAGCGCCTTCATAGGCATCAGGGATCCAAAATTGGAATGGTACGATTGCCATTTTAATACCAAATCCTATGATAGTGAAAATAATTGCTAGTAACAATAGTGGTTGGAGCTCAATAGGAACACTTGGAAGTGCTATTGCTATACCGATTAGAGAAGTAGTACCCGTTATTCCTATGAAGAATGCAATGGCGAGAAATACAAAAGCTGTGGACAATGCTCCGAGAATGTAGTATTTGAATGCGGCTTCACTAGAAAACCAATCAGTTTTCCGAATTCCAATAAGAACCAATGTTGTTACAAACATTAGATCCCAAGCAACATCAAGCATAACTAAATCAATTGAGAGAGCTACTAGTATTGATCCAAGTACTGCAAGTAAAATCAAGGCATAATAAGAACCCTGATTCGGGTCGTCCTGCATGAAGCTAATAGATGCGATGGTTATGAGAATTCCTACTAAGAGAAATACTATGGCAAAAAAGATACCAAACTCATCAGGGGAAATTAAATTTCCGAACGAAGTTGACAGGGGTATTTCTTCTATAACAATCCAGCCAAGAATTAAAGCTGGGATTAATTGGGCAAGTATTGCAATGTATCCTGCAACATGCTTCCCTGAACGAGAATAGATTACTTGATCTAAGAGTGGAATAAGGATACCAGTGATTGCTAGTGTTCCGAGAATGATATTAGAGATGAACTCCATTTAGGGTCCTCCTACTGAACTAAGCAATGCTAATGTCGCGGGATAAACTAAAGACATCATTAAAAACGGCAATATTCCTAAGATTAGAATAGGCACAACAAATGATGTCAGTGTGCCGATTTCCCAGGCTGATGCGGGTTTCATTTCTGGATTTGTTGGTTCTGCTCGTCGAAATATGCGTTGTAAGGTCCATAAGAAATAAGCTGAAGTAATTCCTGGTCCTAAAACAAGTATACCAAATATCCACTGAACACCAATGGCTGCTTGTATGACACTAAATTCCGCTACGAAGTTTCCAAAACCTGGTATACCCATCGAAGCTAAGGACCCCAATATCAATAGTAGGCTTGTCAGGGGCATTCCTACACCTAGGGCCTTTAATTGACTAATTTTGCGTGTCCCTGTTCCTCTTTGGATAACACCCGTCAATAGAAATAAAAGACCAATCGCGAAGCCGTGACAAAACATCTGTAATACTGCCCCTGCAATACCAAGAGATGAAACCGTAAATGCACCAGCTGCAACGAAACCCATGTGATTAATTGATGTCAAAGCAACCATTCGTTTAAGATCATCTTGAAACATCGCTGTGAAAGCTGCAAATAATACAGATGTTAAACTTAGGACAATGATAAATTGGCCATAAATTATAGCGAATTCACGGAATAGACCAATTATTATCCGAATAATTCCATACCCTCCCATTTTCAACATAACGCCTGCAAGTAATACGCTGATAGGAGATGGAGCTTCGACATGAGCATCTGGTAACCAGGTATGAAAAGGAACTACGGGAAGCTTAATTGCAAAGCCAATAAAGCATAAGATAGCTGGAATAAATTGTAATTCTTGTGGTAGTCGGTTTGCAATTAGTGTTGGTATATCAAACGTACTACCACCTGACCAGAGAAACACTGCTATGAATCCTAGAAGCATCAATAGACTACCCAGTGTGGTAAAAAGCAAGAACTTGATCGCAGCATACTTTCTTTTAGAACCTCCCCAAATGCCGATAAAAAAGAACATTGGGATAATCGCTAATTCCCAGAAAACAAAAAACACAATGAGGTTAAGTGCAGTGAATACTCCAACAACGCTTCCTCCGAAAAGTAAAAGGAGTGAGTAATATTGCCGTTCATTAGTTTTGACTAATGTAAAGGAGCCTGCTGTGGCTAACATGTTAAGGGTGGTTGCTAAAAGAAGAAGTGGTGCACTAATACCATCAACACCCACCTCAAAAGGAATCCCAATGCCGAAGAATTCAATCCATGGTAAACTAATTGTGAACTGGAAGTCGCTAGGATCAAGTGAAAATAATCCAAGATAAATTAGAAATGATGCCAAAAAGACAACAATACTAATCAATAATGTGGTCCATCGTGCAGCTCGGAGACTAAGACGACCTATAAGGTAAATCAAGGGAGCGGCTATTATTGGAAGAAAGATTATAATCAATAAATGCATTTGATTCACCTCAAGGCGAGAATTGCGGTAATAACGACAATCACAATGATCACTACTAGGACCATTGGTGTAAACAGAAGCAGTGGCTCAAATAGTAAAATAACAACTACAAGGCCTGCAACCAGAGCGAACACGTATTGGTGAGTAATACCAGTTTGGAGGCGTCGTACCTTACGGGAGAGCCAATCTCCAACTCCCTTGATTTTGTTGGCAATTGCATCGATAGCTTTAACATCAAACCAATCTGCTACCCGTGATGCTTTGATTCCAAGTTTTGCAAATCCTGTATTCGCGGAGTCAAATCCGCGTTGTTCAACGGTATGGTATACTGTCTTCGATCCTCGAATAATTGCTGGTGCAACTTTGACATTGAGTTGGTCAATTCCTCCAATCTCAATTCGTCTATAAGCGCTAGTGCTAGCCTGAATTGTTCCGTACACGAAGATTTTGTAGAACAGGGGATTTATGTACCATCGATTAACAAGGAACTTGTTGAATGCCCGTAGTATGCTGTTCTGCTTAACTGCTTTATGAATATCAAAGGAGGGGTGGATGTAAAGTAGGTATCCAAGCAACCCCCCAATGGATAATGCAGCCGCGGAGGCTGTCCAGGTTGTAACCAATGCAAGACTCTGATCTATAGCTCCGCCGTTACTGCTTATTCCATGAAGGAGTGGTTCAAAGAAGATATGAAGACCACTCTCAAGAAGTGGTCCTGCGAAACCAAGGACAAGGCTAACTACAGCGAGAATCCCGTATGGTACCCAGAATAGTTTACCCGGAGTGTGAAGCTGGTGTCCTTCATCTTCTAAGTGCTTTAAGTGAGCGCTCTTAGGTGAATGGAACACCATACCGATCATCCGAAAGCTATAGAGAATTGTTAGACCTGCAGTAACAATTCCTAAAGCGAAGAAGACAATATTACCAGTTGAATATGTAGCAAGTAAAACTGCGTCCTTAGACCAAAATCCCGAGAAAGGAAAAACACCTGAAAGAGAAAGAACTCCCAAGATCATTGCTATGTAGGTTATACGCATAACGTGCTTGAGACCTCCCATGTCATCAAGAAAACGAGATTCAACCGTGTGGATAACTGCCCCTGCCGCCATGAAAAGTGAAGCTTTGAAAATGGCATGACTCATTAAATGAAAAAGACTCGCAACATAACCCCCTGCAAAATCTGGTGCAAGCCCTGCTGCACCCAGACCTAACATCATATAGCCAATTTGGGAGACGGTAGAATATGCAAGAACTTTCTTAATTTCACTTGAGACGAGTGCTTGTGTACCTGCTAGAAATGCCGTGAAAACTCCGATTCCAGCAACAGTGTAGAAAAAGATCTGTACTCCTCCATATGTGTACAAAAGAGTATAGAAAAGGGGCGCCATCCTTGCTACTAGATATACGCCTGCTTTCACCATAGTAGCTGCATGGATTAATGCAGAAACAGATGTAGGTCCTGCCATTGCGTCAGGCAACCATTCATGTAAAGGAAATTGTGCGGATTTTCCAACTGCACCAATAAATATGGAAAGACAAACTGGAACTAATAAGCCCACACTCGCAAGCTGAGCAGCCCATGGTGTATGTTCAGCTAGTTCAATAAAGCTAAATGTTCCTGCTGTTAGTCCAATAACAAGTATTCCTGCAAGAAGGAAAACGTCTCCAATCCTAGTAACGATAAATGCTTTCATTCCAGCATGACTTGGCGGATAGGCCATATCGACGCCTAATGCAGTTTCACCGGGCACCCCAACCCATTTGTCCCGTTGATCAGTATAATAAAAGCCAATAAGTTGATATGAGCAAAGTCCGACTCCCTCCCAGCCAAAGAACAGTTGAAGCAAGTTATCCGACATTACAATTAGCAGCATGCTTCCGAGGAAAAGGTTCATGAAAATCCAATAGCGAGTGAGACTCGCCTCTCCCTTCATATATCCTAAGCTGTAAACCATTATGAGAAATGTAAGCCAGGCGACAATGTTCGCCATAAACACACTAAGTGGATCGATTAAAACACCCACCGTTATACCCAGGGTTGGGATCCAAGGCAATTGCCATGGTGGAAGAGGGAAAGGAAAACTTACACCTAGTACAATTGGTATAAGAGCTGTAGCTGCAAGTGCTGCTAGGAAGCTAATAAAAACGGCAAAATAGTCTCTAAGTTTCGGATTAATTCTTCCTACAAGTGGAGTCAATAGTGCCCCTATAAAGGGAATTGGAAATACCCAGAAAAATAGGACCCCCAGCATTTCTTGAGGGGTGATTACCATCAATTGTGCGGCTAATTCTAGACTAAACCACATGGGCTACTAGACTCCTGGAAATGGTATTATACTTTCAATGACGGCTTTTACAGGCGCAACTACAAGCTCAGGATAAAGTCCCAGGACGATAGTGATGATCGCCAAAATTATGAGTGGGACTGTAATCTTTTTGCTTGGTCTTGCAACATTTTTTAGCCCCTCGGGTAGTTCTCCAAAGAATATGCGTCGGATAGTCCAAAGAGAATATCCCGCTGTAAAGACAGTGGCAATAACACCTATTGCTGCAATAATCAATAGCGTTAACGAGTTATTCGCTAGAGCGTTACCAAATGCCCCCGCAAAGATCATCCATTCGCTTTGAAAACCGTTGGTTGATGGAAACCCAAGGATCCCTAGGAAACCAATTATGGCCGCTGTTGCAGTAACCGGCATTCGTTGAACAAGTCCCCCCATGCCAGAAATATCTCGGATTCCATCTGCTTGTAAAATAATCGCTCCGGCAGTTAAGAAGAGGATCGCTTTACAGGTTGCATGGCTGATATAATGAAATGTTGCTCCAACGATTCCAAAGAATTGAAAAGATGCTAGACCAAAAAGGATGTATCCCATTTGAGAAACACTGGAATATGCTAATAGTCGTTTGATATCGGTTTGGGCAATTGCCATAATCCCTCCGTAAAACATAGTAAGCAGAGCCAAAATCGCGAAATATATGCTAATAGCTTGAAATGTTGTTGGAAAAATTAAAATGACTAATCGAGTTAAACCATAGCCTCCAATTCCAATCATTAGCGGGGAAAGCATTGCACTAATGGGTGTCGGCGCTTCAGCATGAGCATGTGGTAGCCAGACATGAACACCAAAAACTGCCATCTTTACTAGAAACCCAAACGAAATTGCAACAATGATCCCCACACGAAATATTTCTGGTATAACAATCTCAGTGATAGACGCAATATTGAATCCTCCTGCGAGGAATCCTGTTGCGAGGAGTCCTGCCAACAATACAAGCGCTCCTATATGCGTCCACATAAAATAGATCATGCTTACTTTCTCGCGGTCCCCATATCCCCATTGAGCGATGATAAAATAGGATGGAACTAACATTAATTCGAAAAATAAGTAGAATTCTATAAGGTTGGTTGCGAGAACCGCCCCCAGCATGCCAGTAGAATAAAGGAGAAATAAAGCAAAATACGCAGCAGATTGTTGGTTAGCATTCTCATTCCCCTCAACACGATGTTTCATGTAGGGCATAGAGTAAATGGCGATAAGGGCCGAGAGAAGAGAGATAATCAATGCGAATTGAGCACTCAATCCATCGAGACGGAAGCCAAATTCTCCAATAGGATACCAAGGGTAAGAAGCTTGGACAATTCCAAAAATTGATCCTATGCTGAGCAAGAAGGTCGAATAAAATAACAGGGCGGCTACTAGCCAACCAACGCGTATTCCAACTCGTTTGCCGATTAAATATACAAATGGTGTAGCAACAATTGGAACCAAAATAGTTTGTAAAAGAAGTGTTGGCTCGAGCAACATCACAATTGAATATATAAAGTCTAAAATTATCTGCGTTTTTTTCTACCCCTTTAGTTTAGTCAGTTTTCGAATGTCAATATCCCCGTACAGGCGATAGATAACCAAAATAAGGGCTAAGCCTAATGCCGCTTCTGAGGCTGCTATCGCAATCGTAAATAATACTACAACCTGCCCGACTACGGTTGTAGGTTGGAAAAAACGAGCTAGAGCTATGACTGTAATGTTTACGGCATTGTAAATCAGCTCAATGCTAAACAGCATTCGAATGGCATTACGCTTTCTCATGATTCCGTATAGACCAAGAGCCAGAAGGATTACAGCCAAGATTAAGTAATTAATTATTGGTATCATTATTTACCTTCCTTGATTCGATTTTTGCAAGCGTTAAAGCACCCATAAGGCTTGATGCCACAACAAGACCCATTATTATGAATACGAGACCATATTGTGAGAAGAGAGCAATTCCTATATCGATTAGTGTAAGATTGTAAGGACCTGCAATTGTGAATAAGCTAGTACCCAAAGTGAATATTAACGCAATTATAGTGAATACAGCAATAATTGCAGCTCCAGCTTCTAATGTTCGTTCGATTCGGGCACTCCGTTTTTCATCCCTTGGTTTACTTTGACTACTTCCAACTACCATTACGGTGAAGAGGATGAGAACTACCACAGCTCCGATATACATAGCAATCTGGAATATAGCGACATAAGCTGCTCCGAGTAATATGAAAAGAAATGCAACTCCAACAAACGTTATGGATAATGATATTGCTCCGTAAATGAGATCACGAGATTCTAGAGCAAGGATTGCAGATAGAATAATTATTACTGCTACTGTGTAGAATAAGATATCACTTACTTCAATCATGATATAATCCCCTGCGACTGATTTGCATGACTTTTCGTTTCTGTTTTTTTCGCCAACCTTTTGCCTCAGGTTTCTTAGCAAAATCGATGGGAGACAGATATAACGGCGGCTTAGTTAGGTTTGAGAGTTCAAAGAAATCAGTGTGTTCTAATGCGTTCGTTGGACATACCTCAATGCAAAGATCACAAAAACAGCACCGACCAAAATCAATACTTGGATACCGGTTTCTTTTGTTTTTTTCAGAATATTTTTCCTTAAGGCTCTGTAAATGAATGGCTATTGTTGGACAGATTCGTTCACATTGTCCACATCCGATACAGCGTTCTAGTTTTAAGAAATGACGCCCTCTTTCTTTTTTAGGAAGTTCAAGTCTTTGGTCTGGATATTTTATAGTTAACCGGTTCCAGAAAATGTGTTTGAGTCCAGAGATTAATGGTCGAATTGAATCAATTAATCTTACCACTCTTATAATCCTCCTATCGGAAATATACCAAAAATTACCATAGATGCAGCAAGAAATAAAGCCACAAATGAAAGTGGAATCCAGATGGACCACGCTACACGCAAAATTTGGTCTAGACGTGTTCGGGGATAGACTCCTCTCAAGAATATAATTACTATAGTAACTAGTCCAACTTTTACAAGAAACCATATCGGTTCTGGAAGAAAGTTAGGAAACAGAACTGGTAGTGGTGGGGTTAACATTCCACCTGCGAAAAAGGGGAATGGGAGCCATCCTCCTAGGAAGAGAGTTGTGAATAGTGCTGCAACAGTGAACATTTTGACATAGAAGCTTAGATAGATGAGTAGAAATGGCGCTCCAGAATATTCAGTCATCCACCCAGATACAATTTCGGGTTCAGCTTCAGGTAAGTCAAAAGGGATTCTCTCAAGTTCTGCTACAATAGCGATGAAGAAAATGAGGGCTGAAAGAAATAGGGGGATAATAAACCAAATCTGTTGTTGTGAGGATGTAATTAGTGTCAGATTAATTGTTCCGCTTAACACCACGACTGCTAAAGCTGATATCCACATGGGAATCTCATAGGAAACTTGTTGAAAGAGTGAACGGACTCCCCCAATGAAAGGGTATTTGCTATTGCTTGCCCATCCGGCGATAAGAACAACCATCGGAAAGAGTGCTGAGATAGCAAAGAAAATAAGCAAGCCATATGTTGCCACGAAGCCTTCACTAATTATTACCCAAGAGACTATATGTGGTGTCCATACCTGAAAAGTAGCGTTAGGAATAGGTAGAATTGATGATCCAAAAGGTATCACAATTATGGGGAGAGATGCCAAAGTGAGAAATACAATTGGAACGACACGGAAAAATAATCGATCAGCTTTTTCAGGAACGATGTGTTCTTTAAAAAACAGTTTTAGAAAATCTGCAACGGGTTGCAATATTCCACCAAAGCGTCCTGCGTACTGCGGTCCAACTCGCATTTGAATTTTTGCTAAAAATTTCCGTTCGAACCATACCATCAGGTAAGCGGCTAAAGTGAGTGTGAGGAAACCAGGGAATATTAAGACGCGAATAAAATCAGGAAGGTGAATTAGTGTAAATGCAATTAAGCCCGCAATGATTTCAATGATATTTGGTATCGCTTGCATTGTTTTCACCTATCTGTCTGCATCAACGGGCCAATAATCAAGACTCATGTAATTAGTTGGCATATCAGCTAGATGCCAGCCGTGCAAGACATATGGTATAGCTGATAAGTTTCGGAAACTTGGTGTAGCTATTTTGAGTCGGTATGGCTTATTGGAACCGTCCGTGACCAAATAATGACAGAGTTCACCACGAGCTGCTTCAACTCGTGTGAAACATGTTCCTTCTTTAACTCGTGACGGAATTCTGACCCGGAATTCTCCTTCTGGTAAATCATTAAGTGCTTGACGAATGATTGAGACACTATTCCGCATTTCATCAAGCCGTACTAGACATCGCGCATATGAATCGCATTCGTCATTAATCGCGATTGGAACATCGAGCTTTTTGTATGCATCATATGGTTCATCTACACGAATATCGGAGTCAATTCCTGAGCCACGAAGAGTAGGTCCAACAACACCAAGTCGTATTGCTTCATCTGCGGGTAATATCCCTGTTCTCATGGCTCGATTTCGAAGGATTGAATTATGAAAGAACATGCGCGAGTGTTCATCGAAGCGCTTTTCAAGAAAGTTGAGAACTTCGTTCGTCCGTTCTTCGAATCCGAGTGGAACATCAAACCTTACTCCACCAGGTACTATAGCAAAATAGGAGATTCGAGAACCAGTTACCCACTCCATCAAATCGATAACAGCTTCACGATCAGCAAAAGCCCACATGAAAGCCGTTGAATGTCCAACGAAAATGCCAAAAATAGACAACCAATAAAGGTGAGACATAATTCGATTAAGTTCACACATAATCACTCGCAAAAATTGTGCTCGCTCAGGGGGGGTCACCTCAAGTATTTCTTCCACAGCGTGAACATATCCCAAAGCGTGGTGATTGACATCAGGAAGACAGACGCGTTCCAGCATTGGAATAACGTTGAGAAAAGTCCTATTTTCTGCGCTTTTTTCAACACCCCTATGAACATAGCCTGGATCTGGTTTCGCCTTAACTATTGTATCTCCGTCAAGCTGAATCAAAAGTCGGAAATGACCTGAACCTGGATGTTGAGGTCCAACACTTATTTCGAAGGGTTCATCATTGACTTTTGTCACTTTTCTACCTCCTTAGAAGAGGGCCATACGAAATCCTTGCGAAGTGGCCACCCCCCCTCCCAGTCCTCAGGTAACAGAAAGGGTCCCAAATTCTGGTGTTCAATAAATTCAATACCTAGTAATTCATGAGTCTCACGTTCCTGAAACTCAGCGCTAGGCCAAACATAAGCTAAGGTGTGAAGCCGGGGTGCGTCTCGAGGAATTTCTGTCTTAAGCGCGATAACAAGTTGACGATAGGTCTTTTCCCTTCGCATAACGATGTGGTAAATAACCGAGAAAATTCCTTGTTCAACGTAATCGACACCTGACACTGATACTACTTGGTCAAATGCAAAATCATCACGCAGTGAAATAGCCACATCAAGAATTTTTAACGCAGGTACTGAAATGTCAATACGACCTGGTCTAGCAATAACAATTTCCTGAATATTCTGAGCCAAAGCTGAACCTAGCTCAAGGGTGAGTTCATATTCAGTTTTGGTAGTCTTTTTCACTTGAATTACACTCGTGAATTTCGAATTTTTCGTTGGAGTTCAAGGACGCCATCAGCAAGAGTTTCAGGACGAGGAGGACAACCAGGAACATACACGTCAACTGGAATGATCTTATCAACACCTTGAACAACGCTATAAGAATCCCAAAACAAGCCCCCGCTAATTGCACAGGCACCCATTGCGATGACATATTTCGGATCAGGCATTTGATCGTAAATCATTTTAACACGGGAAGCCATCTTCTTCGTGACAGAACCTTCTATTAGTAATAAGTCACATTGGCGGAGTGAACCTAGGGGCATCATTCCGAATCGTTCCAAATCAAAGCGCGGGCCCATTCCTGCTCCGAACTCAACGCTGCAACAGGCTACAGTTAAATGAACTGGCCATAGAGCATATTTACGCCCCCAGTTAACGAGGTAACGGATGGGTTTTAGATTGGTTAGAGCTGATGCAAGACGACGCAATCTTCCTACTCGTATTGTGGCAGTTGGAGGTTCTAAGGTTTTTTTATCGCCTGCAGCATAACAAGGAAATTCGTGTGAAGTTGGAAGTTGATAATCTACCAAAGTTCTCGTCTCCCAGACAAATATAAAGCCATTAACAGAGGAAATGCAAGAATTGCGATAAAGAATACAACAAACATAATTGATCCTAAAGGAAGAACGTTTAAGGTTAAAGCCCAGGCATAAAGAAAAATTGATGTTAGGTCAAAAAGTAGAAACATGAGCAGGTAGGGATAATATTGCATAAATAAACGAGTCCGTCCTTTGCCAGTGGGAATTTGACCACTTTCAAAGGGCATGGCCTTACGAGGACTCGGGTTACGCGGGCTAACGATGTAAGACAGTACGAGGATGAGGATTGCAGAAGAAAGAATAGTAATAATGAAGATTCCGATGACAAACAGTTCTGGTAACTGGGTAAATTGCACTGAATCACCGATGAGGCTTAGTGCAAAGGCTGCATATATGATATTTTTGGATAAAAATTATGTAAAATGTATTGAATAATTTTATAACTATTCTAATAATTAAGGATTTAAGAAGATGGTGGCTGTTATTCGCTTATAAACTCAATTGGGGCTCTCGCAAGTATTAGATATTCTGCTATTGTTGACTATCTAGTCTTAATTAGCAATATGATATTCTCGGTAAAGTTCGATATTGGTTCGTAAAGAATCCATTAGGTGGAGGCATTCCTGTAAGGGTCATATGGATTATTTATGGACTTTTTATACCCATCGGTCGGTCGCTTTGCGGCAGCCTTCCCATGCAGGTCAGCATCATGACCTGGTTTAACCGGAAGCGGGCAACGGTTCTTGGTATTGTGATGACTGGCGCGCCACTTTTTGGCGGCATCGC
>JBHLPR010000030.1:0-25764 GCA_048939245.1 Promethearchaeota archaeon | reverse complement strand
CACGCAAACAAAGCGATGACAAAGACCGTAATCCCCAAGCTTGGCGACATCAACGCAGACAATATCATCATGATAGGCAATGTGGGCATGATGATAAAGAAATCTGTCACTCGCATTGCTGCTTCGTCGATTACGCCACCAAAGTAACCAGCAGCAAGTCCAAGGAGTAAGCCAACAGCAACTCCAATGAACGTCGCAACAAGTCCAATAAAGAGAGACACCTGTGCACCCCAGAAAAGTTGGGCCATTACATCCTGACCAGCATCTGTTGTCCCTAATGGTCCCCAGAAGTTACTATAGGCCCAGAGTTGGACTTCGTCAATCCAAAATTCTACCGTCCCCGTTCGAGTCACATCTGTTTCGGTGAATTCTAACCCAATTTTCACGCCAATAGTTTCACCAGGTTGAAATGCACGACCGATTACTTGAGAAGTGTATTGCCTTCGAAACGTGGACCAGTAGTCAGGATACTCCGGATAAACACGAAACACGTAGTGAATAGGAAGTACAAGTGGATCATCTAGAGCAGGATTCACCAATTCAAAATAAGGACGAACCGAATTATCAGTGAGATTCCCAGTGACCTCTATCTTAATGGTCCAGATGAGGTATGAAAGGGCACAGGGGAAATACTCCCACTCAAACTCTCCTTCTGCATATACTTCGCGTCCTGAAAAGGTTTCATTGTTATCGTTATCATCTACGACTAATACAAGTGACCGATTAGTGCCTGTAGCACTAGTGACGTAATCAGTATAATCCCAATAATATGATCCTATTGGATCAGTATCATTCACGACCCATGTATTGTCATAATCGAAATATGGGTCAGTCATAAAGTTCTTACCTGGCGCGGAAATGTAGTTGCCTACATCTCCAGGAGCAGTCCAGGACATCCATTGAGGCGCTGCGAAGTTAGGACCAACCATAACCAATTGCCCAGGGTACAAAGGAAATAGAAGGGGGGCAACCACCGCCATAATGATAAACCAAATAACAACGGCAAGTCCGAATAGCCCTTGTTTTACTTCACGATAACGAGTCCAAACACCTTGAGCTCGTTCAAACATACTTTTCCGGTGCTTTATCCTTTTTTCACTCATAGACTAGATCACCCGGCAAGGTTACCCACTCTATTGGGTGTCCATATCAACAGGAGCACTACTTACTGGGCGAAACTACTTAAAAGTTATATTAACTTGACGGTAATGGCACGAAAACAAATATTGCCGTCACCGATGGATTTTAGCAGTTAAGAATTCTTTTTAAGCCACCAAAAAAAAGCGGAATAGATATGATACGACGTACACGCATAATCGTTTTTCTAGCCATAATCCTTGGTTCATCAGTCATTTTAGGTATCTCCTCTTTCTACCAAATCGACACCTACCGTGCATTCAGCTTCCCAGTCGAAATCACCGAAATCCGAATTCTACAAAACACATCAAGTGGCGCATATACTCGTATTGAAGTCGATATTCGCGTCTATAATCCCTCTCTTACTTTGCCTCTACACTATCAAAAGGCAGAATGGTGGATTTACCTTAATGGAGAAACTTTCGATAATGGGTTTGGTACAAAAACTAGTCCAAGAGATATACCTCCAGGTGAATATTCTGACATAGGATGGCATTATGCATTAACCCCAGAAGATTATGCGATAATTGATACTGCACGGAATAGTAGCAATTGGAATTGGTTTCTTTATTTAGAACCCTTCGTTGGAGCAGGTTTTTTAGAAGGGGAAGAGGTGACTCGAGGATTATTTTATGAAACCGTTTCCATTATTCCTCTCTAAGTATTATGATTTACATCGGTGAGCTACGACGAACTGGATCAGTTTGGGGACCAGGAAGATATTTTTCTGTTAGCCAAAGATAGATTAAAGCGATTGCTGAGAATGCAATGAAAGTTACACCAATCCAAAAAACCACAAGACCAACAAAGATAAAGAAAGAAATTATCACTCCGAGAATTACGAGCACGACCCCAATTACAATGAACCATTTTAAGGTTGACTTGGTCGCTAATAGTGCCCGAAAGCCCATTTGACTTGACATTCAATTCACCTTATACAATCTCTTTTCAGGAGCGTTCTAAACCATTGAACAGGCATTATTACTACCTCTTTAGATAGTTTTATTAGTATTAGGCTTTCAAAGAACTCGGCTAACAAGAAGCGATGTGATCTCATGGGTTTGCGAAATTACCTTGTTAAACGTGTTATCGTAGCAATTGCCCTTTTCATAGCAGTTCTCGTATTCAACTTCTTCCTCTTTCGAATACCCGTCTTCGTTTTAGGAATTGATCCCGCAAGCCTGTACATAACTCCCGGAATGGAACTCGATTCAATAGAAAGAATTCGGGTCCTCTATCAACTTCCCCCTGCAAATGCCACATGGTACGATTGGTTCCGACACTTTGTCCGATACATGCAAAACATGCTCACTGGGCAATTCGGTCAAAGTTTCATGAGCTTTCGCCCAGTAGTCATGGATATTCAGGAACGACTACCCAACACCCTCCTCCTAATGGGCACTTCAATGATCTTTGCTGTCTTATTAGGCGTCGTCACTGGCATAATTGCTGCCAGCCGACACGGCGGGGCTTTAGACACCGGCCTTATCACCTTCAGCCTAACTATGTACAGTTTACCAGTATTCTGGATGGGCATGGTCTTTCTCCTCGCCTTCTCCGTCATCCCACAGATGTTCTTTGGAATCGCCCTCTTCCCTATGGGTCACACAATCAGCCCACCAGGAACCGTTCCTAATGATCCAATTTCTTATGCCCTCGATGTCGGTTGGCACCTCGTTCTCCCCACGCTTACCTTAACGTTGGGATTCTTTGGAGGATACATGCTGCTGATGCGAAATACGCTAGTCGATGTCCTAACTGAAGACTATATCCTCACAGCGCGTGCCAAAGGACTCGATGAACGCACTGTAATGTACAAACATGGAGTGCGAAATGCATTCCTCCCTATCATCTCCTTAATTGCCATTAACTTTGCATTCATCATATCTGGAGCCGTGCTAACTGAAACTGTATTCGTATGGTATGGGATGGGAAGATTACTCTATTACTCACTTATCAGCAACGATTGGCCAGTTGCACAAGCGATATTCTTTATGATAGCGGCCGCTGTCATCGTTGCTAACATCCTCGCGGATATCCTATATGGCATCCTGGACCCACGAATAAAATATGGTTGATTACCCAAGAGAGACTACCTTTAATCCAACTCAGCTCCGAGGACGAACCTATGCGATTCCCAAAAGACCGACTTATCCTAACAGTTTATTCAACAATAGGAGCAACAATTATTAGCACCACTATCCTCCACGTCACATTAACTATGATCTATCCTATAATCGCTTTCAATGCGATTTTTCTCCTCTTTATTCCCGCCTTTTTAATTGGGGTTTTAGCCATCGAATTCAAGGATGCTCTTACTGCAATGTTTCTGACAATGGTGTGCACCATCATTCTATTTACTTATATTCGCGCTCTTCCTGCATTTCTCGGAATAATCACTCAAGCAATTACCTATTTCATAATAGGCCAGTTTGCCTTGTCATTACCAATTTTCTTTCCTCTCGTTCTTGTATTCGTCCTTGGGACTACTACAGGACTCGTCTTCAATGAATTCATAATCGAACCCCGAACCAAAGAACTCGTGTAATCGATACGCATAAGTAAACAACACATAAATTGCTAAATGGGAACACACTTTGACAGAAGCAAGAAAAATCAAAGTCATTTACCGACGATGGACCATTCTCATCCCTATTTTCCTGATAATTAGTGGGATAGCTTTGATGTATGTGTTCTGGATAGCTGAGCCACTTTTTGCTTTTCTTGGAGGCATGATTGCTTTTATCGGGGTGCTCACATTTGGCATTCTAATCGTTGCGATTATAAGTCTTGAACTTTCATCACGAACTCTAAGACGCCAACGACCGACTCCACCTGCGCTTAGCGAAGAGCTTGAGGAAAGGGAAACCAACCCTGAAGAAGCCTAGTCTCGATTAATATATCGTTTTAAATCGTTTCGAAGACTGGCGTTTTAGAATTCACGTAAGACTTGTCCTGTATTGACAATCAGCTTCAATCCAATCCTTTATGTGAGAAGAGGCGTAGCTATAGTAGTTATCATCATTGTCGGTGTACATTTCTTCCACGTCAGAAGTAAATAAGCAAAAAAGGGGAGAAAACTTACCCTGCACCTCACAGGTCCTATTCTTGGATGCAATTGCATTTTCAGCAAAAGAATCAATAACATCTAGAATTCAAGGAAACGATGTGAAACCCCCGTAGAATAAACGGAAAAATTGTGAGGAGTATGGTGTAATCGCCCCAACCATAGCCTATATATATGTTGATAGAATAGTGTCGGTGACCTTTTGCGGCAGTGCGCCTACGCAAGGCCGCGAGGTAAATTTCGGAAGGAATGAAAAATAAATTGAGTAAAGTTAAAAGACTAACTTTAGTGACAGCTATTGCACTAGTGGGCCTCTTCCTTTCTCTTGCGTACTTAGCGCCTCAATCATACACCACGCGAGCTGACTGGTCTTACGCTAGCGGATATAATCCTCACGGTGGCTACCTTGACAGAATAACATATGTCGTCTATCCATCTGAGGATCAGGCGCAAGCACTGCTTGCCTTGCAGGCGGGTCAGGTCTATGGTTTTGACGAGCGTGTCCCAGCGGATTCAGTGCCCGATCTCGAAGCTACTGCAGGTGTTGAAGTAACCTCAGAACTCGGGGTCATCTATCGACAGTTCACCTTAAATTGTGAAAAATTCCCGACCAACATTACGGGATATCGTCTAGCTGTAGCGTATGCATTAGACAAATTCGCCGTAACTGAAGCATCCACAGGCGGATACGCTGAACCCATGGACGGCCCCATTCCGCTGCCCATTGTCTATTGGGAATATGATAGTCAAATGACTTCTCACTTCTACAATAAAGACATTGCAGCAGCCAACGCTTCTCTTGATGCCGCTGGTTTCATTGCCACTAACTCCCCTGACGGTTACCGTTATTATGATGTCAACGATAACGATGACTACGATGCAGGCGTAGACCTAGACTCTGATGCTATCGCTATTGAAGGAATGGCTTCAGCAGGTTACGATCCGGCTATTCAAGCCGTCCTCATCGCCTTTGATGGGTTAGATGAATGCGGTATTAAAGGGACTATGGTTGAAGTCAACTTTGATGCCTTGATTGATGCCCTTGAAAGTGGTGACTTTTGGTTAGGATGTTTCAGCTGGAACATTAGTCCTCCAGGTGAACCCGACCTCCTGTACGACTTCTTCTACAGTAGTGCACCTGACAACCGATTCTTCTACCGCTACAACAACTCTGAATATGACTACAACGTCACACAAATGATGTCCGCCCCAACGAAGTTGGAGGCACGAAATTGGGCCTGGAACTGTAGTAAGATCCTCATGGAAGACATGCCCATGGTGGTCTGTTACAACGACGCCTACATCAATGCCTACCGCACTGATATTTGGGAAGGCTATGTCAACATGGCTGGTGTAAACCGGATGCAAAATAACAAATACACCTTCCATCAGCTTAGGCTGAAGGAAAGTGCCGGTGGACCCTATGGTTCATGTTATCCTCTAGAGTACATCTGTGTCCTCTCTGAGGGTATGGACACCACCAACATTATTATGAGCGACTCTGGTTACACCTCACAAGTCATGCAACACATCTACGATGAGCTTTGGACAATTGACCCCATCACATGGGCGAAAGAACCCAACCTAGCGTACAACTGGACTATTGAACCAACCGTTGCTTCAGGCGATATCCAAGATGGACAGCTGTTTACCTTCTACCTCTATGAGAATGTAACCTGGCATGATGGTGAAGCCTTCACCTCCGAGGATGTTGAGTACAGCTTTGGCACCATCTGGCAGTATGGTCCTTACGACTATGACCTTGTAGAGAACATCTACAAGATTGAAACGCCTGATGACTACACAGTCGAAATCTATACCAACCAATCAGGTTACTTTGAGTTCTCACGAGCAACCTCTCTCTCTATCTTGCCGAAGCACATCTGGGAGCCACACTTCAACTTCACTGCATGGGTACCAACAACTCCGTCAGACATGACGGGTACAAGTTCCATGAAGTGGGTTACACGAGTGCCTGGCCAATATGTCATTCTTGAGCGTAATGCAGACTGGCACTTTGGCTTAGAGTCACCGGATCGACCACCTTGCGCTGGTCCGATTAACATCTGGCTCTATGTTGGAATTGGCGTCGTAGTGATTGTTATCATCATCATTGCTGGCGTCTACTTCTTCCGCATTCGCAAGTAGTCTATTCAAAACGTAGGGCTTCGGCCCTACAACCCTTTCTTTTTTTAGCAAACTATGAGGTATTAGTTATGAACAGTACATCGGGAAGACGGTCATTCCTCGAAAACGAGGATAGCCGACGAATCTTAACCATTCTTCTACAAATTGCCATAGCATCCGCATACGGGGGCTTTTTGGCGTGGGTTCTGACAACGACGACAAACCTGGCATACATTTCGTTAGGTCTTGCCTTTCCATATCCATTAAATGTCTACATGGTATTGCTATACGCTGGTACAGGCCTTGGGATTGTGTTTATCCTTAACCTATTCTTCCGTTTCACCAGCGTACGGCCAGACCGATTATTCGTGTCGATTCTTCTCTCCCCTCTGCTCTTCTTAGCAACCCTACTTGTCGGACACGTTATCTTACTCTTCTTCTTACAAGGTGTTTCCAACCTTTTTCTATATTCAGTGTTTGCGTTTGCTTCGTTGTATTTTTCGATGTTTGCCATTCTTTTCATTATTTTAGATATGTTACCTAACTGGGGAAAACAAGTCATGGTTCTTTGGTATGGTGGTAGTATCGGGGCTTTTCTGGGCGTTTCGATTCCGACGATGCCCCTCTTTATCCTCTTCGTTGCCTTAGCAGCCATTGACATTTTTACTGCCCAAGCTGTGCACCCAGATTGGCAGGAACGGGCAGAAGGCATGGATCTCTTAGGAACCATGCTCGGTGGTACTTTCATGGGTGTTGGAGATATCGTTTCCTACGCCGCAATTGTTGCCCACTCCCTAGCCTATTTTAACATCTATGTCACAGTTGCATCAGTGATTATGCTCTTTGTTGGATCCGCTGTGTTAGTGATTCTTTACCGACGACGGATTGACAAACCCATTCCCGGACTCATTGTCGTCCTTTTCGGAGTCATCCCCTGGATTCCAGCAGTTCTTTTACAAATATTCTTACCATAAGATCAATTCTCTAAAGAGGACATGCTTATTCCAGTATTGAGCCGTCAGGAGTGAGCCTATGCGCTTGACCACCGCTTCAAGGCTTCAGCCAATTCAGGATGAGAGGCGGCATAATCTTTGAGAGACTGGCCAGAAAGTACTGCATCAACCGCCTGCCGCATTGCTGTTGCCCCAGCTTTAGTTCCCTTGGGATGTCCGTGAATACCACCGCCTGCTTGGATTATTACATCTTTGCCAAAAATATCAATCAATGCAGGGATATGTCCCGGATGGAGCCCCCCAGAAGCCACAGGCATGGTGGGTTTTTGACCGTATAATGGTTGGGTGCATTGTTGAATATTTGTTTGGACTTCTTCTCGATCCTCCGACATTTTCCCCACAGCGGTTCCCACGTGCAGTTGGTCAATTCCTAATAATCTGGATACAACTGCGATAACAGGCATCGCGATACCGTGATAGGGCAATTTGGTAAATGCGGCATGCATGGCTCGGTGCCCATGGAGAATTAATTTAAACCCTTGATTGCGGAGTGTAGCTACTGCGGCATAACCACAGGTTAAGATGTCAATCATGGCAACCCGTCCTCCATGATCTTCGACAAATTGAGCGCGGCGTAACATCTCTTGAGTTTCTGCCGTGACGTTTATCAAGTAAACCTTCTTATCCCCTGTTTCCGCTTCTGCTCGATCACGCTGCTCAAGGGTCGTAACGACCCGATCTTCGAAGGGATTGAAAGCCTGACTCGAGAGATTCTCATCATCCTTCACAACATCACACCCTCCTGCCCAGGCAGCATATGCGACTGAAGCATGATCTTTGGTTTTCAATCCTAATTTGGGCTTCACGATAGTTCCGATCAGAGGACGCTTATCCACCATGACGGTTTTACGGATACCAGGAATACCAAAAGCAGGTCCTGGAAAACTTTTCACTAATTCTTTGGGAAAGTGAATATCCAGTAATCGCAGATATTGAATATCTCCAAGACCAAACACGTTTCCAGCAACAGAACTCATGATGTTGGGCATGTTACCGGGTTCAAATAATCCAAAAGGATAAGCAATACGGGCAATATTGTCCTTTAGTTCAAAGACGGTGGCAGCTAATTTTTTCATATACGGCTTCTCAGTGGTTAATTCCGTCCAGGTTCCAATCGAACTCTCAGCAGCAACCCCTCCTGCTGCCCATCGCATGCTTCGTTGGGGATCACGGGTTTGAATACGAAATGTACAGATAGTATCAGTGTCGTGGGGTTTGTATTTAGGATTGAAAAAGTCCTCATATTTCATTGGTGCGCCTCCATTGAAGTTTAGATTTCGTATCGAAGAATGGAGATAGTTTACCTTAAAACATTCCCTTTGATAAGGTTGAAGCTCATACGAGAGCAACAGCAATCGTTGTGAGAAATACTCCAATAATACAGGCGATAATTGCAATCAAGGTCTTAACATCAAAGCTCTCTTGAAGTGTTCGCCAACTGATAATCGCTGCAAAGAGTGGAGTGAGAGAAGAAAGGAGGGCCACAGAAGTCGTATCTATGATTTGCAGGGCGAAGGCAAAGGCTACATAACCGATGGTCAAGGCAGAAATTCCTCCAATGGATAAGTAGACTAGTTTTCGACGAGTAAGAGGCAATCCCCGTTTGATGAGCTGTTGCCCCAAAACGAGAGGAGAGAGAATAGCCAAAGCGATAGTTAGTCGAATGACTGCCACTAACACGAGGTTGGTTGTTTGTAAGACGGTTGAAAGAAAGATGATGCTAATACTCCAAGCGAATGCTGTAGCGAGTGCAGCACAAATACCGATCCACATTTGTCGTCGGGAGATATTCTCTTCAGTTTGTGCTGAAATATCCAATTGACGACCAAGCAATGCAATCCCAGTAACCGTAATGATAGCAGCTGGTACCATGAGAAAATGCACAGGTTGAGCAAGGAATAGGATCTGCAAGAGGAGAGTGAAGAGAGGATAGGTTGCGGTAATAGGCACTCCCCGACTAACCCCAATATTTTGAATTGTCACGAAATACAACGCGTCACCTACAACAAAGGCAAAAATACTACTACCAAATATCAACAAAAGTTCCCAAGGACTCAAAAGTAAGATTTGCGAATACAGATTGAGCATTAGTGCTCCAATCATGAGGAGAAAAAGAGGTGCAAGTATTCGAATCAAATTGGAAGCCAGAGCAGGGACTTCTTTTGCGCCTGTTTTATAAAATGCTGCACTAATCGCCCAAGCGACCGCAGCAGTTAATGAAGCAGCGACTCCTAAAATTAGCATGGAAAGTCGACTCCATCGTCTTTTCCCTCCCTTTTATTTTTGCTATTAATCTCACAGCATTATTAACCAAGCAAACCCACAACACTGTCTTGACGGTGTTATCATGATTACATATTCAGATGAAATCCATTTAGAGACCCAAGGTGAGCCTGACATCATCGATGTCACTCAACATGTAAAAAAACAAGTATTAAAAAGTAAAATTCAATCTGGGCTAGTCACGATTTTTTGCACTGGTTCCACCGCAGCACTAACCACCATCGAATACGAACCAGGACTCCTTAAAGACTTACCCGACGCTATGGAAAGGTTCGCCCCCCGTGACGCTGTCTATGAACACCATTTACGCTGGCAAGATGGGAATGGACACAGCCACGTCCGAGCATCAATTATTGGTCCAAGCATCACGATACCAATTCAGAAAGGAAAGTTGCCCTTGGGGACATGGCAGCAAATCGTATTCCTGGAATTAGATATTCGACCACGAAGCCGCCAGTTAGTAGTCCAAGCCATTGGAGAATAATAGGAGACCTTTACTTTTGCCCTTTCCCCAGATAGATCCGTTGGGGATCCAAGCCACGGAGTTTTTCTAATTCTTGTTCAGTTGGCTCAGCCGTCGTGGGAACCTCTTTGGGCACTATGAGGTCAAACATCACATTTTCTTTCACCCAGTTAACGGTCACCCCTGGATGAACTGACTTTAAGCGGATTCGTTTTGTCTTAGAGTCAAAGTCCATCTGGCATTTATCTGTGACCACTAAAGCAGGACCACCCCCGATTAAGCCAAGTTTTTCGCGACTTCCAGGTCCAGAGAGGTGCCCAGGGCTGGTGAGGTAATCGAGTTTTTTCACAAATTTTCGGGCGTCATGGGTAAACATCAAAATAATGCGACCCGCAGAACTCGCTATGTCATTGCCTCCGCCACTTCCGGGTAGCCGAACTTTAGGAGTCTCAAAATCTCCAATATAGGAGGTGTTAATATTGCCAAATTCATCGATTTGGGCTGCACCAAGAAAGCCCACATCGACACGTCCGCCCATCATCAGGAACCCTAAGGTTTCAATGAGACCAATCGATGCAGCAGCCCGATAACCTAATCGTGAATCAGCTACCGACAAGGCAAGATCTTTGTTTTGCGTATCAACATTGCCCCCTTCATAGATGATAATGGCATTCGGGGCATGAGTAACCTTGGCAAGCATAGCTCCAAGAACCGGAAGCCCAGTTCCCGCAAATACGCGTTCACCATCTTGGACCGCATGTGCTCCACAGACCGCCATCATTTCTGTTGCTGTATATTCTACCATTTTCATCACGTCCTCTTAGTAACCATAGCGTGGATCAGCTTGCAATTCCTTCAATCGTTTCTTACCGATTCTTTTGAGTAACCCCTGGTGATTTTCCACACCCACAATCCATTCGTCCAGATATTCTTCCCAGCCTTCCTCAGTTTTGCATTGTTGAACATAGTATTGCAAATGTGGAAGATCATAGTCATACATCCCATAGACCTGCATAGGCCAACTACCAAAGGGGAGTTCAACCACATAGTCTACATATAAACCGGGAATCGTGGTTAGGTCGGGATTCTGACGAATCTCCTCATTTGAAATAATCTCTTCAACAAACACGATGGACTTCTTGGCACAGCGAGTGATTTCGTTGTCTTCCCCTTTTATTCCAAAAATCTGAACATTACCTGCTTGATCAGCTCTCTGAGCGCAGATTACTCCAAAATCTGCTTGAATCGATGGAAGTAGAGTGATTGGTGTGCCAGTGAAAGGACACTCTAAGACTTTCGCTTTATCTTTTCGAAGGCGGAACTTATCCATCATATTCGTGCCAATCATGTGGCGAATCGGCATAAACGGCACATTCAACGCTCCACCCAAAAAGCGCAACGCCATAGCAAGATTCGAATAATCTTCGAACTTCACCTTCCCCTCCTTTGTCCGACGACGAAGATTTGGAGCAAGACCCAACGCTTCAATCGCAAAGAATGCCACTTCAAATTCCAAACAGACCCCAGCGCCAACAAGGATATCTAAATCATGTTCAGATCCACAAGTATAGATACGAATACTGCGTTTCTTTTGTCGAATGAGTTCCATGGCAAAGGCTTCAGGAGGACGTTGGTAGCCAAAGCCACCCCAAGCGATGTGGGCACCGTCGGGAACTTTTTTGGTCACTTCTTCGAGAGTGATGCGTTTGTCTTCGATTGCAGGTTCAGTCAATAGTAATCACCAAGTATTGCCTTCACAGTCAAAGACTACTATGGGTGATAAAAGGCTTACTTCCGTTTTAGCGTTTAGTTCGGACCCGACTTAAATTGCCATAGAAAATATAAAGCTAGAAGACGCCAATAGTGCCACATCACCCAGCGGAGCTATCAGATTGGAAGAGCAAAATAATCCGGTCAATAAGTTGAAGCCAAGAGATACAAATCCAGCGCCCCAAAAGAGGGGAAGAGTGGAGCGTCATCTCAAAGCACTTCATAATCGGTCTGCTGGTAAACGCCGACAAGCAGTCTTAACGCTAGGAAAGCTTGGTGATAATCGAGCAGTTGGACCACTCATCAATGCACTGCAAGATCAGGCTTTTGGGGTAAGGAGTTGTGCGGCGTTATCTTTAGGATTGTTGGGGGATCAACGAGCCGTTGAACCACTCATCGCCGCACTCAAAGATTCCGATTACACCGTCCGCGACCAAGCAGCTCTTGCATTGGGATTACTTGGTGATTATCGAGCTGTTACTCCATTGACTAAGGTATTAAACGATCCCTCTCTAACGGTGAGAAATCGTGCAGTCTTAGCCCTTCAAATGCTGGGCAAATATCGGGATCAAACGGGTTTAGCGTAGAGCCCTGTCAGCAGACTAATGAATTTTGGCATCAAGAACATCTTTGACAGTGAATACTTCCAGTACGTTAGTTTTTCCTGGGACCAAAGCGGAAGCACGGACGACGATAATTCGTTCCTCAGGTTTCACAACCCCATCGCCATGAAGTTGGTTAATAGCGAGCTGGAGCAGTTCATCCATATTATCACCATGCTTTATCAGTAAACTCTCAGTTCCCCAGAGGAGCTTCATTTGCCGTTGTACTCGAATATGCGGTGTACTCGCAATGATACGGACAGGCGGTCGATATTTCGAAACCATTCGAGCAGAGTAGCCCGCCATCGTAAAAACGAGAACGGTTTGCACGTTCAGGTTTTGTGCCATGGAAACCACAGAGCGCCCCAGTTCTTCAGCAATCAAATGCTGTCCCGAATCATAATAAGTTGAGTCTCGCTGGGGAAAGGACGGAATCACTTGTTTGCCGATTGTTTCCATGACCCGAACTGCCGCAACTGGGTGACGTCCCACGGCTGTCTCAGCTGAGAGCATGACTGCATCAGATCCATCCAAGATGGCATTTGCAACGTCACTAGTTTCAGCCCGAGTGGGACGAGAATTCCGAACCATGGATTCGAGCATTTGGGTAGCGACAATGACAGGTTTTCCGGTTTGGTTGCACTTACGGATTATTTCTTTTTGAAGAAGCGGAACTTGCTCGGGAGGAATTTCTACACCGAGATCACCCCGAGCCACCATGATTCCATAACTGGCTTCTAAAATCTCATCGAAATTTTGGATCCCCATTATGTGTTCAATTTTGGAAATGACGGGAATATCGGTCCCTTCATTTCGGAGAAATGCCTGAACTTTTTCGACTTCATCTTTGTGTTTAACCGCAGAGACCGCTACAAATTCTGGTCCGAGTTCAGCAATAAACTTGAGATGTCTGATATCTTGTGGTGTGGGGACGGTCATGCCAAGATCCACACCAGGAACGTTTACTCCTTTGTTACTACTGATTTCACCTCCAGTAACAACGACGGCGTGAATTTCGGACCCCCGGATTTCGTTAACTCGTAGTTCAACAATGCCGTCATTGATGAAGATACTGTGACCGGCTTTAATGAGCTTCGGAAGCGTTTTTAGTGAAATGCTTACTCGTGCGGTATCGCCCTCAATATCTTTTGTTGTTAAGGTGATGTGGTCACCTTCCGCCAAATCGATTGGGGCTTTTACATCTCCAATCCGTACTCTGGGTCCTTCAAGGTCCATGAGGATAGGATGATAGGGAAGGACCTTGCGTATACGCTTAAAACGGGTTTGATGCTCAGCTATTGTGCCATGGGAGAGATTGAGCCGTAGGACGTCCATTCCAGCTTTCGCCATCTGCAATAATATCTCTTTACTTTCACAGGCAGGTCCAATTGTGCAGACAATTTTAGAGCGGGTAGGTATCCTTCGAGGCTTCACCTTTCCACCACACCTACAAGTATAGATGACACCACTTCTGTGCACCTAATTAGTGTTACCCCCCACCTGATTTCAAAGGTTCTAATTGGAATAGAAACCATAGAATCATCGTGACGTTTATAACTCATATAATCACACAGGAACAGCTGAGCCAGCATGTTTGTGACGATCCGTTATCTTAGCGTCATTCGCGAGATTACTGGAACTCGAGAAGAGGTAATCGAAATCGAGAACGGTGCCACCGTCGAGGATATACTGAAAACCCTTTCTAAGAAATATGGTAAAGCCTTTAATCGAATGATTCGGTCAGGTCGTGACATCCGGGGTTTACAAATCATCTATTTTATTGACGGAAAAAACATCGCCAATTTAGACGGATTTAGAACACCCGTCCAAAACGAAAGCGAGCTGGTTATTATTCCACCCGTGGCGGGAGGATAAAGAAGCTTAACCAAGTTGTGCTGGATCGTCATAATGATGAGGACTTGGATGGACCTTCTGGATTAGCCGCGTATCAAAAATTTCGTTTTCATCGAGTTCACGTTGAATATAGCCCATCTCCTGGAGCACTGGAATAAAAGCTAAGGTGGATTTGATATATTCAGGAGGAAGACTTGCACAATATTTTGGTGATACACGAAAGACTTGTAGAAGAAAAGCTTCATCAACAATCCCAATCTCTTTGACCGCTAAAGAAGCAGCCTTCGCTGGATCCTCTCGCATTAGATTACAGGCATCTTCATGAATTTCTAAAAAGCCCTGAACAAGTTCAGAAGAATCTGAAATCATCTTCTTAGTAGCAACAATACCGTAGCTAGGATTGTAAGGCCAAATCGCACTAGGAGGTAACACTAAGGGAGCATTAAGATATCTTTGAGCCAGAACCGCTAGCGGAGGGGTGCCACAGCCACCAGCGACTTTCTCATCTTCCATGGCTTCAAGGATGAAATCAGCCCAAACAAAGTTTTCGATAGTAACTGACCTTGCTAGCCCTGCATCAGATATCATTTTCCGGATAATAACATCATGAATTGAACCCTTTGATGGTGTTCCAATTTTTTTCCCCTTGAATTGTGCCAAGGTTGCTTCAACGGATCCAGTATCTTGAAGTGTCTGATATCCAGCAATTCCCGTAATAACAGTTCCTTCAACATGCCCTCCACCGACACACTGTATTTTCAATCCCTGCTCCATGCCAATCATCGCTGGAGGAAGCCCAATATAGCCGATGTCTAGGTCACCCTTCTTAAAAGCTTGAACCATTGCAGGACCTGTGGGAAAGAGCGCCCATTCGGCTTGTTGCTTCATTCTTTTTTCCACCCAATGGCCGCCCATTAAGATAAAGGCTGTATGATATGCTGTCGACAAATGGCCAATTCGAAGGATAGTCATGACAAAGAGACTTCTTTTCGTTGTGCCACTTAATTTTTGTCCACGAGTAAAACTACCCAGATTTTAGCCTATTAGAACGCCCAATATCCCAAGAGAGAAAGAACCCAACGCATAACGAGGGCGATAAGGAGGATAAGATACGTGACGACGACATCCCAGTAGGAGGAGCGTTGTTTGCGGAAAGGGAGCCAAAAATAGGCAAAGAACAAAGAAAGTCCGAAATAACTGAGTGTAATGAGTATCCAACCCATAACACCAACTGAACGGTAGAATCCTAAAATCACACCAAAGAAGACAATCCCATAGAGGTGGTGGGCGACATAGGAGATTAAGGCAATTTGTCCATTAATTTCGAGAAACTGGCTTGCAGGATTCCACCACTGCCATACATCCACAGTGACAATTACACTAGCTACAGAAAGGAGTGCCATCCCTGTTGAAAGAAGAAAGAAGCCGTTGGTCAAGGGATATTGAGTCACCGCGTCTCCGAGTAAGAAGAAAGGAAGTACTAGCGTACACAACAGACTCCCAACCACAAGTATGTCGTAGGCGAGTCGTCGGGGATTGGATGATTTTTCGATAATTAACTCGCCGATTATAGTACCCATGATAGGACAAGCAAGCCATGGAAAAAGTGGAGCTTTTCCAGTAGCTATAATCGCTGAGAGATGATCTAACAGAGTCTGAGGTGGGGCATAATGGATGTTGCCAACAGTACCAACAAGGAGATTATAGTTTAACCAGATTCGAAGAAAGGGAGCGAGAACAATAATGATGATGGGAAAAAGGATTCGATAGCGTTTGGGGATAGAAAGAGCTAGTTGCGCGACGATGAGAGATAAGCCAATCAGTTGAAGAATACTCCAGTCGAGAACCCAGATTGTTCCAAACATCACAATTGAAAAAAGATAGCCTAACCCGAGAATGAGAATACCACGAGAGAAGACCCACTGCCAAATGGATTTGCTGGATTTCCCATTCAAATGGAATCGGTGATTCATTAAGACAACACTAATTCCTGCTACAATATAGAAAAGAGGAGCGGGGATGATGCCAAAAAAGAGAATCACCATGGCAATCAGTGAGTGAAATCCACCACCAACGAAGGTTTGGCCAAAGTGATTAATAATCATAAACACCAAGGCAACGCCGCGAAGAACGTCGACAGAGGCAATTCGCGATTGATGCTTCACAAACTCTAATGGTTCAACCATGATTAGTCAGCCATGTCAATTGTAAATCCGTTATAAGCCAAGGTAGCATCTGCCTTCTCTTATAAGAGTGCTAGGAAGCGATTTGGAATCCCTTGATGGTATAAATAGCATGGTCTCTCAAGCACTCCTCACCTACACAAAGGAACACAAAATTTACCCTAATATTCCAAGAGAGGATAGATTTCTTCTGCAAGAATTCGCGAAACATCAAAGTAGGTAAAAGGGGCATTTCGTTTACTCACACCATTGATGATTTCAAAACAAAAACTTCTTGCGCCTGCATCAACGAACCCTTGAATTTTCTTCCTGACCTCTTCGGGAGATCCAGCCAAAGTGATGGATTTGATGGCAGCCTCAGGGATATCCTGGACAATGGGGAGTAATTTACTAATATCCAGTTTCGCAACGTCCTCAGCATCATAAGTGAGGAGACTGAGCTTGTCATGGTTAATTCCCTGTTCTCGATAAATTGCCGCATATTCCTTTTTCCAATATCCCAGCACATCCAATACACTGGGTTGTAACGCAAGTTGTCCCCGGAGCCCTCCCAAATATTGAGACACACGAGCGGGATCATCATGCATGAACACCCGACCCCAGAATCCAGCTGAAAACGAGGAAGAGTCACGACCAATAGATTTCATGTGTGCGTAGATATCTTTCAAGCCATCACGGTACAGCTCTGGCAAGACTGGAAATGGAACCCAGCCATCCGCCAGTTCCGCAGTCAGTTTCCGGGTTCGCGGACCATTACCAGCAATCCAGATCGGGGGGTGAGGTTTCGTAACTGGTTTCGGTTCCAACACAGCTCGCTCTAAGCGATAGAATTGACCATAATGGTTTACAGGACCAGATTGAGTCCACAGCAGCTTCATGACCTCAATACATTCCTTCAAACGGGTTACAGCATGTTTTGCATCGAACCCATACACAGCTAGGTTCATTTTTTCTCCAGCACCCATTCCCAGGATGAAACGCCCACCAGATTGATGGTCTAGGGAAACCGCGTTTTGAGCAAGAATAGCCGGATGGAGACGAATCGCATCGGTGACTGCCACACCCAAAGACATACTCGGTGCAAGCTCTGTAAAAGCCGCCAACATCGTCCATGGAGAAAGAAATGCATCAATAGCAAACGGAGGTAGTCCTCGGAGATGGTCAGGTACCCAACAAGTACTCCAATTCTTCTGTTGGACCATCTTTGCCACTTTGGACTTCACTAAATCCCAAGACCGCGAGTAAAATAGTAGTTGTCCGAATTCAAGCATTAGAATCACATGACCTAGAGGTAATACGCTTTAGCATTCACCCATTAGGATTCTTATATATGCCCTCTGGCTAACCTGTTTTCTACCTTGAAGTTAGAACAATAACGAGAAGCGAAGCAATGACAACTCCAAAGATCACCCACCAGACCCAACTCACCCAAATTGGTATTCCATCAACTTCTGTCCACCCTCCAAAGACAGCCATATACCCTGATATCGTAAGCACAATCACGGTCATAAAAGCGATACATGCCACATCAAGCTTTCCAAGCTCCGCCATCGAGATATGCTCCGTAACAAACCTGATTTCATGTTTATGTGTAGCCACTTTCTCCAAAGAAGATTAGCGAATCCTTAGTATCCTCTGGCTACAACACTATAAGCTTGACGATTTCAGTTTGGGAAACAATACACACACTTAAATCACCCCTTCCGCCAATGAAGAACCGGAAACAAAAAACCCCTTCGTCACTACTTTCCTTTCAGATAGGTGAAATCCATGATTAAAACAAAACTTACCGAAATGCTCGGTTGCAAACACCCCATTATCCAAGCGGCAATGGGACCGTTCTATACTACGAAACTATGTGCAGCCGTCTCCAACGCTGGTGGGTTCGGTATTATTTCACACACCAATTTACGAAACCTTGATCCCATTAAAGAGATGGAAAAGAACATCCTATACGTGGTCGAAAACACCGACAAACCCTTTGGCGTCAACATTCGAACAGCTCGACTACAAATCGATTACCCAGAACTAATTAAACTGATTCCTCGGATTCGAAAAGAGAACAAAAAGGTGAGGGAACAACTCCGCCTGGTCGTCACCTCAGCAGGTGATCCACGTCCAGGTGCACACCACTTCAAAGATGTTGACCCAGACCTTAAGGTCTTCCATGTTATTCCCGCTAAGTGGCTTGCAGAAAAAGCCCTTAATCCTGCTTGGTTTCAAAAGAAATTTCCAGGCACCAAGGGTGTCTTGGATGGAATTATCGCAACAGGCTATGAAGGCGGCGGACATAATTCGTATGAAAAAGTCGCAACTAGCGTACTCACCGCAGAAATGGTTGACTTTGCAGGCGATACACCCGTAGTATCTTGTGGTGGCTGGTATGATGGTAAAGGTTTGGCAGCAGCTCTTGCCATGGGCGCAGTTGGTATCCAAATGGGCACCCGATTCATCGCCACCAAAGAATGTGAATTCGCCGATGAATACAAAGCCCTGATTCTTCCTGCAACCGATGAAGATACCGTTATGACGACCGGCGCTTTTGGACCGATTCGATTACTCAAGAACGAATATTCCAGGACACATGGTCAAGTGGTTCCTGACCGTGAGGCTCGCATGGCTGAAGAAGCCTCTATGAGTGCTGAAGATCTGCTCGATGAAATGGAACGATACGAACTCGTCTACAAGGGCGACGTTCAGAAAGGACCCATCCTTGTGGGCCAGACCATTGGTGGCATCGATGAGATTCCCACGGTCAAAGAGGTTGTCGACAGCATCATCAAAGAAGCTGAAATGCGACTCAAAGCAGTATCTAAACTTGTAAACTAAAAACGACTTTGCCTATGAGGAGCCCGAGTGTTTGCTCCTCCCCATTTCTAGTTTGGCAGATAAAAATATCGAAGGTTTATCGAGAATTCAGACTACGTAGATGACTGCTTGCTTCTATAGGCTTTAATAACGCTGAAACCGATATGGCGACATGAAATCTGATAGAGAGTATGAGTATATTTGGGAAGCATTGCCACCTTTGTCGAAGGTCTTCGAACTCTAGATCATCCAACTATTTCAAAGATTTTTCATAAGGATGCCCTGTCTTTTGGTGTCCGTAATGGTGCAATATCATTTGTGCGTCGGGACCATTGGCAAGAAATGCGGGAGCAGGAACTCGCTGAAGGGACCTATGATCCAGAGAATCAAGCCTGGTTTCAGATTCTTTCCACCGAAAGATATGGAAACGCTGCTTCAGTGATAATAGAACTCGCTTGTAACACAGATCCAGTGGATTATATTGATTTGTATCATATGCAAAAAACAGAGGAGGGCTAGAAAATCGTTAACAAGATATTTCATCACATCGCCAAGAAGAAACGGTGATTCAATTCAACCTCTTCTTAGTGTACAGAAGAATTAATTGGTTTGATTGAGAGGAAATAGTAGGGTAATTAGAATGGCCTCTGAAACCATAGATGAAACAGATATTGCAACTGAAGAAGTGTTAGGAATAACAATTACAACCGTTGTGGATAATGAAACTGCACAACCTGGGCTGAGCAATGTCTGGGGGCTATCATTTCATGTTGATATTCAGTTTCCTGGGCGTATAGAGGCATTACTCTTGGATACTAGTGGAAGCGCACAAGTCTTTCGTCATAATGTAAAAGCCTTGGGACTAGAGTTTTCGAACCTCCGAGCACTCGTCATCTCTCATTTTCATCATGACCATTTTGGAGCAATTGAGCCGGCGTTAGAGTTGATTCAACACACCGATCTGGTTGCATATCTCCCAGCGCACCATGGTACATTAGAATCAACCTTGAGTCGTGCTAATATCCGGCGCGTAATTGCGGATGAATCGCATATAATTCGGTCTGGTGTCGCTACAACTGGAGCCTTAGGTCCACAGAAACTCAAAGAACACGGTGTCGTATTTAACGTGGAAAGTGTTGGGCTTGTGCTTCTTACAGGATGTGCCCACCCTAAGGTTCAACGTTTACTCCAGGCAGCGAAAAAAGCCTTTCCGGGTCGCTCAGTTCATGCCGTGATTGGTGGCTTCCATATTTCGACCGAAGAGGAAGGCCGAAGCGCAGGCGAGTTCTTTCAAGAGGAAGATGTAAGACTTGTTTCACCTTGTCATTGCACGAAAAAAGCAGCTAAAGACGCTATTCGGAAAATCGTTGGAGAAAACGTCTACCATGCGAATGGGTCAGGAACTACGTTTACTATACAATAATGGCAACTAGAAGTTCCATCCACGATTTATCCAAATCTCTTTGAGATTAATTAATAGGGAATAGCAACCCAAAATGTTCGACTCGAAGATGATTCCCGAAAAACTCATTTTTACAACCGTAGTCTACCCCCAAAAGACATCAGAAACAAATACCCGTCTACTCGTAGAAAGCATTCGCTCATTTGCCGGAACGCTAGCAAATACCCCCATCTGGGTATTTACCCCCGAATCCTCCAACAACTTATCGAAGCCAACCCAGGAGCGCTTTGAAGAACTTGAGGTAAAAGTGAACACCTTTATGATGGATGAATCCAAACTCCCCTTCTTCTTTGCAGATACAATTCAAGCCATTGCCTTTGCTGAATCAATGGCAGAAAGAAATACAGCGTTATTAGCGTGGCTAGATTCGAACACGCTGGTCTTGAACGAACCGAATGAATTCCTTTTACCTGATAATAAAAGTCTTGGATATCGACCCGTGCATCATACCCTTATCGGATCACGATATGACACTCCCCTCGATCCATTCTGGACCCAGATTTACCAGTCCTGTCAGGTCCCCCAGGACCGAATCTTTCCCATGATCACCCATGTGGATGCTACAGAAATTCGTCCCTACTTCAATGCAGGCATTCTCATTACCCGCCCTACTAATCGTCTCTTTCGAATATGGCATGACACCTTTATTGAACTCATTGGAACGACTGAATGTCAACAGTTCTACCGTCAAGATAAACGATACGAGATCTTTGTGCACCAAGCGGCACTTTCAGGCGTAATTCTTTCTTCATTTCCAACAGAGGAACTGCAAGAACTTTCGAGCACCTATAATTATCCACTTCATCTGTTGGCAGAGGATGTGTCCAACAACCGCCCATCCACATTGGAAGAACTAGTTACCGTTCGCCATGAGGGTTTTTATCAAGACACGGATTGGATAAATAAAATTCCTGCACAAAAATCGCTAAAGAAATGGATAGCGGACAAATTACACACTTGATCAGGTGTATAACCAATAGGATACACTTGCCCAATTTCTCCTCCTAGCGAGAAGTTCAATGAGAAGACAATCAAGTGAGCCCCTATTGTGATGGTATGAGCTTTTCTAACACTAAATTCACTTCGTCTACGAGTTCAGGTGGCTCTCTAATACTCTGAAAAGCTGACACAGCTTCATGGAGCGCTTTGATTTGAGGTCCAGAAAGACCCTGAGTTATCAGGTCATTCACATATTGAATTAGAGTCTTAATAGCCGGATAGACCTGAGTCGTTAAGTAATCTTGAAACACTTCGCGTTCATTCACATTCACATAATGGAGTTCGACACCATACTTGTAGCAGGCACCTAAGATTCGTTCACGAATTTCCTCGGAAGCGACCCCTACGGGAATCACAACAACAGGGATACCGTCGGGCATGGCAACTTTGTTTTGAACAGCACGTCCGACCGCCTCATAGAAATCGCCAGGGCTTCGAATCCATTTTGCCTCAGCAAGCAGTGTTCGATTTCTCGACTTTCCTAAAAGATCAACTATTCCCCCCGGAATCGTAGCCTTTTGCTCAACTTCGTAACCGTTAGCCTCAAGATACCGGCGATAAACAGTTAATAGAAGATATTCTGACATTGCACTCACATCCAACAGTGACCCTTGTCTTTAATAAACTATTTTTTAATGGTCGGTTACCCTGGCATAATCGCAGAAGTCCAAATGTTTAATGAAATCGGTTCTAAGAACCATAAAACCGGAAAAAAACACTGAATGCTTTGAATTGAGTAATTGGAATCAAAGATACAAAGTCAACTACCAGAGACTCCTCAAAGGTGCAATTCTCTATTTTCGTAATAATGTAGACAGTTTAATATCGATATAGGGTTAACCGAGCGCGCTCCTGGGCTTTTCGTCGTTCTCTTTCAATTTTTTCTTTCAATCTAATTTTCTTTAGTTCGTCCTTGGACTTTTTGTCTTGCTTGGAATCGCTCTGTGCCTTTTTACTCATTCTTTCAGCTCCTTGGAAAGTCATTCAAACGGTTAAAACAGTAAATAACGAGTTCATAGGTTCTTGATGAACCTTTAACCGGAATCCTTTAACATTGATTCAATGATTGAATGGTTATACCGCCCAGTTGTCATTCTCAATTGAGGAGGTAAACAAACGATACACTTTTTGTACTTTTCACTTAATGGAAAGCCACAGCTACATCGTTCTTCAGTCATAGTTTCACCTCAAGTTCATTGTTTACCCGTAATTTGGGTTTTCGTTTCCCGTTTGATACAACAGCCTTTACCAAGTGGGGAACACATTTGGCTAGACGTGTTTCTTCTTTCAAAATATGCCCGTTTTCATCCACGGCATAACATGCACCATTGATCATTCGAGTTTTGAGCTGCCCTTGTGCATTAGGATTACCAACTAAATCAGGCGCATCCAATATGCCTAACTTCAATGCACGGAAATATGTTTCAGGATTGAGTAAAGGATGAATAGACTTATCCTCAGGAAGTTCCATGAGAAGCTTGAGGAGAAGGGTTGCTTCAGATACTAATTGATCTCGACGTTTCATAATTAGGGGATCTAATAAAGGATTAGGAACTCCAAGTAGGCATTCTTTGACCACTTGCCGAACAATGCGGCAACTTTGAATAACGTCCTGGGATGTGGCTGCATGATCTGCTTCACAGAATCCAACAACATGGACAATGTCGGGATTAAGCATCATAGCAGTATACATAGATGAGGCGAGTTGCCCTCGGGCGGCGTCCAGGTCTACTGGTAAGCTTAGCAATCCTGTTCGAACCTGACGGTGCGTTCTAAAATTTTCATCTTCTAGGGATTCTACGAGTCCTAAATAAGCCCACATTTTCGCTAAATCCATCGAAGGAGAGGTCCCAAGGGGAGTGTTCATCATCATCTGAATAATGTAATTGCCTACGCCTAGCGATTTTGCAATAAATGCTGACCAATATGCAGCTGCTACTGCGATTGTATCATGAGCTTGACGCAGACTCCAATGGTGTGGTTCATTGACCTCGACCGGAATACCATTTCTGCCATGCCATGCAATGTTTTTCATATTTTCCCGAATTGCCTGGGTGATGGGACGTGTGCTCCGACGATCAAGGGCACTATACCAATTAATTGGTGTTGCACACCAAGCATTGTTAATGGTCTTTTGAAGGAGTTTTGCCCATCTGCTTAAATCTTGAGTGCCACTGTAGCAACGCATAAGCGGGAAATTTCCATATCGCGAGGCAGCAAACAAATCAATGAGATCCTTTTTGGTTCGAATAGGAACGCCACCAGCACCCTCTACTGAGAGCTGCATTTCATCAGGACGGAAAAAGAATTGTTGAGCATTTTGATCGGGACCAATGGATATAACATCAAGGCACTTTGCTTCAGCGATTTGTTTGACCCCGGCAATTGTCTCTTCCAAGTCAGGTAAACCAAAATGATGACGAATTAATGGCCATGGCTTCCGCTGTGCCAATCGTTCAATAAGCGTTGAAGCATAAAGCTGAGCTCGTTCCCGTTTCCGTTGTTTTGAATAAAGCACTGGGTCACAATTCGCAATTAAGAATGTAAGAACATCTTCATCAGTACTATCACCATCAAAGTAGGCATCAAAGAAACGAATCTTCTTAACCGCGTTGACTACGGGTGTAGTACCACCAAATATCCAAGTACGCTTTTCTAAATTCTCTTCTTTTACTCTTTGACTGAGTTCAGTAACTAATTGAACGCCAACCTTAGGTGTGAGACGATAGCTTAACCCAACTATGTCTGGATCTTTTTCCACAATTCGCCGTAAAAGCTGCTCGATAGACGTTGCAGGACCAAGAAATTCCGTACAATACCCCCGGGCTTCAGCCAATGCTAGAAAATTAAGTGGACCAGCAACATGCACACAGTTGCCTAGAGAAGCACCAAGTATCATTTGCTTTTTTGACCCCTGTGAAGACTTCATTCTAACCCCACCTCATCCCAATCATCAAGATGACCTTCGACAACAGCATGACTACTAAGAACATCCAGAGAACCCTCCTGGACATAGAAAAGAAGCTCCATAGTCGAAAGCTCAGTAATTCCGAGATAGTCCGCATTTCGGCCAGTTCGCCAATAGTCGATGCCAGTTAAGTGTGAAGCGAGATCAATTATTGTTCGAATTGTCGGAGTTGGGACACCGATCTGTTCACCAATTGCAGCAATTGGGACCAACCCAGTAGGCACATCTTCAAACACGTAACGGTGATTTAGTGAGAATGGAGCCCCCAACTCCTGATAACAATAGGTGGATTGCAGACACTCATACAAATTCTTACCATGTGAATTATACACTTGCCGTAACCAATCAGCAGCTGAGCAGAGCTTCTTTCCAAGGGCGTTACCTACAGAAACACGTTCTTCATCAATTCGTTCAAGAAACTTTGCTACAGTAGGGGTCACACCATCAAGGTAATGATTATAATTACCCTGAGTTGACTCCGCTCGACCAAGATTCAACAACAAGGGTGCAGGATGAAAAATACAGCCAATATTCGCTAGACTAGTATTGAGAACATCCTCCGCAGATACAACCCCTGGGAGGATAGTAGATAACAACGAACAATATTCTTCTGTATACTTTGCTGGGAAGGTGGCAATTGGTAATTCGTTCTTGATTGCCGTAATTTTAGCATGACCAGAAGATTCGACCCGACTCACCAAAGGAAAGGTCTGTGCCTCAGCAATTGGTGGATACCAACCGAGGATACTCTCGAGGATATTCGATACCTCAAGGGCACCACCGGTTCGTCCAGGAAGAAGAACAAGCACCTGATTCGGATTCAAATAACTTGCGCAAAGTCTTGCGAGATCTCGATGCGCTGACGCAGGAACAACAAAGAAAACAAACTCAGCTTTAGCTAATATTTCACCCATATTCGAAGAGCAGGACGAGAGTGGCGCGAATCCTTCGAGGACACCATCAACTCGGATTCCACCTTGACTGATGATGGGATTGATGCGTGATTGGGACCGATTATAGAGGTGAAC
>JBHLPR010000084.1:0-8225 GCA_048939245.1 Promethearchaeota archaeon | reverse complement strand
ATAATCAACTGCTAAATCAGTATTTTTATTCCCTGCATCACACTTTGTTCCCACAAGGAGAATGGGAATGTTAGCAGTATTACTACGGACCAGATCTAACCAGGCATCCAGATGGTAGAAGGTTGGTGGGCGTGTTAAATCAAAGGCAAGAATACACCCTAGAGCACCGCGGCAGTAACTTGGTAGAAGAAAGCGAAAGCGTTCTTCACCTGCAAAATCCCAGATCGCCAATGTAATGAGTACGCCTTCCATTTCAAGGTCTCGTGTCGCAAATCCAGAGCCTACGGTCATCCGTTGATCTAGATAGTTTCCAGTTAGGTATCGATGAATGAGTGTAGTTTTGCCGACCCCTCCATCTCCGACAATGATCATTTTCAAGACGGCTTTCCGAGGTAAGCTTGCATCCCCTGTTGATACCCATCCTACTGGGGTTGGCTGCATATTTCATACCCCGAATATAATTCTGACCTGGTCTAGCTTCAGTTGTCCCGCTGGTTATGTGTCAAATCGCTCCTCGATAATGAGGATGCCTAGTCGATAAGCACAGGTTAATGCGGTTCGCGTCCTTCTTAAAACCTGTTCAGCTTTGAAATTTTGAAGAATAAAAATTGCGATTTTCTGTACATTATCAGCGAAATTATTTTTGAGCAATTCGATTCGCAATCAAAGCTGCAATGGCGCCTGCACCAATTCCGTTATCAATATTGACCACAGCTAATCCTAAGGAGCAGGATTGGAGCATAGAAATGAGTGCACCGAGTCCTTCCCCTCCTAACCCGTAACCTGTGGAAATCGGAAGTCCAATGACAGGAGTATCAACAAGTCCTGTTACTAAGGAGGGGAGGGCTCCTTCCATCCCAGCAACAACAATTAGAATGTCAATACCCTGTTCTACCATCTCTTCCAGTTCTGGGAATAGTCGGTGAACACCAGCAACTCCGACATCGTAGGTGGTAAATACTTGACAGCCCATTTGTTCACCCATAATTCGAGCAGCTTCTGCCACATTGCGATCTGAGGTTCCAGCAGCGATAATTCCGATTTTTCCACCAGTTTTTCGGGGATGATAATCAGGTTTATGGATTATTGCGATTTCACCTTCTCCAAAGACCTCAAAAATCAAATCCGTACCCGAGAATTCCTTTAGGGCCTGTTGTTGTTGTACTGAGACTTTACTGAGAATTAAAATAGGCTTGGCAGCTATTCCAGCCTTTATGATCTCCACTAGATCGGAGACGGTTTTGTTCTGTGCAAAAATCACTTCTGGAATGCCTTTGCGCGTTTCTCGGTGTACATCGAGCTTTGCTAGGTGAGCGACTTCAATGATGTTGAAGATGCGGAGTTTTGTTTCCGCTTCTTCGACCGTGTAATCGCCTTTAGCTAGTTTTTCTAGGATATCGCGAAGCTCTGTCATTGTTTCTACCACCAGTTTCTCATAGACGGACCGAGCATATTAAAGCTTGAAGATTTGACAACAATATGGGATTCATTCGTGTCTTCTTCAAAAATATTGGTAATTGATCCCCAATTAGCGGGTATAGCTGGAGATATGTTTGTTGCAGCCCTTTTAGATTTAGGGGCTGACAGGGACACCGTTGTTTCAGCTATGGAAGCCTCGGTGAATTATGTACCCAATTGCCATAACGTATCAGTTCGCCCACAATCTATTACCCGGAGTCATATCAGCGGATTATTCCTCAAGATTCGGATCGAAGAATCGTTCACAACCCGACCTGGTAGGGTTCTCTTAGAGTCAGTTGAAACAATGGCTCGGGATTTGAAACTCTCGACACCAGCGAGTGCCTTTGCGCATCGGGCAATTCATATTCTGGTCGAAGCTGAAGCAAGAGTTCACAAACATCCCCCTGAAGATGTTCACCTCCATGCAGCCGGTTCGGTTGACACTGTTCTTGATATAATTGGAGCCGCTACAGCTCTTGATAACCTGGGCATCGCTAATCCAACAACCACGAGCTATTTTACACTCCCAATTGCTGTAGGCGGTGGAACTTTTCCTAGTGGACACGGTATACTTGCAGCCCCTGGACCCGCAGTCATGAATATTCTGACCACTAGCAAACTCGCCTTTAGGGGTGGACCTCAAATCTACGAAATGGCAACTCCAACCGGAGTCTCACTTCTTGCCGCATTAAACCCCGTATCAACTCCGGTGTTTCCCGAACTATACCCACTCGCAGTAGGTTATGGAGCCGGTACAGGAGAATTACCTGAAATACCTAATCTTCTACGGTTTGTACTTGGTGTACCAAAAATAACAACCGGTAATAAGGAGGCTTAAGCAATTACTTCGAAAAATCGCTTCTTACAAGAAAAACGGAACCGAGCTATTAAGCAGCTTAAAGAGCTGGGCAGCGTCCTGGTTGCACTTTCTGGTGGTGTGGATAGTTCCGTCGTTGCGGCACTAGCCTATCAAGCCCTGCGTGAGAAAGCTGTCGCAGCTACGTTTGATTCTCCTCTAATGGTGCCAGAAGAAATTAAAGACGCCCGTGCAGTTGCGAAAAGTATTGGAATCCGTCATATTATCCAAACTGTAAATGAACTCAAGATTGCTTCAATTACTCCCAATCCACGGGATCGCTGTTATCATTGTAAACTCCATCGCTTTCGTCAAGCAAAAGCTCTTGCTAGCGAACTAGGAATTGCTAGAGTGGTTGATGGAACCTCAGCAAGTGATTTAGGAGAACACCGACCCGGCATGAAAGCCATTGAAGAATTAGGGATTATTAGCCCTCTCCTCGATGCAGGCATTACAAAAACTGAATCGCGCCAACTGGCTCATGAATTTCAACTCCCAGTGGCAGATAAACCCTCAAACAGTTGTTTAGCGACACGAATCCCTTATGGTGAAACACTCACAAAGAATCGCCTTGATCGTATTGCCACTGCAGAAAAGGTCATCAAAGAAATTACAAACATACGCCTATTACGCGTTCGAGACCACGGGAGAGTCGCTCGAATCGAGGTTGCCCCTGAAAAAATCACAACCCTTCTTCAACCCCAGGTGAGAACCAGAATTGTCCGGCAATTGACTCAACTAGGCTATGAATTTGTCACCGTGGATTTGAAAGGTTATCGCTTTGGGAGTTTTGATGAAGAATCAGTATCGTAAAGAAAAGTGTGGCACCGGATAATTACAAAAGTAGAGTCTGTATTGGGAAGAATTTCCGGTTTTGGACAAATTAATTCCGATTTCTAAGTCGTTATATCTCAAGGTACGAATGAAAGGCTTTTATCACAACGAGTCCACGATTAACTGAACCCTAATTTACTGGGGGAAAAACATGCAAAAACCCAAAGTCGGTCTGATTACACTGTCTTTGCCTCGTGAAAGAACAGACATCGCCAAACAAGCTCATGAAGAACTGGTAAAGACATTAAAGAAACAACCCCTCGAAATCTTCCCGCATACCGACTTAGTTTTGACGATGGAAGATTCCGTTCGTATCTCGGAGGACATGGCGCATAATCATATTCACTGCATCATATACAATATTGGCTCTTGGATTTATGCGCCAATGGTAGTCTCTGCGGTGCAAGCCACTGGGCTGCCAAGCATTGTCTACGGCTATCGGAGTCCCGCAGCTTTTAGTCTAGTAGGTGCTGCAATCACGCATGGAAGCCTTGATGAACTCAATCTCCAGCATCGTTTCGTCTATGGAGAACCTGATTCCCCTGATGTGCTCATAGCGATTACTAGTTATTGTCGGGCAGCCATGGCTTTTGATAGTCTTAGTCGAAGCAAGGCCGTAGTCATTGGTGGAAAAACAATGGGCATGGTAACTTCCGCCGTTGATTTTAGTCAAATGAAAGATCTCTTTGGTACAGAAATCGAACATGTCGATATGCTCCGATTGTACCTGGATGCCGAGAAGGTACCTAAGAGGAAGGTTAAGGAAAAAATGGCTTGGGCGAAAAAGACCTATGGGTCTGTCAACGTTTCCGATGAGATTCTGGAAAAAAGTATCCGACTCTATTTTTCGATGAAAGACATGATGAAATCAGAGGGTTACTCGTTTGGTGGTTTCAAATGCCAACCCGAATTTATCGATAATTATGTAAGCGGTTGTTTGCCTATTTCATGGTTAATCAATGAAGGCATCATGATCTCCTGTGAAGCAGATATGAATGCGGCATTCACCATGCAAATTTTACATTTAGTGAGTGGACAACCTGTTCTATTTGCGGATGTCAATGATCTAGATATGAACACAGGTATTCTACGTTTAGTGAATTGTGGAACCATTGCCACCGATTTAGCAGTTTCACCAAAGGATGTCGACTGGAACGCTCAATACGAGTACATGGGAAAAGCCGGTGGAGCCTGCCCCACTTTCAGCTGTAAAGAAGGACAAGTGACCTTAGCCCGTCTAGCGCGCGTAGGGGGCGAGTATGTTATGCAAATCGCCTCTGGTGAAGCATTTGTCCAAGAAAAAGAGACATTTGCCGAAGCACGTGATCGTTGGCCCCATGCCTTTATTACCTTAGAAGGAGACCCCGACCTTTTCATTCAGCATTTGCGTTCCAATCACTTACATATGGTCTACGGTGATGTAGTGGACGAACTTTATGATTTGTGTGAGATTTTGGGGATTGAACCTATTTACACTTAGCTTGCTTTCATCATTGCTTGGGCTTGTTTGTGAAGGCGATGAGAAAACAGGGTTGTGAAAAGGAATACGATAATCATTGTAATTATAGTAGTAAGTAGAATAATTTCTGAGGAGAAAATAGGACTTAGGCCAAGATAGAGGTATGCGAGTGATAGGGTGATACCTGTCAGAAGATGATTAAGAATGGTTGAAACATTGGCAGGTATCATCGACATTGGTTGCTCGTAGAATCTAAGAGCATAAAATGCGCCTGTAAGGCTTAGAGGAATGGTTGACAAGATGAGAAGCGAATACCAGGATGTAATATTGAAAAGAACAGCAAAGATGACAATAAGGTAGACCAGCAGCAAAACAGCAACGTAAAGATTGGCTGCGCGTCGTCGCCCTAACCTAACGACTAATGTATATTTTCCAGCGTCTCTGTCAGCCTTTAAATCAGCAAATTCGTTGATGTAAAGAATGGCTGATACAAGAAGGGCGATAGGAAGTGCCATAATAACAGGTTCCCAGGCAAAATGCTGAACCTGAGTAAGAAATGCTCCAAGAGTAAGTAAGATGCCAAAACAGATACCTATGACAATCTCGCCTATTCCACGGCTGACGAATTTGAATGGCGGAGCTGAGTAGAAGTATCCAAGAAATATGCCAAGTAACCCTAGAATCAGTACAAGAAAGCTACGAGTGAGGATTAGATATAGACCGAATGCAGTGCCGATACTAAACAGCACAATTGAACCAGCGAGAACTGCTCTTGGAGAAAGGAGTCCTTTTTGTATCATACGGCTTCCACCAGTAAAGGGTCGAATATATTCAACATTGATGTTGTCTGATCCCTGTCGATAATCCCAGTAATCGTTTGCTACATTTGCTCCGAGGTGTATGAATGTCCCTCCAATGAGGGTGAGGAGGAAAACGTCCCAAAGGAAAATCCCAGCGACTCCCCACGCGATTGCAGTTCCTAAAATTATTGGTACAATTGAAGCAGTAACGAATGGGAGACGAAGCTCGCTCAACCATATTTGGACTCTGTTTGGTTGTTTTTCTGGAGTTTCAGACATGGGATCTGCTCCTAATTGTATTGGGCAGGAATCAGAATTCGCGGTGCACGGTAAAGTCAGCAAGTTGTTCGAGAATGGTTCGGTTTAGGAAATTATGTTCTTGGAGGATTGCCTTGGCGTGATTAGCATAATTTTGGGCCATTTGCATAGTGCGTTCACAAGCCTTGCTTTGATCTATCAGCAAGAGAAGTGTCTCCCATTGTTGTTCATTCATGGCATCGAAGCATGTTTTTCGTTCACTTGCTGGGCAGTTTTCGAGAGTATAAAGGAGGGGATAGTTCCCACGTTTCATTCGAAAATCAGAGAACATAGATTTCTGCAGTTGTTGCTTTGTGCCTTGAATATCAAGCACATCATCTCGGAGTTGAAAGGAGAATCCAATACAGGAGCCAAACTGAGCCAAGGCTTCACGTTCCTCTTGAGTGGCTTCACCAACAATGGCACCGGTTCGTGCAGCTTCTTCAAGAAACACTGCAGTCTTTCGTTCAATCATTTTCATATATTCTTCAGTTGTATAGCCCGATTCTTGTTCAGGAGTGATGAAGAGATCAAGGACTTCTCCTTCACACATACGAACACCTCCAGCGCCAATATTTGCCACAAGTTCTGGAGAACCATATGTGCCAATAATTTTGAAAGCCTGGGCGATGAGAAAATCTCCAGCAAGAAGAGCAATGTCTTGACCGTATTTCTTGTGTACTGTGGGAACCCCTCTTCGCAGAAAATCTTGGTCGATGATATCATCATGGATGAGACTTGCAGTTTGGAGGAGTTCAGCGGCAACAGTGATTGGAAGCACCTTTTCAATTGACCCACCGACAGCTTCACAACTCAGTAGGGTTACTAGAGACCGAAGCCGTTTGCCGCCTGCAATAATTAGATGATGGGCAGCATTATACAGAGCTTTTGGTTCCCCTTTGTGTTTTTGAAGATAATCTATTACAGCTGAATTGATGAGCATGATTCGAGAATGGATGTGTTCACTATCTAGGAAAGTTATCGGTCTACCTTTTACTGAACTCATGCTTGAAGCTTGAATTGAGGACGCTGGTTGATTACTGTTAGTTGATGTTGAATCGCGGTTGGGCATTCACTGAATCTCCTTTGAAATCTTTTTCTATTACTGGTTAGTATTATTTGAAAGTACGTTTTGACCTCTGACTCTAAACAACACGTCCCTAATAAGATATTGAATATCTCATGCTCAAAATGGATAGTACAAGAGTTATCTTCGATTATTAGGACACCAACGCTATTATCTTTACAAGTGTTTTTGATGCTAGTTTGACTGAAAAGGGAAGCCTACAACGGATTAAATGTTGCAAGTATCGAGGGCCAGCTAGTTGCATGCAACGGTTAGTTAAGTTATCTGAGGTCATTACGCGATCAGCAATTCGCAGAATATTCAAAGCGGAGCTTAGTTCCTTCCCAAATTCCCGTTTCCAGGCTTCTTCATACCAACTTAACGGAGTGTTTTCCTGAAGGTGTTTAGCAGCTGCAATTCCTGCCAGTTCTCCACCACCCAAGGCAGTCGGAATTCCACCTCCATTTGAAGCCATTACATGTCCAGCAGCATCACCAACCAGAAGCACTGAATTCGAATAAGTTCGAGATACCGGACCTCCAACTGGAACAATCGCACCAGTTTTTCGAAGGATTTTCCCGTTTTTCAATCGATGTAGGTTTGCTGGATGTGCTTTGATGAATCGGTTAAGATAAGAAAGCGCTGTTTCAGAATTTGTATTATATAGAGGGCGAAAACCGAGTCCAACATTTACTGTTGACTTATCCTTCGGGATAATCCAGGCATAACCACCCGGAGCAATCTTTTTACCAAAATACATCTCAGTTGTGTTGGGGTCACATTTAACATTAGTCATAACGAACTGAATAGTCGGTGACAAATCACGGGCTTTGTTTTCATAGGTAATTCCAATGGATCGTGCTATCCGTGATAGAGTTCCATCCGCACCGATAACAATCTTCGCGACGATTTTTTGTTGTCCACTTCTATTACGGATAATTAGCTGATTAGACTTCGTTCGTTTCAAGACGGTAGTTTGCAATTTTATCTGAGCCCCTGCAGCTTCTGCATTATGAGCAAGATATTGATCAAACTTCGCGCGATCAATAATATTTGAAGCCAATCGGAACTCAAAGGAACTGTTATTTGGTGAAACAAGTAAAAGACGTGAACTTTGGTTGGTAATTACATCTTTGGGAACATCCACAAGCCGGCATATGCGAGGAGCGTTTGGGAGGAGATCTTGCATCTCCTCTGGTACTGGTAAATACTCACCACATTGAACTGGAAGACCAACCTGTTTACGGCTATCGAAAACAATGGTTTTTAGACCATGTTGAGCTGCAACTTTTGCTGCAATGCACCCAGCAGGTCCGGCTCCAACGATTGCAACATCATATGATGAATTAGTCATGAAGTTCATTTTCTAATTAATTTTGATGGAAGTTTTGGCACCCTTCGCCCTGATAAAGAAAGACCTTATACTAATACTTGATATTTTCAGTGTGGGTA
>JBHLPR010000118.1:0-2781 GCA_048939245.1 Promethearchaeota archaeon | reverse complement strand
GAAAAAACGGATGGAAAATACCCATTATTGGATATTCAATAGGCGGGATAAGGTTTTCCCTCTTTTTATTTATGTTATGTAAACTTTTTGTTTCTTAAAGCCATTTTTTCATCTCTGGTCAACTCCGGGTTCTATGGTAGCAAGGAATGCTAACTGAAATAGGGGGATTCACTCATTTCGGACTTGGTCAAGAATTCTAACGCAAATCGATAGAATAGCCGGTTAAGGCGGGGTATCTACTTCATCTTGAATTATGCTAACCATAGAACCACCTAACACTTGAGTTGACTTGGGCCGAGTTCGCCCCGAATGCCTCAATCAAAGGCAACTTCGCTGCTCAACCGAAGTTGATAAAAAGCCACGATTAGCCGACTAATGATACCTGGTCCCACAAACCACATCCAACACATGCTCACCAGGTTGAATGTTTACAACTTGATAAGGTCTTCTGCCAAAATAACAAAGATAGCTGGAACTAATAACGTTCATAGTTTTCCGCAGGATTACCGCTGAAATCCCATTCGATAGATTGTCTCTCTCAGTAGCTATCGTTAATCAAAACTTTCAAATTTAAGAGACATAAAATTGAGAAGGTGATGTAACGATTAGACCGGCCGCCTATCTATATCGTCACGGCCAAGAGATACCAAAATAACAGGACCACAAGCCCGGCTACAAAGCCGACCACTCGACTCCAACCGATCGACGCAAGTACTAACCAAAGCGAGAGTAGTGCGAGGAGAGACCCTGGTTCTGCCCAAGCATAATAGACGCCCAAGTGCTCGCTAAACCCGCCAACCAGCATCGCATGGATCGACATCCCCAAGAATCCAGCGGCCGATAGGGAAATCCCTGATAGTCCGACGATTGCGAGATTCCTGCGATGTGGAGGAAGGCGAGTACCATCCGTTCTTAGAAACAACCGCCAAGCCAGCCCAACAGGTGTTCCCAGGACAAGCATGTAGAATGCAACAAGGAGAACGGTTTTTTCTTCCGGTGCCATATTGAGGTCGGTCTAACTTATGCTTCAGCCGCCGACGAAGGAGGTCGGTTGGAAGCGGTAGTTAGACGATGCTCAACACCGTTGTCCCTATACCAATCCAAAATCCAGTTATTGACTTCACAAGATCTATAGCAACATTCATGTTCTTAGGATTCCGTGAGAAAAATACTTTGTAAAGCGCAAGCAGATACACTACTACTAAAATAATAAAAACAATCTTTAGTACTAATTCTTTATCCACCATCACCTGTTTTTTGCTTGTAGTGCTATCCTGTCCTTGATCAGCATTGCTTGCATAGGCCGGTGTGAGGAACCAATCGATAAGGTAACTTTGATCAAGATGTTTGAATTGACCAACATCAATTCCTCTGCGTTCGCACTCCTTATAGAGTCTTTTTAATTTAGCATCAAGTTCCTTAATTTCCTCTATAATAGACTCCTTCTTTTCGATAAGCTTTTCAGAGACATCTCCTTTTTCACGCTCCCTGATTATCTGTTGTTCAATTTTTTTCAATCGGTATTGTGCTCCTTCTAAGTCAGCATTAACTAAATATATCTCCTTCACAATTGGATCAAGTCTACTCCAAATAGTTGAGATACCGTACACACCAAAGGCAATTGCTACGACAACAAGAAACAACCATACTTTCATGTGCCGCATTCTTTGTAATGGTGTAAGATTATAGAGACTGGTAATTTCTTTCATTGCGTACTCCCATTATTAGTCTTTGTTTATATATCGCCTAACATTACATATTGAACCGATTCAGCTTTTTTCACCGGGCTCTGTTAGCATCCATTCTAGTGGATTGAGAAAAATAGTCAACACTGTTTTATTAGGTAGAAAAAACGGATAGAAAATACCCATTATTGGGGGTTCAACAGGTGGGCTTAATGCAAGATTTCTAACGCTAATCGATAATTTTGGCTCGTCCCCCGATGATCGATATCATCTTGAATTCAACAGGTGTCTTATTCAATAATCGATTCGAACCGCAGTGCCCAACTAGGGATGATTAATATGAGGCTGCATCCTATTAAGATGCAGCCTCCACTGTTACTGTATATCGCCTTCCTCAGTCACAAGATTAAGACAAGGGATTACCCTCCACCCTGTCCCATAGGAGGGACAACACCCAGCTGTTGCATCATGCTGAGGTTGTCACCGCTTGTCCACGACTCTATTCCCTTGCCGCCTACGAAGTGCACGATATTCATTCCTGTCACTGTAACTTGCTTGCCCGTTGGAGCGATGCCCATATACTCACCCTTGTGTGTACCCCGCCATGTGTAACGGTACGCCAACTTGTCCCCTTCGGCGACAATATCCTCAATCGTCATATGAAAGTCGGGGAAAGCGGTGCGTATCATAGTGACCATTTGTTTGAAGCCCTCTGGGCCTTTAAACTCCTCCCCGCCAGCCGCATGCGTGACGGAGTTGGTGGATACAAGTTCGTCCACTACCGCCAGGTTCCCTTTATTAAACACTTCTTCTGTCACACGGTGTAAATTTGCTTTGTTTTCCTCTATTGACATGGTATCTCCTCCTTTCTTTTTAAGATCTCATCATCACCTCTCGGCCTACAGTACAGGGTAAAGCAATGAAATGATCCTTTGGTCCCTCCTGTTCAATAGGCATCACCTCCCTTCAATATATGTTTTCTGAATATGTAGTATCTCTGAAACTAAATTGACTGCGTATTGCCTAACGAGTAATTGTATTGGAAATCTCTATGATTCACATAACACAAGGTAAGCTAAAAACCAACACTGGATTA
>JBHLPR010000083.1:0-8267 GCA_048939245.1 Promethearchaeota archaeon | reverse complement strand
CGAGAGGATGTCATAATGAGGTTATTACTGCCGCAGTTAGGACAGGTATGTGGTTCTTCATCTGTTTGATTCGATTCGGTTTGAACTTTTCGTCGTTTATTATCTGACATAGTTATCGGATCCGAACCCATCCTATCCTGCACACGTAAGGGGAAAGACACATTCCCCGTGCAAACTGGGGTAATTGGTAATTTAAAGATGCTGCCTTCAGCATGGTTAAATTATTTCATATGTGGCAAATTGAATTAAACAGGAAAATCAGAGTATAAGATCAACCTTGTTTGCAATCAACTATCTGGTTGAGGAAAGACGAAAATGGTTGCAATTACACCCTTTCAGCGTGTGATGACACTTCTTGAAGGTAAATTACCAGATCGAGTACCAGTTATCCCGCAGGTAACCTATACAACCGCCCAAATCACCGGGGTGGGCTTGAAAGAAGCCCTGCATAATCCTATAAAAACAGCAGAAGCCTTACTCGCCGGGCAACGTGAGCTAGGATATGATGGCATCTATGTTGGGTGGGAGAGCTCATTCAACTTGCTTGCAGAAGCGATGGGATGTACTATGCGGTTTCCAGAAAACTCGGTCCCTCAAGTAGCTGAACACGTGGTAAAATCCCCAGATGATGTTGACAAATTAGAAATACCAGATCCCCTTGAATCCGGTCGGCTCCCCTTACATATACAAATGGTGAAATTAGTCAAAGATGAAGTCAATGAAAAGATCCCCCTATTTGCCTATACACCGGGACCATTCACATTAGCCGGTCAATTAGCCGGTGTAAACCCGTTGATGATGGCAACAATTCGAAATGCATCTTTTGTGAATAAGCTCCTAAGAGTAGCATTGCAAGCTTCTATCCAATATGCTCTGGCGAATATTGAAGCTGGTGTCGATGTCATTGTCACTGCTGATCCAACAGCGAGTGGCAGCCTCATTAGCCCTAAAACCTTCGCAACCTTTGCAGCACCCAAGCTGAAGTTGATTGTCGAAGCAGTTGAACGAGCAGGAGCCATTGCTTCTTTACATATTTGTGGCAAAACAACTTCAATGCTAGAACTTATGGCGGGAACTGGAACCTCCATCTTGGAACTTGATCATCTAGTAAATTTAGTTGAGGCAAAAAAGCAAATTGGAGAGGACATTATTCTAATGGGTAACTTAAATCCAACTGAACTTCTCCTCACTGGAACCCCTTTAGCTGTAGAGGCGGCAGCTAAATCATGCATCGAAGCTGTTGGTCGTGAAGGGCGATTTATTCTTAGTAGTGGGTGTGAAGTTCCTCCTTTAGCACCTTTAGAAAATATCCGAGCGATGGTCACCGCGGCGAAAAAATACGGACAATTTTCGTAATTATTTTGAAACAGCGGCTTCACTAAGGTCCACAGGAATCGAACGGTGTATGACAATTTCATTACTTGATTCGAGGAAACGAGTAGTCCATGCAAAGGCTTCAACACCGTGTTCTACGGCATCCCGTAGAATAATACCAAAATCCGGATCAATGGAATCGTTGGGTCGTAGTCGATCTGCATCGGTTCGTTGAACAATAAACACAATGGCAGCACGATATCCCTCATCAATGGCATGCATTAATTCTTGGAGATGCCGTTGCCCTCGTGCTGTAGGCACCCGAGGAAACATGCCGATACGATTGTTAGCATCTGTCGACGATTTAGCCTCCAAATAGCAGGAGGGAAGCTCATTACCATGGAGTAGGAAATCTAAGCGACTATCCTTGTATACTGGTTCTGATATGATTTCATGATACTGCCGGAAGGGTGTTAGTTGACCTTGAGATAAAGCCTCAGCTAAAATCCAATTCGGGACCCGAGAATCGAGAGAAAGTAAGATTCCATGATTCCGAGAGCAAATTAAATCAAAATCAGTTTTCCGATGATCAGCTGGGTTAGAACGGAGTAAGACTTCAACCCCCGGAAAAAGGAGGTCCGGCATTGGACCAGGATTGGGAATGTATGCAGAAACACGTCGACCATTCATTTGGCATATGGTGAGAAAGCGGTTTGGCCGTTCTAGAAATTCTGCATAATAGAAAGGTCCCTGAAGTTTCACAGTTGCTGCTTCCTTTAATTTCCTAAATGCCCCACGGTGCAGCCTTATGATTCTTCGCCTCGTGCACCCCACAAAGCTGTAACCTTATATACGGGCTAATCCATGCTGCGACTAATTAATTAGGAGTTGTTAGCTGTGCCCTTGAACTGGGATAAATACAAACATATCCAAGACAATATCTTTGACTTAATTGGACTCACTCCTCTTTTCCGACTACCAAAAATCAGCGAAAAAACGGGAGCCAATATATTAGGAAAAATCGAATGGTATTCGCCCACTGGAAGCCTAAAAGATCGTATCTATTTTGCAATGATTCAAGAAGCAATAAAACGTGGTGAATTAAAGCCAGGCATGGAAATCCTGGAATCCTCAACTGGAAACGCCGGCATCGCCTGCGCATTTGTTGGTCGAATGTTAGACTACCCAGTAACCATCGTTATGCCTGAAGGGATGAGTCAAGAACGCCGAAAACTCATGGCCGCTTATGGAGCGAACCTAATCTTTACTCCCGGCGGCGAGTCAGACGTCGATTTATGCCTTGCTAAGGTCAAAGAACTCAAAGAGATGAATCCTGGAAAATATTGGGAACCCGCCCAATTCAGCAACCCAGATAACGTACTTGCTCACTATGAAACAACCGGGAAAGAAATTTGGGAGCAAACAGGCGGTGTCATTGATGCCTTCATCGCAAGCCAAGGGACGGGTGGGACGATTACGGGTGTTGGCCAGTATTTGAGGAAGTGCAACCCCCAAATTATGCTTTATGCCATTGAACCGACAGAGGCACCTCTTCTTGCACATCGCAGGTGGGGTTCACACCGTATTGAAGGGATTGGCGATGGATTTGTACCAGAGAACTTAGATTTAAGCATTCTAAACGGAATCATTACAACCACATCCGATGAAGCGCTCGAGATGGCTCAATGGCTCAGCCGAGAAGAAGGCCTTTTCTGTGGAATTTCTTCAGGATGCAATATCGCAGCGGCTTTGAAACTACTAAAGAAACATCCTGAACTCGAAACCATCGTCACCATGATAAATGATAGTGGACAACGCTACTTCAGTACACCTCTCTGTGGTGAACCAAAACATCTTGACATTCCCGACAGAGATCACCCTATGGATAAACGAACCATAGAAGAACTTGACAGATACCAACATACTTGGGAGATAATCGAATAAATCGAACTACAGGAAGATATTAGGTGCGTGTTTCATGAGTGCTGAAATCGTTGATCAAATTCGAGAGAAGATGATTGATTGTCAAACCGAGCAGGTTCTTGACCTCATTCCTAAAGCAATTGACCAAGGGATAGACGCCTCAACAATAGTCAATGAAGGACTTACTGCGGGTATTCGCGTTTTAGGCGATCGCTTTGAAAGAGGTGAAGCCTTTCTTCCCGAACTGGCTGTGGCTGCGGAAACGATGAAACAGGCCTTAGAATTCCTTGAACCCCATTTAGCGAAAACCACCAATGAAAAAGCCCTAGGCACCGTTGTGATCGGTACAGTGCAAGGAGACATTCATGACATCGGCAAATCAATCGTTGCAACAATGCTCACTGTAGCAGGATTCACTGTCTATGATTTAGGAGTTGAAGTAACACCCACTGAATTTATTGAGAAAATCAAAGAAGTGAATGCAGATGTCATTGCAATGTCGGCATTGTTAACGACGACGATGGATCGAATGCAAGACACTATTGATCTCTTGAAGAAAGAAAAACTTGCAGATCATGTGAAAATTATGGTAGGTGGTGCCCCTGTGAGTCAGCGCTTTGCTGAACGGATTGGCGCAGACGGTTATGGCGTAGATTTTAATCAGGCAGTAAAAATCGCGAAACAGTTGACGGGCCATGATGAAACCTGAGTATATTTTGAATTAAGGAGTCAACGAATTATGACACAAAGACCCTACCTCAACTTGCTGGCAGATGAGGATATTCATCGGATTCATAGCGAAAGTCTTTTTCTACTAGAAAATGTCGGAATGAAAATTCAGAGTAAAGAAGCGTTAAACCTCCTCGAAGCTGCTGGAGCATCAGTGGATTATGATAGAGAACACGCATATTTCCCAGTATCGCTAGTCGAAGAACAAATCAAACAGGCTCCATCCGCTATTCAGCTTTATAATCGGGAGGGTAGGCCTGCGCTTACCCTTGAAGAAAATCGAATTCATTTTAATCCAGGATCAGCGGCCACTCATCTTTTTGACCTTAATAGCGGTGAAAGACGCCAGCCAACTGTGTCTGATGTTATCAAATTTGCCCATGTCACAGATGCCCTCACATACATCGATATTCAAAGTACCGCACTGATTCCTGCTGATATTCCGCCTGTGCTTGCGGATCGATATCGATTGTACCTGCTTCTCCAACATTCAACCAAACCTATTGTTACAGGAACTTTTGCTCTCGACGCTTTTGATGACATGAAGGAAATGCTTGAAGCAATCAGAGGAGGACCCAAAAAACTTCGAGAAAAACCTCTCGCAATCTTTGATACCTGCCCATCAGCACCATTACAGTGGAGTGAACTCACCGTACATGATCTCCTACTTGGAGCTAACGCAGGAATTCCGATTGAACTCATTTCGATGCCTCAACTTGGAGCCACCGGACCAATTACCATTGCTGGTTCATTAGTTTTGCATAACGCTGAGTCATTAAGTGGAGTGGTTCTCACCCAACTCGCTAGGAAAGGTGCACCTGTGATTTATGGTGGTTCACCAACAGCGGTGGATATGCAGTATGGTACAGCGCGTCTTGGAGCCATAGAAAGTCTCATGCTTACTTGTGCTTATGCCCAGATGGCCAAGCACTATGGCCTTCCCACTCATGGCTATATGGGTCTCTCGGATGCCAAATTGAGTAGTGATTCTCAAACCGGTTATGAAGCTGCCACGGGATTTTTCCTAGCAGCTATGGCAGGAATTAACAACATTGCTGGAGCGGGAATGATGATTTTTGAAAGTACACAAAGTTATGAGAAACTCGTTATTGATGATATGATAGCGGGTATGACCCAACGTTTCATCAATGGAATCGATGTCAACGATCAGACTCTTGCGCTTACGGAGCTTAATGAAGTGGGCACCAAAGGTGGCGATTTCTTGCGCCTTCATCATACTCTTAACTGGTTTCGACGAGAGCATTATCTTCCTGGTAAGTTAGTGGATCGTCAACCATATGAAAGTTGGCAACAACACGGATCATTGACCAGCCTTGATCGAGCCCGAACTTGCGTGCAGGAAATCCTAACGTCACATCAAGCACCACCGCTTTCTAAAACACAAGTCCAAGATTTGAACGCCATCGTCCAAACCTTTACAAAACGTCATCAGAGCCCGCCTCTACCGCATGGTCCAGCTTAAAAATTCATTGGTTTTAAGGAATTAGAAATGTTTAACAGAGAAAGAAGACTGGTGGATAAGGTGCAACTATTTTAAAGCCCCGAAACGAATATCAAACACCCAAAAATACGGGATTTCCAGCTGGGAGGCGACTCTGCTTGATCCATAATGTCCTGTTACTAACGAGAAATGGTATCAAACTCTTCCATCGTTCGTATTGGGCAATAGAAATCGATCAACCGGTTATTGCGGAATACATCCAGTCCCTACGTCAAATTGAACGCGATACAGGTGAAGATTTACCTGTCCCTATTTTTCTTGATGGGATGAAATTCATTCACAAATACGTTGACAGCGATTTGATTCTTGTCCTCGTAGCGGATCAACAAGACAAAGACGAAATCCTTCTTGAGAAAATCGATAGCGCTGTCCTGACGATGAAACAGAAATTCTCTAAACAAATTTGGGATTTCAAAAGCAACCGAAACTCGCAAGTCTTCCAAGATCTTGGACCTATCATCGATTCTGCAATTATCTCAACACTGAAAGTTGTTCTTCTTGGAGAAGGGGGTGTTGGAAAAACCACGATTCTTAAGATGCTTATGAGTCAGCGAGCAGATTTGAATCATGTAGCTACGATGGCGGTTTATGTAGAGGAGATGCAAACTGCGAAACTGGGCCCCTATGAGATTGCCGTTTGGGACTTTCCGGGTCAAGAACTACTGGTTCCAAAATGGAAGGATTATCTCCGAGGGACTGACGTTGTGATTATGGTGACTGATTCAACGTTGAGGAACGTGATGTCGACACGGAAACTTGTTCCAATTATCCAAAAATGGACGGATGGGGCTCTTATCTGGGCAATCGCTAATAAACAGGATCTTAAAGACGCTTTATTGCCAGATACTGTATCACGATTGCTAGGATTACGTACAGTTGGTTTAGTGGCGATTGATCCACGGAATAAAGATTTGTTATTTAAGACGCTAATGGGTGCTGCAGCTGAAGTTGCCTTTCCTGTTGCAGCCTGAGATAGGCTCTAGACCACTATTTCCCTTTTGCCTTGATATTTTTATTATATTGTAGCGCGAGCCTTTGAAGGCGGAAGCGAATGAGATCTTCGGTTTTGACTTCGATGACAAATCCTGCATAATCGCAATCTTGACAATACCATTGTTCCTGGATAATGGTGCCTGAAATATTAGTGAGGGGGTGAATGTCAATACTGAAGCAGTTTGGGCACACTTTCACCCATTGTCGAAGGTCACTTCGTTCAATCTTGCCTATCTGATCGACCAACTTTTTCTCAGAGGAGTCTTCGGGGTTGGTTTGACCCATTATTTGTTCCTCGTAGAAGGCAGGGAAGATAAACACCTTTAAGGATTTTGAAACCAATCCTTCAAAACGTTAGTGAAGGTGTTTTAGTAATTTTTTTAGTTGACTTATAGTACGCGTGTTGAGTACATCGTCAGTTTCAAGCCAACCTCTTCGGGCAATTCCCACGCCATATCTAATATGATCAAGATGACTTGCCTGATGTGCGTCAGTACTCACGATAAATTTTAGGTTCTGTTCTTTGGCTTGTCTGGTAAGCTCTGCAGATAAAACAAGCCGCTGGGAACTATTAATTTCGAGTGCTACGCCCTGTTGTTTAGCTGCATTAAAAACTGCTGGAAAATCAACAGAAAAGCTGGGACGGGAATTAATTATTCGCTCGGATGGATGGGCGATAAAGTCGACAAGATCGTGATGACAGGCGGTAACAAGCAAGTCAGTGATGGAAGTTTTTGTTTTAAGGGGCAGATGAACGGCTGCAATTACGATATCTGTTTCTGAAAGAAGTTCATCAGGGAAATTAAGTGAACCATCCGGCAGTATATCCACCTCAACACCTACCAAGAGGTGAAAATTGTCAAGCTGCTCATCGAGTTTTCGTATATGGTCGATTTGCTTTTTTAACCGAGACGCGTCGAGGCCTTTGGCGAAGGCAGGATGTTTGGAATGATCACTAATTGCCAGATATTCGTATTTACGGGCTATTGCAGCCTTAGCCATGACCTTGATAGTATCAGTGCCATCACTCCAATTAGAACGGACATGAAAGTCACCTCGTAGATCAGAAATCTGGATTAGGGAAGGAAGCTTATGATTTTGAGCAGCTTCAAGTTCTCCCATATCTTCACGAAGTTCTGGCGGAATCCATTCCAGATCTAATGCCTTATAGATAGCTGCCTCTGTTTTTCCAGCGATTACTTCATCGGTTTCTATATCTGAGAGGGAATATTCGCTAAGTTTCCATTTTCGTTGCCGAGCAAGGTTACGAAGCGCAATGTTATGAGCTTTTGAACCCGTAAAATACTGGAGAGCCGCACCAAAAGACTCAATTCCAACAACCCGAAGATCAATTTGAACACCTTCATTCACACGCACACTTGTTTTCGTTGGTCCCTGAACCAGAATCCTTTCAACCGTAGGATAATCGACAAACGCTTTCATGACTCTTGAGGGGGTTGGTGAGCTGACAAGAATATCGATATCACCAATGGTTTCCTTCCATCGTCGTAGACTGCCAGCAATGGCTATTTGAGTTACATCCCTTATTTTTTGGAGATCTTCCACAAGTTCCTCGGCAATTGGTAATGCCTTTCCGATGAATAACCGTTGAGAAAAACCAGCCATTGTCTCTAAATTCTGACGTATTCGCTCCTCACTCGTTGGACCAAATCCTCGTAATTCCCGTATTTTCTGGTCATCAAGTGCAATTCGGAGTTCCTCAATGGATGAAATACCCAGTTCTTCATGAAGCACTCGAACAGTCTTAGGACCTACGTCAGGAATT